>NZ_JASJEB010000042.1 GCF_030064895.1 Crocosphaera sp. | reverse complement strand
CTTTTTCGCTAGTTTTTAGTGATTGAATTAGCCGAATTCACGATTTTTAAAAAATCCATTTCATAAAAAATAATTTTTGATGCCAATTTCTTATTTTTTAGGTTTTGTTTTTTCTTCATGAATAATGCAGGCTAAATAAGGCTAAACTACTAAATAGTAAAAATACTCCTTCTGTATAGATAACTGTACCAAAAATAGATAAGGGACACCAAGCCAAAATAGCAACAACCCAACGAGCAGCTAAATCACTATTGCTTTTTTTAATCCAAATATAAACAACAAATAGAGTAACAAAAAATGCAATATTATTCACTATAATTCCTACAAAATTAGAAGGCAATCCTACTGCTGTACCCAATCTAATTAACAAAGGAAATAATGGGAAAAATGCAACATTGGAACCCGGTTGACTATCTGAGGTATCATAACTATTAGTTGCGATTTGTTGGTATAAAATACTATCCCAAGCTGAAAATACTTCCCACCCAAAATCAACCCGATCATTCTCTAATCCGATATGAAGCAAGGGTGAAATAATCATCATTGTAATAATTATAAGGCCCCTACTTAGTAAACCCATTAAGAAAACAAAATACCATTCATTGCGTAATATCTGACGAAAAAAATATAGCATTATTTTCTCATGTCATAAACTTATAACTATAATATAATATGTCATACTTTACTCCAGTTTTTACAAATTTATAATTTAATTTTTTTCAAGATTATCAATCATACCTTGATTTTTACAAAGTTTTTTATTATATTGAGGAGATTGAATGGATTAAAGAATTATTATGTCTCTTGTCTTTTCTAATAGTCAGAGTTCTATAAATTGGATAAAAAAGAATCTTTTTAGTAACTGGTTTAATAGTCTTCTTACTTTAGTTAGTTTAGTTTTTATATTTTGGGTTGGTTCGAGTTTAATTTCTTGGGCGATATTTCAGGCACAGTGGGGCGTTATTACCGCTAATTTACGCTTATTTTTTGTTGGTCAATATCCAGTTAGTTTATTATGGAGAGCTTGGACAAGTTTAGCCATTATTTTTAGTTTAATTGGTTTTTCTTGGGGTTTGATAACACATTATAATAATTTATTCAACCCAATAATATTAATCTTTTTAGGTTTCATTTCTGTTATTTTAGCATTATTAGCGATTCCTATTAGTTTAGTTTCTAGTGCTAAGTTATTAGTGATTTTAATCTTATTTGTAACATTCGCTATAATGGGTCAAAAAATCAGTAGAAAATTACCTGATTTTAGTAATTGGTTATCCTTGATTTGGGGATTAACTTTCTTTTTTTTGTTAGGATTATTACAAGGAGCTTTCTTTTTACGGCCTGTTAGATTGGATGATTTTAGTGGCTTAATTTTAACACTTTTTGTGGCCATTATTAGTATTGTTTTATCTTTTCCTTTTGGTGTTCTATTAGCATTAGGAAGACAAAGTGCTTTACCCTTTATTCGCTGGTTATCTATTGCCTATATCGAATTAATTAGAGGTTTACCTTTAATTGGGATACTTTTTATGGCACAGGTAATGTTACCGTTAATTTTACCTCAAGATATGCGAATTCAACGGGTTATTAGAGCTATTGCCGGGTTCACATTATTTAGTGCTGCTTACTTAGCAGAAAATGTTAGAGGGGGTTTACAATCAGTTCCCAAAGGACAAACAGAAGCAGCGAAAGCATTGGGATTAAATGGTTTTTTTGTCTTAATTTTCGTAGTATTACCCCAAGCATTAAGAGTGGTTATTCCTACTATTGTTGGTCAATTTATTAGTCTTTTTAAGGATACTTCCTTATTAGCCATTGTAGGATTAGTTGATCTATTAGGGATTTCTCAGTCTATTTTAGCTAACCCGAAATTTATCGGTCGTTATGGAGAGGTTTATATCTTTGTTGCAGCTATTTATTGGCTATTTTGTTATTCTATGTCCTTATTAAGTCGTCGATTAGAAAATAAATAAACGAATAATAGTTACCTGATTTCGGAGTTCGGAATTCGGAGTTCAGTGTAGGGGTAAACGGCCGTTTACCCCTACGTTTTTAATAAAATAATTAGTGTTTGAAACTTCTCATTGTGATGAGTTGTCTATAAATCTTCCTATTATCGAACTCAGGTTAGTTAATGTTGCAATTATGGTTAGTCTATGAGACAATCAGGGATTATCGAAAATAGTTGGGTCTAAAACCCCGCCTTTTAAGGCGCATAGTTTTTGAAGCGGAGGATAAATCTCTGTTTCAAAAACAACTTCTGACTTCTGACTTCTGACTTCTGACTTCGTTAACATCCCCCTTAGCAACAAATTTGTATATGAAGTTATAGAGGAATTTAATTGTGCAAAATACCGCTATATTTTATGATATCGAGAATCTTATTTATGGGTATAAACAAGCAGAGATAATGGCTAGTAATGTATCTTTAAAAGAAATACTAGAAAAAATCAAAAGTTCTAATCTTATAAATGGAATTGGAGTTCAAAGGGCATATGCTAATTGGAGTGATTCTCGTCTCAATGTAATGGCAAAAGAAATCAGTGAACTTGGTATTGAACCTATTCAAATCTTCGGCTTATCAAGAAATCAGAAAAAAAATGCTGCTGATATTCAATTAGCTGTTGATGCAATAGATTTGGCTTATGTTAGACCTTGGCTTGATCTCTTTGTTATTGTTTCTGGTGATGGTGGTTTTTCTGCTTTAGGTAAAAAGCTACATGAGTGCGGAAAAAAAGTAATAGGCTGTGCTTATAAATCATCTACTAATCAAATATTTGAATCTGTATGTGATTTATTTATTCCTCTAGAAGAACCTGTTAATGATACAATATTTGCTAGTAAATTAAATAAAAAAAATGGTGGAAATAACTCAATTGCTATAAAAGCTTCTCGGTTTATTCCTTTCTTATCAAGTAAAGATAAATCTGAAATCATTCAACATTCTACAAAAATAATTGAATGGTTAATTCATGATCCAGAATATATGAAACACCTGAATAATCAGGGAATAAATTTATCAATAATTAGAGAAGTTCTAAAATGTAGAATTGAAAATTTTAATCCATCTAGCATAGGGATTTTAAAATTTATTGACTTTTTTAAAATTATCACTGAAGATTTGCCTGTTGTTGCTAGATTAATGCCTAATAATGAAGTAAAAGTATTTTTTAGAGATAATGATAAACATAACTTACAAAACTTAGATGGTAACGAAGATTTATTACTGAACTTGAAAATTACTAATCAGACTGTAAAGAGAATGACTAATGATTTAGATCGTCTATCTACCGAAGATGTCAATGAAATTATTGAACAGTCAAAACGTATTATTGATTGGCTGACTAATGATAATGAATCAATAAAAAATCTTGGAAAAAAAGGAATTAGTCTATCAGTAGTCAAAGAAGCTTTTAAGTTTGGAATTGAAAACTTTGATCCACGCTTGGCTGGTTTTGGTAAATTCGTAGAATTCTTACAGTATATTACTGTTGATACACAACTTGGAGTTTCAAGATCAACCAATAATACTACCTCTATTACATATCGGAGTTTATCTCTAAACGAATTAGAGAGATTGCCTGATTTAGATGAGACTTATATTCATTCTCCTGATAATTACTCGGCAATTTTAGCTACAGGAAAGCCAAAATTTAGAATGTTGAATCAGCATGAACAATATAAGATTATTTCTATAATTTTTGAACTTGAAGAACCTTTCATAAATCGAGATTTTTTATGTAACTATCTGGATCAGGAGAATATTGAGTATGAACTAAAATCAGTTAATTCTTGCATCACTAATCTTGTTGGTGCGAATATTTTAAAAGATCAGGAAAATATTAACCATTTACCTGAAATTAATCTAACTATTAGCCCAGATTTTTGTGACATTGATTCCATTGTTGAAAAAATATTAAATTCTATGAGACAAAAATTATTAGATTTCTTTGATGATGAGTTTCAAAAGGATATCTTTGAAAAATTAATCAATTCTTAGATCAGGAAATTTTTAGCAACAATTGATCAACACTAGCGTTATGATCTATAAAAGAAAATAAATGTTTGTACTGTATTTTTCCTGTTTTATCTAATACAAACTGTGCTGGAAGCGGTGCGCCTAAAGCTTGACCGGTATGATACATCCGAAATACCCGACAATCTGGATTACTCAATAAAGGCATTTTTAAGCCCAAATCTCTTACTACAATTTGACTTTGTTTGGCATCGGTACTGGTAATCATTAAAATCTCTACTCCACGCTCAACAAATCTTTCATAATACTTATTGAGTTCAAGAATATGAGGATAACAAAAAGGACAATATTGCTTTTCTGTAAAGATACGAGTAAAAGCTAAAATAACCGGTTTTTGCTGAAAATAATCACCTAATCTAACCGTTAGGTTGTTAGTAATATCTGGTAACCTAAAATCAGGAGCTTGGCTGCCTAATAAAATTTGATTCGTGGCGGGAATGGGTAAAAAGTTATAAAAAAAACGTCGATTAATTAACCCCGTGAAATCTGTGGATGTTAACATGATATAAATAAAAACTTAACGTAATAATTTTTGTTTAAAATCGTCTGCTTTGTCAGGATCAGGAATTTTACTAGCTAAGAAGTTGACAAAATCCTTGGGAGAAATATTAGGATTTTTCTTAACTGTTTTTTGACAGAGTAAAGAAGCCATTGGGCCAATTAAATCAGCTAATTCTGTTTGACACTGTTCAACAAAACTAGGGTCAATCTTTTCCTCAGTTTCACTAAAGGAAAAAGATGTGGGTTTAGGAGGCAAAGGTAAAGGTGTATTAGGAGGTGCTACACGAGTTGGCATATCATCAGTATTTTCCTTAACTGTATTGGGAGAAAAAGTATCCAGAAAGTTATCTGAACCATACAGATCATGATAAATATTCTCTAACTCATTGAGAATAGTCTGAGCCGAGGAAGGACGTTGATTGGGCAAGCGTGCCATAATTTGATCAACCACATCACCAAACTCAGGTGATAACTCAGGAACAATCTCTCGCCAGTTTAAGCAATCAAGACGGGAATCATATAATTCACTGGGATGTTTTCCTGTTAACAAATAAACAAGGGTCCGTCCTAAAGCAAAAAAATCTGACTGAGGAACCGCCTGACCATTCAACTGTTCAATGGGGCTATAGCCCGCCGAAAATAGCCCTGTGACCTCTCCACTTGATTGTTTTGATAAATAAGTCTCTGTAACCTCCCGAGCGGTGCCAAAATCGATTAAAACCAATTGTCCCGTAGAACGCAACATGATATTGGAAGGCTTAATGTCACGATGAAAAAAGTTATGATGATGGATCTCTTCTAAAATTCGTAATAACTGCATCAACCATTCAATGGCCATCTTTTGGGAAATACAGTTACCTCGCTGAGCAATATACTGCCTCAAATTTAGCCCCTCTATTTTTTCCATCACTAAACAGTACAGGGGCGTATTACCATTTTTTACGAAAAAGGTGAAATGAGCATCCCGTTCAATCTGAGGAATCCCTGGATGGTGAAGACGACTCAAAACATGGACTTCTCTTTCAAAGAGTTCAACATACTTAGGATGATTATGGAGAAGAACTTTAAGAACTTTATTAATGGGTTTGTTACTATCGGAGTTTTGGGGGTTACTATCCTGTACTTCATAGGTTTTACCAAAACCGCCACCACCTAGCTCTTTAAGGACACGATAGCGTCCGTCAAGCAGTAACTCCGAGCCACAGCTTTGGCAAAATAGGGATGTGTCCTGGTTATCAGGATTAGAACATTGAGGGTTAATGCAGAGGCTCATCTGGACTTGCCACGAGTCAATCTTTCTTTAGTTTAGACTCCAAGATTAACTTATGCACTAATTTTTTTCAGATTTCATCCAAGATTAATAATCAAGACTGGTGATGGTAGTTAAATTAGGAAATACATGATATTATAAGAGGTTGGAGTATTTATTCAATTATTTTTATGAGTTTAACCGCTAATGAAAAGCAAACCCTGATTAGTGAATATCAGGTTCACGAAACCGACACCGGTTCAGCCGATTTACAAGTCGCTATCCTCACTAAACGCATTACCCAATTGACGGATCATCTTAAGCAAAATCCCAAGGATCATGCTTCACGTAGAGGACTCTTGAAAATGATTGGCCGTCGTCGCCGATTATTAGCCTATATCAAGGGCAAAGATGCCAATCGTTATGAAGCTTTGATTAAACGTCTTGGCATTCGTCGCTAATATATTCCCCACCCAAATAACAAATCATGGGTGGAGTTTCCCGACTCACGACGGGATATATCTGCCCCCTCCACTACTCGTAATTAACAATTAATAATTACTTCTCTTTGAAAGATAGAAAAATAAAAACTAAAAATCATTAATATTATTATTTTAAATGTCTCTATATTCATAAAAAACCTAATAAATTTTTAGCACAATATCATTATAAAGCACCTCCAGGACGAGGAACTGTATTAAAATCTTGATCAAAACAATCTTTACAAGTTCCTGGAAACGCTTTGATAAATCTTTCGAGCATATTTTTATCATCACTAAATACAGTCATCCAAATTGACCAAAACCCACTTTCTACAGCCAGGACAACAATCATTTCTCGTAAGGATTCAGTATCATTTTGTTGAAGATTATTATAAGACTTTTCTGCTATTCCCCATTTATCTTGACGTTCTTTCCATCTTGTATCTTTACGTGAATGCTTAGGGTGTCCTGGTACTCTATCAAGTCCAGTTAACTCAATCGTATTTTTGGCAATTTCTTGCTCTCTTTCAGTTAAATTATCATTAATTTTGATAAAACCATTACTATAAGTGAATGCTCGAAATGTATTATCAAGGTCACACCAAAAATAGTCAGATAGATTAATATCGGTTTTGCCTTTGATTGTATTACAATTTTTACAAGCTAAGAGAAAATTTTTCCATTTCAGTTTAAGAGAAGGATAGTCTTTTTTGGGTTTAATATGTTCAACTTCTGCTGATGAGTGATTGAGTTTGATCTCACAATAAGAGCAGTATTTGCCTATATTCTCTATAAGATAAGGTTTAGCTTCTCCGTAATTTTGAAAATCTTTATTGTTAGGTTTTTCCCCTCGAATAAGTGGTCTCATTCCTGACTATCTCCTAAACCGGCTGCTTGACGTTCCATCTTTAAAAAAGCATGATAAGCGACATCATCACTATAGGGTTCAATTAATTCATCTAGTTTCTGTTTTAACTGCTTTACTTGTTGAGAATTGCTGTTTTTAGCTTCTTGGAGAACCTTATAATATTCTTCGGCAACTCGCATCATTTCTTGATATTTTTCACTTCTTTGTATATTCTCAATTCCCATAACATTTTCGCCAATATCTTCAATACTTTTGTTTTCATATTCTTCCATTTCTTCAGGTTTATCTAAGTTGATTAATTCCCCTTCTTTAAGAGATTGTATGATAAAAGGAGAATGGGTTGTGGCAATAAATTGAATCTTGGGAAATGTTCTTTTTAAATCATCAACTACTCTTCTTTGCCATTTTGGATGTAAGTGTAAATCTATTTCATCTATTAAAACAATTCCAGGAGTTTCTGTTGCTGCTTGCTCCCCTAATTGAGGATTTAAAACTGCTGTACGATAAGCAATATCAGCAACCATTCCTAACATACTCCGAACCCCATCACTTAACATTCTAAAAGGGAGTAAATTACCATCCTTGGAGGTGATTATTAAATCATCTTCTAATATATCATATTTTGCATTGTTCCAATAATAAACACAATCAGCAATCGCTTTTTTGACGGCTGTTAAAACTCTAATTGGTTCTCCTTGTTGGATACCAGCTATTTCCATTGTTTTAAACCAACTTAACATCAAATGTGGATTAGATGCAGCATCTAAACAATCAATATAACCTCTCATTCTTGAGTCAGGTTTTAAAGTTTTTAGGTTTCTATTTCTTTTTTGTAACCAAAGTCTTCCTGTACTATAATAAGCAATAACTGGAAGAATAATATCTTCCCCTTGATTCACTTTTTGTTGAATTTTCTTAGATAAATTAATCAAATCATTTGCTTGTTTTCGAGTTGTTTTTCCTCCTTTATTTGTTAATTCCCTTGTCCAAAAAATCTTATCAAAATTTGTATCCAATAAATCAGTGTAGTGTTTATCAATTGAACCCAGACAATAAATTTTCACAGGATATTGAGGTTCTAGGGTTGGTATTTGATCTTTTTGATAACTTATTCTATGAACTTCATCATCTTTAATATGGCGAGAATCAACATTTTTAAAACCCAGAAATAAACTTCCTATACCAATAGCTAAAGCATCTAATAAAGCTGTTTTTCCTGTACAATTATCTCCAATAAATACAGTGAATTGTGACGATAAAAAAAAACTTGTTTTTTGAAATCCTCTAAAGTTTTCTAATCCAAGCAGAAGAATTTTCATTGATTGTCTCTTGAGTCATTATAATAAGTTATTTAACTACCATTTTTTGATTCTATATGATAATTAAGGTGGGCAATGCCCACCCTACAATATTAGGCTAATAATTCACTGGCGCGCTTACTTAAAGCGTCTGCGGTTAAACCATTAAATTCCATAACTTGTCCTGCACTAGAGGCTGTTTCTCCTCGTTTCCAAGCGAAGGTATCACGCTTACTATTACTACGTAAAATCACAGGTTCTAACATAGCAGAAGTTCCACCAGTTACCCCAATTAAAGCGTCACCACCAAACAGTTTTTCAAACCCTTGCTCATCCAAGAAATGACTATCCTTTTCGCTGCAAGTTTCCCAAGCAACATCATGGGGACGGTATAAACGACGGGGACTAATAATAGAAACAATTCTTACCCCAATACCCTCACTTTCTAAATGTAAAGCAGCATCAAACACAGGAATTAAAGTCATGTCACCAATGACAGCAAAAACAACTTTTTTCTTACCTTCACTGTCGTGTAAAACGATGCCCCCATCCTGTAAACCTTGACGAGTTTGTTCTAAGGTTGTGCGAATAGGTAAGGGTGACTTACTGGCAGTAATAGTAATCCCTTTATTACTGGTTTTAACCGCCCAATCATAACAAACCTGAATACTATTAGCATCGCAAGGAAAGAGAGGAAAGATGTTACCATTTCTCATCATTCCAGCAAAATAATTTTCAATTTCTGGCCGTTGATGAGTCCAACCATTACGCCCTTGTTCTAATGCACCGGCAGTAAACAAAGTAATAGTAGAAGGAGTGGGACGACGTAACTCAGCCATTGCTTGAGTCACTGTTTGCCAGATAGGTAAACCATTAATAGCAAAAGACTCATAAGAACACCATAAAGTCCTTGATCCAAATAAAGCCAAACCAGCAGCTAAACCAGAACAAGCATCTTCACTTAAAGGCTCATAAACCTGTCCTCCTGGCCCTTGAAAATAAAGATCATCAACCGTAGGATGAACAATTTTTAAACCAATATTGATATTATTAATCCCAGAAGCAGCATTCCCGTCAGCATTGGCAATGACAAAGTTAGGGTCTTTTTGTCCCACATGAACCACTAACTCACCCATAGCAGTGGTAGCAACTTTTTTATCCCCATGTACCTCATATTCTGTTAAGGGTAACTCTCCCAACTCTGGCAAGGGTAACACTTTTTCTGTGACCACATTATGAGACGCAGGACCACCAGCGGACCGTTCAAAGTTGGTGCGAACCAGTTGCCAAGCTTCAGGTGATAAAGCGCGTTCTTTCAAGGCACTAACGATATAGTCTTTTTCTAAGTTATCCCCAGGATATAAATTATGAGATTTTGCGCCCCGTTTGTGAACCCCGGCCCCTTTGAGTTGTTTGACGATGAGAACGGTTAATGTCCCGCCTAAAGCAGACTTAGCTGCTTTATCTGTTGCTTCTAAAATAGCTTGGGTAAAGGCTAACCGTTTCGCAAGAGAAAACTGGGTACTATCCACATATTCCCCTGCTTGGTTGCTGTCATCGTAGTCTTTAGCGTTTACTAAAATGACCTCAGCAAAACCGTTTCCTTGCCAATAAGCGATCATCTCTTCGTTGGTTTTGGTGGAAACCATACTATGGTGTTCCTGAGAATAACCGTTCCAAACCAAGATGGGTAAGAAGTTAGTGACTTGAGGAAAGGCTGTATTAAAGTGACCAAAACTGCTCATAATATAGGGTTCCCCTAACCCACCATCGCCAATGGTGACGGGGAAAAGTACCCCAGGATGTAACTTGGCACCGGCCATGGCAAAATGTTGTCCTTGTCCCAAGGGACCAGCCGGGTTGAGAAGTCCGGGTATTTGTCCGGAAAGGTGTCCTAGTAGCCCGTGCATCTCTCGAAACCGTTCACCCATCTGCTGCACGGTTTTAATGCCCATGTCTTCTAGGGAACGGTCTAAAAACATATTACTGTAAAAGCCTGGTGCGTGGTGGCCAACTTCAGTAAGAATATTTTTATGGCCTAGCATCACTAAAGCTGCAATGGTGTCAGCGATACTTGCAAACCCTCCAGGGTGGCCTGACTGTTTGGTGGCTGCGGTTTGTAGGGTTAAGTAGCGTAATGCGTCGGCTGCTAAGATGGTTTGAAAGACGGCTTTAGCATCGTTAGGGGAGGAAATGGCTTTATTTCCCGATTTTATGGCTGCTTCTGTGGTGTATTGTTCAGAGTTAGCTAAGTTTTCCCCAAAATGTTGAATTCCTTGACAAAATGCTGGTATTGCGCTGGCAACTGTCATGTGTGAGTTCTTCCTATTTTACATAACGGCAAGTATTAAGACGATCTTACAGGTTTGTGGGGATTTATTTAGAAAATATTAAGGATTTTTAGTAATGGAAATTCTTCTATCGTTGTTATAGAGATGATAGGTTATTGTTTAATTCAACATTGATTTATTATTTTGTCCAATTTTCTAAACTTAATCCTTCAATTCTCAAGAAATCACTATCATTAGAAACAACTGTTAACTGTTTAATCATAGCAGTAGTGGCAATTAAAATATCTTCGGTTTGGATTGGTAATCCCCTTAGCCTCAAATTAGCATGAATTTCTGCTGCTTTTTCTAAGATAGCTAAGTCATCTAATAAAATGATAGTATGAGTTTGGCAAAATTTATCAAATCTTGCTCTTTGCTTGGGTGCATCAACTGCTAAAAATCCTCTTTGAATTTCAAAATAAGTAATACAACTAATAAATATTTCCTTTCTTTGACTTTTTACCTCTTTAATTTTCTGTAATATATTCAAATCACGTCTAACAATTAAGGAGACGATATTAGTATCTAATAAATAGTTCATAATTTCTTATTTCCGCTTAATACCTTCATCAAAATTTTTCATTTGTTCGGGAGTAAAATCTTCTCCAACTTTTGATAATATTTCTATAGACATGATTCCGCTGCAATGATGTTTTAATTCCTCGTCTGACATAGTATTAAATTCCTGAAAAGGTAAATTGTTATTAAATAAGTGAGTTAAATGATCCACTATATCTGAGTAATTTAGATCCTCTCTAAATAAAGAATCTTCTTCCATTAAGGTAGACACGACTTTTTTAATTCGCTTAATCATTGATTCTTGTTGTATATCAGTTGATAACATATTTACACCTCGTGAGATAAATTATTAAAATTATTTTTCATCTTTTATTATATCAAAATCTATTTATAATTGTGTCCAGTTTTCTAAACTTAATGCTTCAATTCTCAAGAAATCACTATCATTAGAAACAACTGTTAACTCTTTAATCATAGCAGTGGGAGCCATTAAAATATCTTTAGAATATGTAATTGGAGATAGAAGTTCAGACACATTTGAAGGATTATGGAACAAAATCAAAAATTGGAATTGTTATTTTTGGATAACAGATGGCTACAAAGTTTATCCAAATTTTATTCCAGATGGTGACCAGATTATTAGTAAAATATATATGACAAGAGTTGAAGAAGAAAACAGTCGATTACGACATTACTTGGCAAGATTACATCGTAAAACCTTTTGTTATTCAAAGTCTGATTAAATGTTGTTTTTATCAATCAAACTACTTGGTTATTACTTAAAAAATAAGAATCTTTCTTTGATTGTTTAATTATAATACCTGTGAAAAAAACAACTAGGGGTTAACCAGTGTTAACCCCTAGTTTAAAAGAGCAGTTTTTTGAGGCTTTAACGACCAGGAATACCCACATACCAGAAATAGGTAGCCATAGGAATAACCGTGGCCAAAACCATAAGAACCACAACCCAAATAGTTGCGCTAGTATCGTCCGTATCTTCCGCGCTGGTGAAAGTGCTTTCAATGTTCAACTGTTCAACTGCTGGAGGGCCGGGATCAGGATTTCCTGCTAAAACAGCCACCAAGCGATCGCCTGCTTCGAGAAACGCTTCGTTATATTTAGCACCCTGACGCAAAGGAACTGCAACCGTCTCTTTAACCACACTCGTAGCAATATCATCGGTTAGCAAGGACTTAGTAGCTTCTCCTTGACGGAGGGCGGTTTTATTGGTGAAGGTATCTACTACTAAAATGACTTGGTTAGCCTGTTCTTCGGGACTGGGATACCATTTAGAGAAAATATCATCCGCTAATCCTTCCATAGTCACACCGTAATCTAAGCGACGCACAGCAATCAGTCTAACTTCTGTGCCATTGTTGGTGGCTAATTTTTCTAATTGACCACTCAAACGGTTTTCATTGCTCAAACTAATAGCATCTGCTTGATCAATAATCCAAGTATCAGATCCTTGACCTAATACCGGCAGGTCATAGACCCCAGTAGCAGTAGCAGGGTTGACTGCCGTAGTCAAAGCGATAGCTAAACAGAGTATGAGTCCTATAAAATATTTTATGGGTTTCATGGCAAATCATTGGGTGAAAATAATAGCTGAATTTTTAATTATTTTCACACATAAAGGCGTAGCTGCAAACAAGTTATACTGAGTTTGTGCTTGATCTGTAATAAAGTAAATTGTATGCTGACCCGTCGTTCTTTTGTCACCACCACAGGAAGTTTAGCATTAGCGCATCTTTTATCAAGTTGTGGTAGTTCTGGTGCCGATTTACGGGTACTATTGTTAAAAGGTTCTGTTCCTCCTCAATTGTTGAGGGTTTTTCGTCAACAAATCTCTTCGGGATCGTCTCTTGATTTTAAACCCCAAGGCCAATTAAAGGAACTCTTTTCGTTGCTAGAAACCTGGCAGGATAAAGATGAGAAAAAAAAAGGTTTATTAGCAGATTTACCGCAAATTCCTGTAATTAATCCCCCACCACCTTCTTTGAGTGATTTTGTAACTTTGGGGGATGTTTGGTTAGGGGAAGCGATCGCAAAAAAGTTAATTGATCCCTTGAATATTAGTGAGATTGAAAATTGGCAAACCTTACCCTCTGTTTGGCAAAAGTTGGTAAAACGGGATAAACAGGGAAATTTACAGGAAAACGGGGAAATTTGGGGCGCACCTTATCGTTGGGGAACCACATTAATAGCCTATCGCTCTGATAAACTGGACTGGCAACCCCAAGACTGGTCTGATTTATGGGATCAACGTTTGAGCGATCGCATTTCTATGGTCAACCAACCCAGAGAAGTGATTGGGTTGACTTTGAAAGAGTTAGGAGAATCTTACAATACGAACAATTTAGAGCAAGTTTCTCAATTAAAAAGCAAACTTTTAAACCTTAATCAACAAGTTAAATATTACAGCGATCAACATTATTTACAACCTTTAGTTGTTGGGGATGTTTGGGTGAGTGTGGGATGGTCGAATGAGATTATTCCTTTGATGGCTAAAAATCGTAATATTAAAGCAGTGGTTCCTGCTTCTGGTACTTCTATATGGTCAGATATTTGGGTTAAACCAAAAGCAAAAGAAGGACAAAAAGAATTATCAAAAATGGCTCAACAATGGCTTGATTTTTGTTGGCAACCTCAAGCTGCTAATCTGATTTCTTTGTTTGCTGATGCTGCTTCTCCTATTATTAATACTATGGATAAACAAGAACTTTCGCCTGATATTATTAATAATCCTTTATTGTTTATTGACTCAGCTATTTTTGAAAAATGTGAATTTTTAGAACCTTTATCAAAAATATCCGAAGAACAATATATTAAGCTGTGGAAAAAAATGAGAAACAGTTAACAGTTATTTTCCTAATTAGAATTAGGCTAATATTTTATTAGTTATCTAAATGTTAAAACATCATAGTGGAAATTAAGCCGTTTTTTTGCTACACTTTTTAAAAGTCTTTTCTCATCAGGTCAAGTATAATGGCAATTAATAATAAAATCACTTTCATGGGTTTCTTGTTAGCGGTATCTACTGTAACCGTTTCAGCAGCAACTGCCAGTCCGAAAAAACCTATGGATTACAATCTATCTAATAAGATCGAATATCGCCTATCTCGTATTACCAAAGCTATAGAAAATCGGGAAATTGAAACAATCAATAGTTCAACAACTAAACAAGAAAACTTATTAGCAAGAGGGTTTGCCAATCGTAGTGGTGGTGGCGGTTTTGCTAATAGTGGAGGGGGTGGTTTTGCCAATCGTAGTGGTGGTGGCGGTTTTGTTAATCGCAGTCCTTTTCGTAATGGTGGTGGTTTCTACAACCGTTACTAATTATTAAAAAAAGAATTGATTGTTAACTATTTTCTATTTTTTTTCATCTATATAGGGAGATAATATTTTGCGGATTACAACAAAAATTACTTGTGTCGGTTTCCTTTTAGCTGTTTCTACTTTAACCACTTCTATTGCCAAAAGTCATGGTACTTTATCCAATGAAAAGTTAACCATAGAAAATCGTATATCTCGCTTAACAGAAGCAATACAGGATAGTGGGATTGATATTGCAGATGAAACCGATGAAGACTTAATAGCAAGAGGTTGGGGAAATGGTCGTCGAGGAAGTTGGGGGAATGGATATCGCGGAGGTTTTGCCAATCGTCATGGAGGAGGGGGTTTTGTCAATAGAAGTCCTTTCCGTAATGGTGGAGGTTTTTATAATCGTTATGGTGGAGGTGGTTTTGTTAACCGTGGAGGTGGTTGGCGAAATGGTGGTGGTTTTGTTAACCGTCGCTGGTAAGGAGAGAAAATGACAACACATTTATCTATCAATAGCACTCAAAGTGAATTAATTGATGTTTCATCTTTTGGCCCAATTAATTTAGTAGTGATTCAACCTACACCTTTTTGTAATCTTGATTGTGATTATTGCTATTTACCGAATCGAGATTTGAAGGAAAGGTTATCTCTTGACTTAATTGAACCCATTTTCCAAGAAATTTTAACCAGTCCTTTTGTGGGAGAATTTCTTGATATTTGTTGGCACGCAGGGGAACCTTTAGCAGTACCGATCTCTTATTATCAAGAGGTGTTTAAAAGGATTGAGATTGCTAATGAAAAATATAATAGCAAACAAGTTCCTATTTATCATTCAATACAAACCAATGGCATTTTAATCAATCAAGCTTGGTGTGACTTTTTTAAAGAGTCTAATATGTGTGTGGGAGTTAGTATTGATGGTCCTGATTTTTTACACGATGTTCATCGTAAAACCCCTACAGGTTTAGGAACTCATGAAAGTGTTATGAGAGGGATTCGTTATTTACAAAAAAATGATATTTACTTTAATATTATTGGTGTAATTACTCAAGAATCTTTAAACTATCCTGATGAGATTTTTAATTTTTTCTGGGAAAATGGTATTAATGATGTTGCTTTTAATATGGAAGAAACAGAAGGGATTAATGAGACATCTTCCTTAGATAAAGTTGGCACAGAAGAAAAATATTATCAGTTTATGAAAAGATTTTGGGAATTAACGAGCCAAACTAATGATCAATTTAAGGTGAGAGAGTTTGAGGCAGTTTGTGGATTAATTTGCGATAACCAAAGATTAGCAAAAACTGATATGAATCATCCTTTTTCTATTTTAAATATTGACTATTTAGGTAATTTTTCCACCTTCGACCCTGAATTATTATCAGTTGATATTAAACCCTATGGAAAGTTTATTTTAGGTAATGTTTTACGAGATAGTTTAGAGTCAGTTTGTTATAGTGAAAAATTTAAACAAATCTATCAAGATATGATACAAGGAGTTAATGCTTGTCGTCAAAGTTGTGATTATTTTGGGGTCTGTGGAGGGGGTGCCGGAAGTAACAAATACTGGGAAAATGGCAGTTTTAATTCAACAGAAACCCAAGCTTGTCGTTATCGGACTAAAATAGTCACAGATGTAGTGTTAGAAGCTTTAGAAAGTTCTTTTGGGATTAATTAATTTGTAGCAAACAAAAAATCAATTATCATTATAAATAGGAAATATTAACCACAAGGGATATTTATGGGCTTCCTGGCTGTTATTGACTATGATATGGGTAATCTGCACTCCGCTTGTAAAGGGCTAGAAAAAGCAGGAATTCAGCCAAAAATTACAGATTCTCCCCAAGATATTGCAGACGCTGAGGCGATCGTACTGCCCGGAGTTGGCTCGTTCGATCCGGCTGTACAACATTTGCGATCGCGTCATTTGGAGGAACCGATCAAAACTGCCATCTCCCAAGGTAAGCCATTTTTGGGCATTTGTTTGGGGCTACAAATTCTGTTTGAGGGGTCAGAAGAAGGCAAAGAACCAGGGTTGGGTATTATTAAAGGGAAGGTGCGTCGTTTTCAATCTGAGCCTAATTTGACCATACCCCAGATGGGTTGGAATCAGTTACAATTCACTCAGCCCAATCTTCCTTTATGGCAAGGTTTAACCTCAGATCCTTACGTCTATTTTGTCCATTCCTATTATGTTGATCCGGTTGATGCTGACATGAATGCTGCTGTTGTGAGTCATGGTAGCCAAACTGTAACAGCAGCGATCGCCCGTGATAACCTAATGGCGGTACAATTTCACCCGGAAAAATCATCGGATAATGGATTGCAAATTCTTTCCAATTTTGCAGCAATGGTTCAGCAAAACCTGAAAATTTGACCAATTATAACAACACACGGGATGTTCAAAACGCCTGTTTTTAAACAGGTGATGTAGAACCACTCGGCATTTAAAAATGCCGTGAATATGGTAAAATAAAGTTAGTCAGTACAAGACTTAAAAACCTACCGGGGGACTCTCGGAAAGTACACGCCCAACACCTGAATTGGCAGGGTTTAAGGAAATATCACTACGCCCTTTGAGGCAAACGTGGTGAGCCTGGGAACTTGT
>NZ_JASJEB010000008.1 GCF_030064895.1 Crocosphaera sp. | reverse complement strand
TTCACTATCTTTGCGAGAACGAATATAGATTAAACCAGATTGTTTTTGTTGCTGTTGAATAAAGTTTAAAAGCTGATGACGACGACAACGAGGAGTCCAAGCAATTTTTATGGCTAAATTGAGATTATTTCGATAAGGACTAATAGCAAATATTTGCGGAGTTTTTAACTTTAAACTACGTTTTATAATCTCTTGTGATTTAATATTTGCTGTTGCTGTAAAAGCTGCGATCGCTATTTTTTTATCAGACAATTTATCCTTTAATAATGCTTGTCTAACTGCCCCTAAACGACTATAGCTAGGACGGAAGGTTTCTCCCCATTGAACTAAACAATGTGCCTCATCTAAAATCAATCCATTAATCTCAATATGGGGTTTAATTAATAACTCCCAAACCGGAGGACTTAATAAAGTTTCAGGAGAAAGATACAGTAATCTTAGTTGTTGTTTATTAATTTTCTTTAAGGTGATTTTTCGTTGTTTTCTAGGTACTTCATTGTGTAATAATTCCACAGGTAATTGTTTACTTTTTAGTTCATTAACTTGATTCTCCATTAAAGCAACCAAAGGAGAAATAATCAGGGTTAGACCTTTTTGTAGTAACGCTGGAAGTTGAAAACAGATAGACTTTCCCCCTCCTGTTGGCATAATAATTAAAGCATCTTTGCCCTGTAATAAACAGCTAATAACCTCTTTTTGTGGGGGTCGAAATTCTTGATAACCCCAAACTTTTGCAAAGGTTTGATAAATATGTTCCCACCGTTCATTATCGACACTCATAATTTAAAATTTAAGAATTATTAAATATTGATAGATAAATTTTCAACTTTTCTAATAATAATGTTATAATGTACCCAAAGATAAATAATCAACTAATTCCCTCCACGATTATGAGTCAACTTGAATTTGAAGATAGTCCCCGTTGGACTCAAGAAGCAGAAAAGAAACTGAAAAATATTCCCTTTTTTGTAAGAACTCAAGCCCGTCAAAGAATCGAAGACTTAGCTAGAGCAGACCATTTAGATGAGATTACGGTAGAAATGGTAGAACAAGCTCGCTTAGAATTTGGTCAATAATTATCGGTTATCAGTTATTGCTAACTGATAACTTATTCCATGACATTTTCTGACTGCAAAAGTCCCTGTTATTATCATTTTACCACTTTGTTTCATTAATAATTTGCCCATAAAACTAGAAGTCTTATTTTTGATAATGTAAAATCTCGTTAGCAACTCGATCGCAGACACCTACCTCTCCTAAAAGTGTGCGCATTTGTTCATAGTCAGCAAAGGTTTTTTTACGGCGATCGGGATTTAATAATAAATCTACCGATTCATCAACAATGCGGTCTATTGTAGCTTCTTCTTGTAATAATTCTGGTACAATTTCTTCCATAACAACTAAATTAGGAGGCGACATAAAAGGAATAGAAAACTTAAGAATATTCCGAGCAATCCACATAGTTAAAGGATTAACTAAACAGAGAACTAATTGAGGAATATCTAATAAAGCCAATTCTAAATTAACCGTTCCTGACTTAGCAATAGCAAAATCAGCAGCGGCCATTACTTCTATAGCACGTCCATCAAATAAAGTAATAGATAAATCGTATTCTTTAACCATTTCTTCGATGGTGTGACGATATTCTTGTAAAGAAACAGGTAAGAGAAAATGAAGATTAGGAACCCTTGCTTGTATCTTCTTTGCTGCCTTACAAATTAACGGTAAATGATACTTTAACTCTTGATAACGAGAAGCAGGAAATAAACCAATCACCGGCTGATCTTCTTTAAGTCCTAATGCTTGACGAGTAGCTTCTCTGGTAGGTGCCTCCGCCATTCTATCCAATAAAGGATGACCCACCCATTTAACATTTACCCCCTTTTTCTCAAAAAATCTCGCTTCTTCCGGAAAAATAGCCAATAAAATATCAGTAATTTCCGCAAATTGTTCAATAGTTTTATTATTCGGGGCCCATACCCAAGACTGAGGAGCAATATAATAAATAATCGGCACATGGGGTAAATATTTACGAGCATATTTGCCAAAAGCCACATTTGGCCCCATATAATCCAATAAAATTAACACATCAGGGGGATTATCCCGTAAATAAGCCTTAACCCGACGCTGCATTAACCAAGTAGGAATAATAAACGGTAACGCCTCCACAATACCAATAGAGCCAATACTAGCCGTATTTCCCAATAACTTCGCCCCGGCCGCCTCCATGCGATCACCCCCCAAGGCCAAAATTTCTAAAGGAATATTTTGCTGCTGTGCTTGCCTATAGAGAGCCTCGACCAACATTGATCCTTGTAAGTCCCCTGAAACTTCCCCTGTACTGATAAAAATCTGCATAAATTGCTTTCTAACCCCTAATTATCGATGGATGAACTACTTAATTCGGCTTTTAATCTACGTTTTAAAGAAAAACAGTTTTAAATTTGATTATTTATTGATTCCCTGGAATAGGACCCCGTCGTTTTTCTCCTGTAGTGGACAGTTGCAGAAAATGACGTAAATATTGGGCGTATTGATTATTATCGAGGGTTGCTAACTCTTCTAATCCCTGTTGTAAGGTAAGATCCGAGCGATATAAGAGACGAAATGCCTTTTTCAGATAACCTACATCATCCTTGGTCAGTCCGGCACGTTTTAACCCCAATAAATTGAGCGATCGCACCCTTGAGGGGTTGCCCTCGATCATCATAAAAGGAGGTGCATCGCGATCGATACGACTCATACCCCCTAACATGGCATTGCGGCCAATTCTCACGAACTGATGAACCCCTAAAACACCGCCAATAACCGCCCTAGACTCGATGTGAACATGGCCAGCTAAAGCGACAGCATTAGCAATGACCACATGATCTTCCAGGACACAATTATGGGCAACATGAACATAAGCCATCAACAGATTATTATTGCCAATTTCGGTGAGTTCATCTGCTTCTGTGGCACGGTTAATAGTGACAAACTCACGAATCGTGTTCCCGTCACCTATTTTCAGACGACTGGGGACCCCTTTATATTTAAGATCCTGGGGTTCTAAGCCAATCACTGCACTGGGAAAAATGCGGTTATTTTTGCCAATTTCTGTTGGTCCTTCGATAACCACATGGGGGCCAATGGTGGTTTGTGCGCCTATTTTTACCTGATCACCAATGACAGCATAGGGGCCTACTTCCACTGTGGGATCAATTTGTGCATTCGGATGAATGACGGCAGTAGGATGTATTTGCGTAGTCAACGGGTTATCTCCCTTTGGATAGGTCAGCATATAATTTAGTTATAGGGTACATAATAAAGGTTTTTTAGGGAACAGGGACAGGAGAATTAGGGACAATAATGTATGATGACGTAAATTCTTGATTTTGGGTTCTGCTTAGTTGTCACTGCTTTAAATATTAGTTGACAAAACTAAGTTTGATCCATTCGGGCCTCGTTGTTAACGACGGGGTTTAAATAACTAATTTTGGTATGGTTTCATGAATTCAACTTGGGATCTCGTTACCCTCTCTTACTTTTCACCGAAAACTTGGCTTAGTGCTAGTTATGTTTATCGTATAGTGGGTTCATTTTCTGCTTGGCGATCGTCTAGTTTTTTATTACGATTTGGTGAGGCGATCGGGGCTTTATTAATCAGTCTTATTTTTATTTTTGGTCCGTTTATTACTACTGGTTTGATCGGGGTTTGGTTAATTGCTATTACTGGTTATTGGGGCATTTTAACTTTATCTGATACGGAAAAACCTGGGTTTAGTCCTATTCATTTATTTGTATTTCTTTATTGGGGAATTTCTGCTGTTGCGGTGGCGTTATCTCCGGTTAAAGCTGCTGCTCTTTCGGGTTTGATTAAGTTAACTTTGTATTTGGTATTTTTTGTTTTTTGTGCCAGAATTTTGCGATCGCATCGTTTAACAAATTGGTTAATTACGGTGGTTTTGGGTATTGGTTTAGTGGTTGGTAGTTATGGAATTAGACAACAAATTTTTGGGGTTGAACAGTTGGCTACTTGGAACGATCCCACCTCAGAATTAGCTGGTGCAACTAGGGTTTATAGTTATTTGGGTAATCCTAATTTATTATCTGCTTATCTTTTACCTGCGATCGCTTTGGGGGTTGCTGCTTTTTTTGTTTGGCAAGGTTTTGCCCCTAAATTATTAGCGATTACTATTACATTGGTTAATACTGCCTGTCTTTATTTTACGGGAAGTCGTGGCGGTTGGATCGCAATGATGGCTTTAGTGGGAACATTTTTGTTACTGTTTTTTGTTTGGTTTAAAAACAATTTATCCCCGTTTTGGCGTAAGTGGTTATTACCTTTAGTATTTGGTATTTTAGGGGGTTTAATGTTTGCTGCTATTGTCTCTGTTGACTCGTTAAGAATTAGAGTTATGAGTATATTTGTGGGAAGACAAGATAGTAGTAATAATTTTAGGATTAATGTCTGGATGGCGGTATTAGATATGATTCGAGATCGTCCTTTAATTGGTATTGGTCCAGGAAACAGTGCTTTTAATAAGATTTATCCTCTTTATATGAGTCCCAAATATAGTGCTTTAAGTGCTTATTCTGTGTTGTTAGAAACAGCAGTGGAAACTGGTTTGATCGGGTTAAGTATTTTTATCTGGTTACTGGTTATTACTGTTAATCAAGGAGTGCAACAAATTCAACGTTTAAGGGATAAAAATAATCCTGCTGGTATGTGGTTAATAGCTGCGATCGCTGCCATGGCCGGATTAATGGCTCAAGGGTTATTTGATACGGTTTGGTATCGTCCTCAAGTTAATACTTTATGGTGGTTTCTAGTCGCTTTAATTGCTAGTCAATATCAACCAAAATCATCAGTCAAGGATGTAAAAGACGAAAAAATAGAAGTTAGAGTTTAGTTTGTTTAAAGGAGATTTCTCTATATTAAAAATGAACAATTAACAATTTTCATTCCGAGAAATGAGGAATCTCTTTTATGTGATAAGCATAATACTTAATATTCTATGAATCTAAAATGACTGCAAAATTATGTCTATTTATTCCAGCAAAAATACTACAAATAGAAAAACATTTTCCGAAAAAATTAAAAACATGGGTTACTGAATATAAAAGACCAGAATTGATAGAATTTGGATTCTATGGCTATAAGTTATTAAATTTGTCAGAATTTGTAAAAAACTCAGATGTTAATATAGATTTACCAAAGAAAATTTATGATCGGTATCTCGTCATTAACTGGGATTTTTGTTTTCCTCACCCTGATATTATCAAAGACTTGCTATCTTGGTTAGCTAACATTTATATTTATGGAGAAGTGGGATTATTAAAATATTGGTCAGATCAATTAAAGCGTTTTTCAACAATCAAAATCAGTAAAATAGAGCATAATTTTGATAATTTTTCTGTTTATGATTTACCCCTTGACAAAGTTATATTTTTCCCCTTAAAACAATTTAATGAGACTGATTGAGTTATTTCCTTTCAGAAAAAAACATAGACAAAAACTTCAAGAAAATTACCAAATTTTATGGCAAGAAGCTGAAAAAATAGGTAAAGATTATGAAAAAAGATCCTATCAAGAAATTTTGTCTTCTCCAGCAAAAACAGTTATTATTAACCTAGCTGACAATCAACAAATAAGCTGTTCTATCGATGCTTATGATGTCCAAAAAAACGGAAATGTAGCAGTATCTATTGATGCTGCTGGTTTACCCACAATATTAGGTATTAAACCATCCTATCATTTTTATAAAAAACCTGATGGTTCTATCTATTACTAAAATTCTCATTTTAAACATATTATGAACAGCGAAGAATTGGCCCGATATATTGAAGAAACAGGAAAAATATCACAACCTTGGTTGTTGATACAGTTAAGACTGAAAAAATTAGCAGAAAATCGTCATAGTCTCTCATCTGACGAATATTTAGACAAATTATCAGAATTGCAGGAAGAATTAATGAAATTGGGAGAATGGTGGGTTGGAATTGAGGATGATGTGTTTAATCCTTAGCATAATACTAAATTACTCTAATATAGATTATTTGCATTGTTTTTAATCACTTGTCATTTTCTCGATTCAGGGTTATCTTAAGATAATATAAAGATTCATAATGACTTCATGATATTTTGATCGTGAAGCAATACTTTTCATCAATTCTATTCTTAACATTTTCAAAAATAGTAATGAAATCTTCTTATCTGCTAACTAATCTACTATTGTCCACCGGGACAGCGTTAATGTTACATCAACCAGCGAATGCAACTCTAAGCAGTAATCTGACGGTTGAAGTTGAGGGTTTAAGCAATACCACAGGACAAGTCTGCTTTAGTCTCTTTTCCAGTGGAAAAGGGTTTCCCAATAGTAAAGATGACGCTGTTAACACCCAATGTGTTAAAGTCACCGATAAATTATTAGAAGTCACTTTTGATAATTTAGAACCTAAAACCTACGCAGTGGCTGTTTTTTGGGATGATAATGAAGATGAAGAACTTAATCGCAATTTTCTAGGAATTCCTACAGAAAAATTCGGCTTTTCTAGCAATCCAGTTATTACAACCGGACCCCCTAAGTTTGGTGAATCCGCGATTTTAGTAGTAGGTAAAAATACTCGGATTTCTATTCAATTACGTTCTTTACTTTAAATTCCTAACATATAAATTCTCAGAACAATCATAAATTATGGTTGTTTTTTTATGTCTTAAATTTTCCTTATTAAATAGGGGTCAACCCTAAAAGTTACTTTAGACTCAACAAGTTAACAGAAACCCTAAAGGTTAACTAAAAACAGTAACTTGTTATACCAGTAATGAATTATTTAACTCGTATTTGCTTAGGAATTTCTTTTGCTTTGATTCCTTTAATACCTCGACCTGTTTTAAGTGCAGAAACCCTCTATTTTCTTTATGGTCCGTTCAAGTTTCCTTTGTCTGTAGAGTCTTTAGAAATTTATGCAGAAGAAGGAAGAATCACCAAAGAATTTGCTTTTTTTGCCAGTCAATTTGATGAAGAAACCTTAACTGAATTGCGAGAAACTTTACGAAAAAGACATAAGATTAGTGGAGTTAAGTTTGCTAGATTATTGAAAACTCCGTTGATGAGCGACTTATTAAAAAGTATGGGAGAAATCTTTAGTACCCATCCTAATCATAACGGATTTTATGCTATTCGTGGGGCATTAATTTCAGCAGCGATTAATCAACCAGAAGAAGGATGGACAGCGATCGATATTATGAAAGCTTTTCCCACAGAAGGTATTGTAATTAATACAGAACTTGCTACAAAAATGATGCAAAATAGTCAATTCTAAAGGAATTTATCATGAAAAGAAGACAGTTTTTAATTCAATCATCCCTAGCAGCAATGACTGCCATCGCTTCCCATCAATTACCCAGTCAATCAATGCCTATTTATAAACAGTATAAATCCTATAAAAGTTGGGAAAGTGACAATACTTTTTTACAGGGAATTAATGCACCTGTGTTTGAAGAAGTGGAGATTACTAATTTAAAAATATCGGGTAATATTCCTGAAGAATTACAGGGAATGTATGTAAGAAATGGTCCTAACCCAATGTTTAAACCAAGTTCTTATAATTATCCTATTGAGGGCGATGGGATGTTACACGGGGTTTATTTTAACAACGGAGAAGTTAGTTATAAAAATCGTTGGATTCAAACCCGTGGCCTTGCTTATGAAATGTTTGAAGGAAAAGAATTAAAGGAACTAAAATTTAAAAATTATGCTAATACTAATATTATTTCTCATGGAGATAAACTATTAGCATTATATGAAATTGGCCTACCTTATGAAGTCAATAAAAATTTAGAAACAATTGGAAAATGGGATTTTAACCATCAATTAGAACAAGCAATGACGGCACATCCCAAAATTGATACTCATACAGGAGAATTACATTTTTATCGTTATTCTTTTTTCAATACTCCTTATTTACATTATTATGTTGCTGATAGTAACAATAAAATTATTCGAGAATTGCCCATAGAAATTCCTCAACCGACGATGATTCATGATATGGCAATTACTGAAAACTATATTATCTTTTTTAACTGTCCTTTGGTGTTTAGTATGACCGATGCTAGAAATAATAATATTCCGTTTGTTTGGCAACAGGAACAAGGAACAACTATTATTTTAGTAGATCGACATGATTTTGAGAGACAACCAACTTATTTAAAAACAAATGCTTTTTGGACATGGCATTTTCTGAATAGTTTTGAAACCGATAATCAACTGTTTATAGATTTTATAGCTTATCCTACAATACAATCAGAAAGTAATTGGGAAAGTATGTTAACTCATCAATCTAATCTGCGACGATTAACTATTAATTTAGAAACCCATCAAATGGACTTTGAAGATTTAGATGATCGCTTTGTAGAACTACCTACTCTTAATCAGAACTATTTAGGGAAAGCTTACCAATTTGGGTATACACCTTATTACGATAGTGAATTATCGTCTCGCAAAAAAATTCCTAATCTGTCACCGTCTCTTATTCAATATGATCTAGTTAATAAAACTAATAAAATTCATCAATTTAAACCAGGATGCTATGGAGGTGAAGCAGCGTTTATTCCCAGTACAAAAGGTCAATCTGAATTAGATGGTTATGTGGTTACTTTTGTTTACAATGAAAATACCAACACCAGTGATTTTGTGATTATTGATCCGAGAAACTTTGAATCTGAACCCATAGCGACTGTTCATTTACCAGTTCGTGTTCCTGGTGGTTTTCATGGTAATTGGATATCTAATGTATAAGAAAAAAGGGAAAAGAGTATAAATCTTTTCCCTAAAAACTTAAAGAATATTTATTAAGACCCCGTCGTTAACGACGGAGTTTAAATTAAACACCAACTTTTAATAAAGCATCTTTGAGTAAAGCAGCTTTATCAGTTGCTTCCCAAGGAAGATCAAGATCGTTGCGTCCAAAATGACCATAAGCAGCCACATCTTGATAGAAGCGTCCCCCCCGTTGAGAAGGAAGTTCACGAAGTTTAAGAGACTGAATAATACCAGCAGGACGTAACTCAAACAGTTCGTTAACAACTTCTAATAACTTGGTTTCATCAACTTTGCCAGTACCAAAAGTTTCCACTAAAATACTAACAGGACGAGCAACCCCAATAGCATAGCTAAGTTGAACTTCGCACTTATCAGCTAAACCAGCAGCAACAATATTTTTAGCTACATAACGAGAAGCATAAGCAGCAGAACGATCAACTTTTGTGGGATCTTTCCCAGAAAATGCGCCACCACCGTGACGAGAATAACCACCATAGGTATCTACGATAATTTTACGACCGGTTAACCCTGCATCACCTTGGGGACCGCCAATAACGAATTTTCCAGTAGGATTAACTAAATAACGAGTCTCCTGAGAGGGTTTAATATCTATATCTGCAAAAACTGGTAAGATAACAGCGTCCCAGAGATCGGCTTTAATTTTAGCTTGAACTGCATCGTTATCGGTGATGGACCCTATGGTTTCATCGTGTTGTGTAGAGATGAGAATGGTATCGATACCAACGGGAATACCATCTTCATAGGCAATGGAAACTTGGGTTTTGCCATCGGGACGTAAATAGCTTAAATCACCAGTTTTGCGAACTGCCGCTAAACGACGGGCGCAACGATGGGCTAAACTGATGGGTAAGGGCATTAATTCAGGGGTCTCATTGCAAGCATAACCAAACATCAGCCCTTGGTCTCCTGCGCCGATTTGGTCTAACTCATCATCACTGAGTTCTTTGCGTTGTTCCTGGGCTTGGCTAACCCCTTGGGCAATGTCAGGAGACTGTTCATCCAAAGCCACTAAAACGGAACAGCTATTAGCAGAGAAACCATTATCAGCATCAGTGTAACCAATCTCTGCAATTTTGTTGCGGGCTAATTTAGCAAAATCAACGTGGGCCTTGGAGGTGACTTCCCCAGTGATTAAGACTAAACCAGTGTTGACGACTACTTCAGCCGCTACCCGACTTTGATCATCTTCATTGAGTAGAGTATCAATAATAGTGTCTGAGATTTGGTCACAAACCTTATCGGGATGACCCTCTGTAACGGATTCAGACGTAAATAAATAACGTTTAGACAATTTGTTTTATCCTCTCCAATAACGATACAGACAACAAACTTTTGTTAATGTAACATCTTACACCGTAACATCCAAATTAAGGAAAAGTTTCTATTTTTGTTAGATGCTTTGGTAGTTTAAGCTAGTTGTATTTCCTCAATTTGAGTAATAATAATATCGGCTTGATTGAGATGAGGGGCTGTGTTGTTAGCCCAACAAATACCGATGGTTCCTGCTACTCCTGCTTGTTTGGCCATGAGAATATCTCCTTGAGAGTCTCCTACCATGAGGGTTTTCTGGGGAGATGTTATCAAAGTGTGACAAGCTTTAAGAAATAGTTGGGGATCGGGTTTACTTAATCCTTGGTCTCCTCCCATCATCAACTGAATGTAATCAGAAAGATTATGTTCCCGTACAAAATGTTCTACGTCTTGGGTAGGAGCAGCGGAGAGTATTCCTAATTTTAATCCAGCTTTGTATAAGGTTTTCAAGACATCTAAACTGCCAGCAAAGAGAGGGGAGGTGGTTCGATCTTTTTTGAGAGATTGATCAACTTGTATGAATGAATTTTCAGCAATTTCTAGGGCTTCAAACCAACTTTTTCCTGTTTCTGCGATGTAAGCAGCAGCAGCAATTAAGTTTTCTTGACGACTCCCTACGGCCATTAAACCAGTGGGATCTAATTGATTATTTTGCATTCCAAAGGCCATTAATAAGGGTTCGCCAATACCTGGTATTTGCGCATCTAATAAACGGGCGCGATGGATACTTAATTCTCGTAAAAAGTTATTAGAGTCTTCTAAGGTGCCATCTTTATCAAAGATAATGGCTTCAATGTTCTTAAAATCAATT
Source organism: Crocosphaera sp. (assembly GCF_030064895.1). Taxonomy (GTDB): domain Bacteria; phylum Cyanobacteriota; class Cyanobacteriia; order Cyanobacteriales; family Microcystaceae; genus Crocosphaera. The sequence continues at coordinate 78,989 of NZ_JASJEB010000008.1, read as the reverse complement.
TTACCGCAGCGAATATTAACCAAGATCCATACTCCTAAGTTATACTTTTTCAATATTAACAGGAGAGTAGATTAGACACCATTGTTAAGCTGTTAAGCATCTAAATTACTAGACTAATTAGAAGACAATCTTTATTATTTATCTAATACTCCTGAACCTATAGAAACCAACAATCCTTTTTTTAAAGAGAGGATAGAAACGATGAAAAATTTTGTTGATAATCATCTTGATATGGAGTTGTAGTTAATTTTAAATAAAATGAGAGAAAACTTACCTTCTTTATTGTTACCATAGTTAGCAGGATGCTCACACTGTATCTCAAACTTATTTAAAACGAATATAGATTAATAATAAATGTGAGAGGACTTTAAATAGTGATTGAACAACGTATACAACAACTAAGACAACAACTACAAAAAGCAAATTATGCTTACTATGTTCTTGATAATCCCATTATGGAGGATGCTGTTTATGATCAGTTATATCGGGAACTAGATCAATTAGAAAAAGAAAATCCTCATTTAATTACTTCTGATAGTCCCACCCAAAGAGTAGGAGATAAACCTGCTTCTCAATTTGTTTCTGTTGACCATAATATCCCTCTTTATAGTTTAGAAAATGCTTTTAATTTAGATGAACTAAAAACATGGAAAAAAAAATGGAGACGATATAGTGAACAAGAAAATATAGAATCTACTGCATACGTTTGTGAGTTAAAAATTGATGGATCGGCACTAGCTTTAACCTACGAAAATGGTCTATTAGTTCGAGGCGTAACTAGAGGAGATGGAACTACAGGGGAAGATATTACACAAAATATTCGCACCATTCGTTCTATTCCTTTAAAGTTAAATTTAGACAATCCTCCCCCTATTATAGAAGTTCGTGGGGAGGCTTTTTTACCTATAGATGAATTTGATCGTATTAATCAACAAAGGGAAGAAAAAGGAGAGGCGTTATTTGCGAATCCTCGTAACGCAGCCGCCGGAACTTTACGACAGTTAGACCCGAAAATTGTAGACGAGAGACGCTTACAATTTTTTGCCTATACTTTACATCTTGAAACGGGAGAAATTAGCAGTCAATGGGACTCTTTAAACTATTTAAAAAATAGTGGTTTTTTAGTTAACCCTCACCGAAAATTATGCCACTCTCTTTTAGAAGTTACTGACTATTTTCAGCAGTGGGAAACTGATAGAAAAGACTTACCTTACATGACCGATGGTGTTGTTGTAAAAATTAATGATTATTCTCTGCAAAAAGTGTTAGGGTTTACCCAAAAATTCCCTCGTTGGGCGATCGCCTTAAAATATCCCGCAGAAGAGGCTCCTACCATGGTTAAAGATATTATAGTTAATGTGGGCAGAACAGGGGCTGTAACCCCCATGGCCGTCATGGAACCGGTTCATTTAGCCGGGACAACGGTACAAAAAGCGACACTTCATAACAGCGATCGTATTAAGCAACTGGACATCCGTGTGGGAGATACGGTGATTATTCGCAAAGCAGGGGAGATTATTCCGGAAGTTGTCCGTGTTTTGGAGGAATTACGTCCCCCCAACACCCAACCCTACCAAATGCCAGATCGCTGTCCTGAATGCGATTCTACTTTGAAACGTCCCCCAAAGGAAGCGGTTACTCGTTGTATAAATCTTTCTTGTGGGGCAATTTTACGGGGTAGTTTAGTTCATTGGGCCTCACGGGATGCTTTAGATATTCGTGGTTTGGGGGAAAAAATTGTTATCTTATTAATTAATAATGGTTTAGTTAATTCTATTGCTGATTTATATAATTTAACTCCGGAAGAAATTGCAAATTTAGAACGGATGGGTAGCAAATCTGCCAATAATTTAATTGAGGCTATTGAAGGCAGTAAACAGCAGCCTTTCTCACGGGTTTTATATGGTTTAGGAATTCGTTATGTGGGCAGTGTTACTGCTAGTTTATTAGTGGATAATTTTACTAATATTGAGCTATTATCTCAGGCTTCTTTCTCTGATTTAAGTTCGGTTTATGGTGTAGGAGAAGAGATTGCCCAATCTATTATTGATTGGTTTAGTATTGAAAAAAACTGTGATCTAATCCAACAATTAAAAAAAGTTGGGTTACAATTAGAAGTAACTCAATCTAAAATAGCTACTTTTGATCCTTCTTTAACTCCTTTTGCGGGCAAAGCTTTTGTTATCACTGGAACTTTACCTACTTTAAAACGGAATGAGGCTAAAGCTTTGATTATGGAAGCAGGAGGAAAAGTAACCAGTTCTGTTAGCAAAAAAACGGATTATTTGTTGCTAGGAGAAAACCCTGGATCTAAGTTAGCTCAAGCTGATAAATTAAGTATAACTCAACTCAATGAGGAGGAGTTTTTGAAGATTTTAAAATCAGAGTAGTTTAGCAAAATTATCTATTAATTAACTATGAATATGATCATCAATAATTGTCAAATTAGAGAAAAACTTTATGAGAGTTCTCATTCTTTAATTTATCGTGGTGTTAGAGAAGAGGATCAGCAACCAGTTATTTTAAAAATTCTGCAAGAAAATCATCCAGATCCTATTACTTTATCACAGTTTAAACAGGAATATAAAATACTCAGTCAGTTCAGTTCCCAGAGAATTATTAAAACCTATTCAATTGATAAATATCAAAACACTTTATTGATTATTTTAGAGGATTTTGGAGGAATATCTCTAGAATCTTTATTAAAAGAAAATAGTTTAAATATCGAAGATTTTTTAAACTTTGCTATTAAAATTGTTAAAGGATTGGAAATTGTTCATAATGCTAACATTATTCACAAAGATATTAATCCAACTAATATTATTATCCATCCGGAAAGTCAAGAACTAAAATTAATTGATTTTGGGATTTCTACGCAATTAGCTTTAGAAAATACTCAAGAATTTAATCCTAATTTAATTGAGGGAACTTTAGCTTATATGTCTCCCGAACAAACAGGGAGAATGAACCGAAAAATTGACTATCGTACTGACTTTTATTCCCTTGGAGTCACTTTTTATGTAATGCTAACTAAGCAACTTCCTTTTGTAACAGAAGATCCCTTAGAATTAGTTCATTTTCATATCGCTAAACAAGCAACTTATCCCCATGATATTAATCCTGATATTCCTCAAATACTTTCAGAGATTGTCATGAAATTATTGGCAAAAACACCTGAAAAAAGATATCAAAGTGTCAAAGGAATCAAAATTGATTTAGAAGAATGTTTAAATAATTTAACAGACAAAAACCATATAAAAAAATTCTCTATAGGTAAATATGATGTTTCGGATAAGTTTCAGATTCCACAAAAAATCTATGGTAGAGAAACAGAAATAAAGACATTAATTAATACTTTTGACAAAGTAACAAAAGGACATAATGCTATGATCTTAGTGTCTGGATATGCTGGTATAGGTAAATCAGTTTTGATACGTGAAATTTATCCTTATATTACTGGAAAAAAAGGCTATTTTATTTCAGGAAAATTTGAACAATTTCAACGCAATATTCCTTACGCAGCAATTATACAAGCTTGTCAAGAATTGGTAAATCAGTTACTAACAGAATCTGACGAAAAGATTAGTCAATGGCGCAAGAATTTACTCACAGCTTTAGGAGTAAATGGACAGGTTATTATTGATGTTATTCCCGAAATTGAAAAAATTATTGGCAGTCAACCAAGCATTATTAAACTAGAACCAAAAGAAGCACAAAATCGTTTTAATTTAGTTTTCCAAAACTTCTTAAAAGTCTTTACTAAAAAACAGCATCCTTTAGTTATATTCTTAGATGATTTGCAATGGTCAGATTCTGCTTCATTACAGTTAATACAGTCTTTAACTACTACATTAGACGATCAATCTTTATTAATTATTGCTGCCTATAGAGATAATGAAATTGACTTAGCGCACCCTTTAAGATTAACTTTAAATGATATTCAGAATCAAGGGGTAACTATGGAAGAAATTTTGCTTAATAACTTAGCTACTCCTAACATTGAAGTATTAATTAAAGATACTATAAATATAGCAGATAAAAATAACAAAAAATTAGCAAGATTAATTAAAAAGAAAACTAATGGCAATCCTTTTTTCGTCAAAGAGTTTTTACAGTCCCTTTATGAAAATAAAATTTTGGTATTTAATAATATAGAAAAGAAATGGGACTATAGCAAGTATAAAATTGAAGCCTTAGAAATCACAGAAAATGTTGTGGATTTAATGGCTAGTAATATCAAAACTACCCCAAAAGCAATAGAGGAGCTTCTTAAAATAGCAGCTTGTATAGGCAGTAAATTTGACTTAAGTACCTTAGCAATGGTTAGTAATAATTCACAAATTGAAACTGCAAATAATCTTATTAAAGCCCTAGAAAAAGGACTAATTTCACCGCTTAATAATCAATATAAACTGATCAATAATTATCAAGAAGATCACGAAATACCAAAATCATTAAAAATTAGTTATCAGTTTTCTCATGATCGTGTACAACAAGCAGCTTATTCCTTACTATCTAAGCATAAACAAGAAGAAATACACTTAAGAATAGGAAAATTACTATTAGATAAGATACCCAACACAAAACAAGAAGAAAAAATATTTGATATTGTCAATCAAATTAATATTGGCTATAAGTTGATCAATGATACCGCAGAATTTGAACAACTTTCTCAATTAAATTTCATAGCAGGAAAAAAAGCAAAAGCATCAGCAGCTTATCCAGCAGCATTGAATTATTTACAGTTTGCTATTAGTCTTTTAGACAATGATAAAATTTGGAAAAATAAATATCAATTTTCCTTAGAACTTTATTTAGAAGCAGCAGAGTCTGCATCTTTAAGTAACAATTTTGAACTCATGGAATTGTTAATAAAAACTATTATAAAACAGTCCTCATTTTTGCTAGACAAAGTTAAAGCTTGCGAAATAAAAATTAAAGCATTTACCTCTCAAAATAAGTTAGTAGAAGCTATCGAACTATCTCTATCAACTCTAAATTTATTGGGAATAAATATCCCTAAAAATCCTAGTAAATTAGAGATACAAAAATCTCTAAAAGAAACTAATATATTACTGCAAGATACAGTTATTAAAAACCTAATTAACTTGCCCCTTATTACTGATAATAAAGCCATAGCTTCTTTGAGAATTTTAGTAACAATGAGTATGGCGGCATATTTAGCCAGTTTTCCCTTATTTATTGTCACTGTTACCCAACAAATTAAGCTATGTTTAAACTATGGTAACTCTCCTGAAGCTTGCGTTGCTTATGCTTTTTATGGTCAACTTTTATCTCAAATTAATGAAAGGTTTGATGATGGTTATGAGTTTGGAAAAGTGGCTTTATCCTTATTGTCAAAACTTCAAGCTAAAAGATTAGAAGCACAAACTTCTTTTATTGTTATCTTATCAATTAGACATTGGAAAGATCCTATAAAACAACTTTTAAATCCTTTACATTTGGGTTATAAAAAGGGATTAGAAACAGGTAATATTGAGTATGCTATGTGGAATGCTCAACTATATTGTAATTATTTATTTGCTACGGGTAAAGAATTAAATCAGGTTGAAAATGAATTATTTAAGTACATAGAATCTGCTAAAAAAATGCAAAGCAAAAATAGTCTCTATTTTTTAGAAATGAATTATCAACTTGTACTTAACTTACAAAACAAATGTGAATATCCTTGTCGTTTAGTTGGTAAAGCATTTAATGAAGATCAGATACTTCCCTTATATAAGAAAGGTAACTATAATCTAGCTTTATTTCATATTTATACCCATAAAACTACAATTTGTTATCTATTAGGGGAGTCACAAAAAGCCTTAGAATATGCACTAGAAGGAGAAAAATATATAGGAGGAATGTTAACCGCAGGAACTCCAAAATTTCTTTTTTATTATTGTTTAGCCCACTTAGCTATTTATGAGCAACAATCGGCTCACCAACAAGAAGATATTATTAAAAAAGTCACTCAACATCAAAGAAATCTGAAACTTTTAGCAAGATATAATCCTAGTCATTATTTAGGAAAATTTTATTTAATTGAAGCTGAAATATATCGTGTTTTAGGTGAAAATAAAAATGCTAGAGAATATTATGATCAGGCAATTACTGCTTTTAAAGAAAGTGATTATGTTCATGAAAAAGCGATCGCTTATGAATTAGCTGCTAAATTTTATTTAGATAAAAAATACGATCATACAGCCTATTATTATTTACAAGATGCTTATTACTACTATAAAATATGGGGGGCAAGTGCAAAAGTAAAGCAGTTAGAAGAAACCTATCCTCAGTTACTAACAAAAGATATTTATACTACTAAAAATTTGCCAACAAATACAACAGCAAAAACCTTATCAAAAGAGTTAGACTATAACAGTATTTTCAAAGCATCACAAGTTATTTCTGGTGAAATTATTTTAAAGAACTTATTAGAAAAACTCATGAAAGCCATAATTGAAAATGCTGGCGCACAAAGAGGATTTTTATTATTAGAAAATAATCATAATTGGTTCATTGAAGCCGAGGGAAATATTGAGCAGAAAAATCTTACTATATTACAATCAATTCCTCTCAATAATTCTCAAGAAAATAATCATGAGATTAACCTATCAATTCCTATTATTAATTATGTTGCTCACACTCAAGAAAGTATTGTTTTAAATAACGCAACTGAAGAAGGTAACTTTACCCAAACTCCTTATATTCTTAATAAGAAACCGAAATCAATTCTTTGTACTCCTATTCTTAATCAAGGTAAACTCAACGGAATTATCTATTTAGAAAACAATTTAACCACCGATGCTTTTACTGCACAAAGAATAGAAATTGTCAATATTTTATCGAGTTCTGCTGCTATTTCTATTGAAAACTCCCGTCTCTATGAACAATTAGAAGATTACAGTAAAACATTAGAAAAAAAAGTACAATTAAGAACCCAAGAATTACAAGATAAAAATCAGCAATTAAACGAAATCTTAACTAAACTAAAAGCAACCCAAAATCAAATTATTGCCCAAGAAAAATTAGCTTCTCTAGGTGCATTAACCGCCGGAATTGCCCATGAAATCAAAAATCCCCTGAACTTTGTTAATAACTTTGCAGAACTTTGTGTGGAATTAACAGAAGAATTACACGAAGAAATAGACACCCAAAAAGATAAATTAGATCAAGAAACAATCGATTATATCGAAGAAATTTTAGACGATGTTAAACAAAATTCTCAGAAAATTCATGAACATGGACAAAGGGCCGATAAAATAGTTCATGGAATGTTAATGCACTCCAAAGGAAAACCTGGACAAAGACAACTCATCCATATTAATAATGTATTAGCTGAATCTGTCAATTTAGCCTATCATGGAATGCGCGCAAAAGAACCAACTTTTAAAATTAAAATTGATACCCATTATGATAATAATATCCCAGAAATTAACCTTGTTCCCCAAGATATCAGCCGTGTTTTTCTCAATGCAATTAATAATGGTTGCTATGCAGTTCATGAAAAAAGTAAATCTTGTCAGCAGAATTTTACCCCAACTTTAACCATAACCACAAAAGCGAAAAATGAAGAGATAGAAATTACAATCCGTGATAATGGTCAAGGAATTCCTCAAACCATAATCGATAAAGTTTTTAATCCTTTTTTCACCACTAAACCCACCGGACAAGGTACAGGGTTAGGCTTATCCATTAGCCATGATATTATTGTACAAGGACATCAAGGAAAAATTTTAATAGACAGTGAAGAAAACGCCTATACAGAACTAAAAATTATTTTGCCCCTTAATAATAACACTAAATCCGCTTTAGATAGTGGACAATCATCTTGATGAGCAGGAGAGACAGGGGGAGATAGAATATCACTCTACCATAATAAGCGGACTTGGTATAAATAATGCAGAATTAGCAAAAAAATTAATCCTAAATTATCCTGAAACAGATAAAAAATGTTAGGATAACAATCAACTCAAAAAACATAATTAGTTGAAACCAACATTAGATTTAGGATGAGAATTAAACCTAACAGAAGTAATAATAATATGGCGATCGCTATCAAAACAAAGCCATCCTTGACGTTGAAATTCTCCTAACAAACGAGTCACCGTTACCCTTGTAGTTGCAATAGCATTGGCTAAGTTTTGATGGGTTAAACGAACTTTAATCCGAGTTCCTTCTTTTATGCTTTCCCCTAACTCTTGTTGAAGTAAACAAAGTAATTGTTGGAGACGATCTTCAACCCGTTTCAACCCTAAAATAGCTAATAAAGCCTCTGTTTGACGCATTCGACGGGCCAACTGACTAAAAGCCGTTTGACTTAATTCAGTAGAGTTATTCAAATCTTCAATTCCATGCCATTTTAAATAAAGATTTGATAAGCCTTTAACTTGATAGGAATCTACAAAAGTTAACCAAGAACCAAAAAAAGTTCCAGGTTGCGCCCACCCCAGCAAAATCTCGTCCCCTTGAGGAGATAGTTGACTTAATTGAGCAATCCCACGATACACTTGCCAGATACCCTCACTGATAAGAGGTATTGTTTCGCCTCGCTCATAAAAGTGTAATCGCCCCTCCTCCATTTCTTCAAGGGCCAGAGGTTGCGTTGGGTTGTAGGCTAGTAGCATCTTGGTTTTAGTCTTCTTACCGTGAAAGGACAATACTTTACAAAATAGTTTAAAAGATAAAGGTAAACATTGGGTAATCATGAGATTAAAAGAACTCAGAATATCCAGCCAATTTTACAAAAATCTATTTTCTGCTACAGTAGCTTACAACTCTTCAACTTTCTTAAGAAAGTGTGAGGCTTTACTCCTACACTTAATCACTAACCGATGAAATCATTATCTAATAGATTAATTCTTGCTGGTGTGAGCATTTTTGCTTCCTTTGTATCCCACACCATAGTTGTGGCCACTGGAGAAGAAGAAACCGGGGTCAAGTTACGTCCTCTCCCTTCAGATCGCTATTTACCACAAACCCCCGTATCTCCCCGAGGTTATATTTGGCCCTCTCAAGGCAACCTTACCTCTGGGTTTGGTCCGCGTTTTGGTAAACTGCACACAGGAGTTGATATTGCGGCCCCCATTGGTACTCCCATTATTGCAGCGGCCTCTGGTGTAGTGGTGTTTGCAGGTTGGAGTAATAAAGGTTTAGGTTATCAAGTGAGTATCCGTCACCCTGATGGTAATGTTAGCGTTTATGGACATAATCAACGGCTTTTAGTCACTTCTGGCCAAAGTGTGGAACAAGGCCAACAAATTGCAGAAATGGGCAGTACAGGATTTAGTACAGGTCCCCATCTACATTTTGAGATTCGTCCTGGAGGCAGAAAAGCAATTAATCCCATCGCTTTTTTACCAGGTCAAAAACCAGATTTAACTCCCCAACAAGCTGAGATAATTAGACGTAGAAATTCAAGAAATCTTCCCTAAGACCAATTTCCAAAATTAGAGGTCAACGGCCGTTGACCCCTACTATTTAACAGTGAAAAGGAATAGAAACTAATGGCAGTAGAGTGATTAAGACAGGACACCATTCAATTCCTTTGAAGCTAATATAGTCTGATTCATCAAATAAGGCATTTATTCTTTCTTCTAACCGGTTTTCTAGGTCGAGATCATGAAACCCTACTGCTACTATTCCTAAAGGGTTTTCTCTTACTATTTTATTAATTTCTTGAGCAATAATCAATAAAGATTCTGCTAGAATTAAAGGGTCAACTTTCTGTACTGCTTTTTGGTCGGCACGAATTTCCCTTAATAGTAATAAATCTTGCCAAAGCTTGTTAGTTTTCGGTAGCCAAAAACTAATTCTTTTTAACCAACCTAACCAGAAAAACCAAAAAGTATCATGGTAATAAGCGTGTGCTTGTTCGTGGGCAATTACTGCTTTCAAATGCTCATTGTCTAGGGTGCTTAAAATACCATTACTAATGATAAGTTCTGAATCCCAAAAGCCAACTTGTGCGCTATAAGGTAAATCAGTTTCCAGAATTCTTGCCTGACTATTATAAATATTTTTTTGAGGATAACTCTTGATTTTTTGCAGAGACGAGCATCCTTGAAAAGTAATTTCTAAACCTCTTATAAAAGAAAATAGTAAGAAAAACACTGCTAATAAATAACTGAAAAGACTCGCCTGGAAACCGAGCATCTCCCCATGATAACCCATAAAAATGACGGCAATTGCTGTCATTAATAATAACAAAGGAGGTGCCATAAAAGCCAGCAGCGATCGCTGCCAACAACTCAGACCATAGGAATACAGAGAAAAAATTAAACGTATACCTATGGCCACTACTAAAGCCAAGAAAATCATCACTAAGTGCATATTAAGGAGTCCCCCGTTGACGACGAATGGCTTGGAGACGATTGGCGATCGCCTCTAATTGTTCTAAACTGGTTGCATCTAAACTATCAGCAAATGAAGCCACCATATCAGGGTTACTGATAGCAAGAAACTGTTGTAATTGTTCATAAGCTTGTAAAGCTTTAGCTTGTTCACGGGACATTAAAGGTTCCCAAGTAAAAGCTTTATTATTTTTGCAGCATTTAAGCCAACCTTTTTTAGTTAAACGGTTTAAAACTGTGGTAACAGAAGCGTAAGCTAATTCCCGTTCTGGATCTGCTAAAATGCGATCGTGTATCTGTTTAACAGTGGTTTGGCCAAAGTCCCAAACAATTTCTAAAATTTCCGTTTCTAGACTTCCTAAAGATAATTTTTGGGGACGATATTCAGGTAAAGGAGACATAGGGCAATGTTTTAAACAACTGACTAAAATAACAATCAACTCATGATGTTGTTGCTTGTCATTCTAATAATACTTTTCAGTTATCAACGGTAAATATTCTTAAAATTTAAGAGTTAGCTTCAATTGTAACTCAAATCCGAACTCCGAAGTAACCCTATTGTTTGATATGATTACAATATGTAAAGAAAATGAGAGAAGGAACTAAAGAATGCGAGTTGCGATCGTTGGTGCAGGTTTAGCAGGTATGGCCACGGCCATCGACTTAGTAGACGCTGGTTGTGAGGTTGAAATCTTTGAATCTCGTCCTTTTGTCGGCGGAAAAGTAGGCAGTTGGGTGGATAAAGACGGAAATCACATCGAAATGGGGTTGCACGTCTTTTTTGGCTGCTATTACAACCTTTTTGCTTTGATGAAAAAAGTAGGGGCGATCGATAATTTACGCCTCAAGGAACATACCCATACTTTCATTAATAGTGGGGGTAAAATTGGGGAGTTAGACTTTCGTTTCCCTGTTGGTGCGCCATTACACGGGTTAAAGGCGTTTTTTACCACGTCTCAACTCTCGGCCATCGATAAAATTGCCAATTCTTTAGCCTTGGGAACCAGTCCCCTTGTACCAGGTTTACTCAACTTTGAGGGGGCAATGAAAACCATTCGCAACCTAGATTCTATAAGTTTTGCGGACTGGTTTCGTCAACATGGGGGTAACAATGGCAGTTTAAAACGGATGTGGAACCCCATCGCCTATGCTTTAGGGTTTATTGATACGGAGAATATTTCTGCCCGTTGTATGTTAACTATTTTCCTCTTCTTTGCCACAAAAACAGAAGCTTCTATCCTGAGAATGTTAGAGGGTTCTCCCCATGAATATCTCCATAAACCGATCACTAATTATTTAGAAAGTCGTGGGGTGAAAATTCATACCAGACGCAGAGTAAGAGAAATTTTATATACAGAAAATAACGATAAAATTGAAGTCACTGGTTTAATTATTCCTGATGGAGAAAAAGAAGAAACTATCACCGCAGATGCTTATGTTTGTGCTTGCGATGTTCCTGGAATTCAAAGATTAATTCCCGATACCTGGCGTAAACTTTCTATGTTTGATAACATCTATCAACTGGAAGCAGTTCCCGTGGCAACGGTACAACTTCGCTTTGATGGTTGGGTAACAGAATTACAAGACGAAAACAAACGTAAGCAGTTACAAGAAGCAGCCGGAATTGATAATTTACTCTATACTGCCGATGCTGATTTTTCTTGCTTTTCTGACTTAGCTTTAAGTAGTCCTGGGGATTATTATAAACAAGGAGAAGGCTCATTGTTACAATTAGTTTTGACCCCTGGTGATCCCTTTGTTAAATCTAAAAATGAAGATATTGCTAACCACGTTTTAAAACAGGTTCATGAACTTTTCCCCTCTTCCCGGGAATTAAATATGACTTGGTATAGTGTAGTCAAATTAGCTCAATCTCTCTATAGAGAAGCTCCAGGAATGGATGTTTATCGGCCTTCTCAAGCTACCCCTATTCCTAACTTTTTCCTAGCAGGAAGCTACACCCAACAAGACTATATTGATAGCATGGAAGGGGCAACCATTTCCGGGAAACAAGCAGCACAAGTCATCTTAGAAAAAGCAGAAACCCTTAAAAAATCACCCCAAGTTTCTGCAATTCGCTAGAATAATAAATAGGGTGGGAATTACCTACCCTATGTTTAATTATTATGGGAATATAAAATGTCTAATTGGTTAGAACATAGCGTACAAATTGAAGTCGATGCTCCCATGGAATTAGTATGGGGATTATGGTCAGACTTAGAACAAATGCCACAATGGATGAAGTGGATTGACTCAGTTAAAATATTAGATGAAAATCCAGAATTATCTCGCTGGAAATTGGCCAGTGGGGGGCTAGAATTTACTTGGTTATCAAAGATTTTAAAGGTCACTCCCCATCAAATTATACAATGGGAATCGGTGGATGGTTTACCAAATCGTGGGGCAATTCGTTTTTACGATCGACAAGAAAGCAGTATTGTTCGCTTAAGTGTTGCTTACGATATTCCAGGATGGTTAGGTAAACTAATGGATAATTTATTTTTAGGTAGAGTAGTAGAGTCAACAATTATGGCTGACTTAGAACGCTTTAGAGATTATGCTATGAAAGCAAAACAAAATCAATAATTAATTAGTCTTAAATTTCAACCTTACTCGACTGAAAATTATTTTAAATTTCTACCTGAAGATGATATTCGTATCAAAAGAACAAAATGAAAAAATTATCATTATTTTCCAAGTTAGAGTTTAATGACTTAAAAAGTTTTAGGTGTAGGGTGGGCAAGGTTAATTAATTGATGTTGTATAAAATAATATTATTAGGTTGCCTACCAAGCTCAAGATAGACAATAATTAATCAAGATGGTGGGCAATAATCTCAGATAATCATGTTAATTGGTTCTTTGGCTTCATTTGCCCACCCTACAAGGTTATATTTGTAGTAGAAGAGTAGGGTGGGCAAGGTTGATTAATTGATATTGTATAAGATAATATTAGTAACTTGCCCACCAAGGTCGAGATGGACAATAATTAATTAAGATGGTGGGCAATAATCTCAGATAATCATATTAATTGCTTGGTTGAGTTCATTTAGATTTTGCTTGGTGCTATACTCAAGAAGTGGCACAACGCTGTGGAATTACGGCAGATAATCAAAAGTTTAAAAATGCCTTGAGCAAGACATTTAAAAGTGTAATTAATCAGATAAAAAATACCACAAATTAGATGTTATCGAAATATTGACTATATATTATTATTAGAACAATAAAGACAAACATAGATTGATGTAATTACAAACTACAACCATCAGTTCTGTGTTAGGATTTCGTAGAGGCTTAATATTATTAAGCACCTACAGTAGTTATTATTTTTTCAAAGAGATAATCAGGGTTTGAGACGACTAATTTTGTCAAGTTTTCTACCAATTGCCTTATGTCGAACTCAGGTTACAAAACTAGAAAAATACAAAAACCTTGGATAATGCCATTAAAATTTTGTATAATCCTGAAATATATAACAGTAGGCAAAAAAATTATTGAATTTTTCTTTTCCCTGTTCCCTTTCACTACACTATAGTTTCCTAACCATAATGCGTAGTGCTATAGTGATTTATTTCTGAGTAAAAACTGTAATTATTGCAAAGGAGAAAAAATACGATGTCTATTAGTGAATTTACGGAAAAAGAGTCTTCTGAAAATCTAGAAAATTCTATGGAAATTGAACAAACTGATGACGAAGCTTTTGCTCAATTAGAACAAGAACAATCTGAAATTAATCAGCTAGAATCTTCTGAAAATCTAGAAAATTCTATGGAAATTGAACAAACTGATGACGAAGCTTTTGCTCAATTAGAACAAGAATCATTTGAAACTGATGAATCAGACTCTTCTGAAGATTTAGAAAATTCTATGGAAATTGAACAAACTGATGATGAAGCTTTAGATCAATTAGAACAAGAATCATTTGAAACTGATCAACCAGACTCTTATGAAAGAGAATTAAGTTTTGAAGAATGGTGTCAGGAAAACGGTTATTTACCTGAAAAAAAATTAAAATTTGAAGAATGGCGCGATCAAAAGTCTCATTTACGGGATTGTCCTGAAGCTGAACAAAGAGAGGCTTATCAAAAATATTCAGACGACACTGATCGAAGAAATTCGGAAAAGCATTACCAGGCTGAGCAAACTTATAAAAAATATTTGGAATGGTTCAGAGCTAATGAATTCAAACAAAAATCTTTCCCAACCTTAGGACTATAACAATATTATTTTTTACTTCGTTTGAAGTAATTTATATTTAATTTGTAATCTTGACCAACAAAAATTAATCAAAGGGTAGGTATTTTTTATGAAGAACAAAGTAATTAAACATACTATAGTTGATGGCACAGGATTATTCTGTATTTATGCGCGAATATCAATTTTTATAACCAGCTTATTCTTCTGCTTAACTTGGATTAGTTCCCGTGCAGGTAATATAGCAAGTAATATAGTAATAATTTTATTATGTTTAGGTTTGAATAAAATAGTTGTTTCATTAGGCTCCTCTTTATTTAAAAAAGCAGATGCAAAAAGAAAAATTGCTTATGGATATCGTAGAAGTATAAAAGAAACACAACAAACCGAATATCCTGAAGGCATTGTATATATTTTAAAGAATGTTCTTCAGGAATTAGATAGATTAGGAATAGATTTTCCTCCATCAAAAAAATCGGTAAATATGGGTAAGTTGGAAAGTAGGGCAACAGACAGTACTATCGTGGGTTTTCCCAATCGAACTAATTTAAAAGAAGCTATTAATATGGCACAGGATTTGAGTCAAGAATGGAGTAATCTTAACCACACTGAAAAAAGTAGGTCAATGGGAGAAATTAGAGCTAAAATTGAATCCGAGGATATGTGGCTTGCTTGGTATCAAATTAACTTACCTAAAGGAGAAGTAGAAGCTTATTGGTTTTCTTACACAGAAGAAGATCATCGCAATAACAAATCATTTTCCTCTGCAACTCCTCAAACTCCAACCCCTAAACCACAACCTCCCTCTAATCCATCCCAAATATTAAACTATGAAGAATTCATTAATCAAAATTCCATCTTTCAGGATTTTTCTGAACAGGAAAAACTAGAAACTTACCAAAAATACTTAAAATCTAAGGGGGTTAATATTCTATCTTTTGATGAGTGGTTAAGTCAAAATTCTGAATACCAATTTTTTCCCCAGGAACAACAACAACAAGCTTATCTAAAATACTTAAAATCTTTAGGAGATAATAGTCATTGAGCCAAACTTTCTAATAAGGATGAACCGTGAGAAGGTGCGATCGCTAAAGTATTTACAGTCAGAATAGAGGTAGCGATCGCTATTTCAGATAAGTAAAACTTACCCCCCCCGAAAATTTCATTATTTTTGTTAATATCATAGCAGTAGGATTGATAAATTAGCTATGATTAACATTATAAAATAGGTGAACAATGAAAAGAGAAAAAAATATTATTATTTTATAAATTTTGAATTATAAACTTGCTATGACAACTAACATTTCTATTGATGAACAATTAATAGCTGATGCCTTAAAAGTAACTGGTTTAAAAACAGAAAGAGAAGTTCTAGAAATGGGACTTAAGACTTTAATTCAGTTGAAAAAACAAGAGCAAATTAAAAGATTTAAGGGGAAATTGAAATGGGAAGGAGACTTAGAAGAAATGAGGAGTAATCAATGATTATGGTGGATTCGAGTGTTTGGATTGATTACTTTAATGGCCATGATACGTCTGAAACCAGACAACTTGATTTATTATTAGGAATGCAGCCCATAAGTATTGGTGATATTATTCTCACGGAAGTTTTACAAGGTTTTAGAAATGATTCGGATTACAATGTAGCTAAAAACTTGCTCACTTCTTTGACAATTTTTGATTTATTGGGTAGAAACATGGCTGTCAAGAGCGCGGAAAATTATCGTCAGCTACGGAAGAAAGGAATAACCATTAGAAAAACCACTGATGTTATTATTGCCTCTTTCTGCATTGAAAATTCTTTACCACTGCTTTTTTCAGATAAAGATTTTCTCCCCTTTGTTAAATATTTGAATCTTCTTCGTGCTTAGATCACCTGAATTCATCGCACAATCAAAAAGATTGACCAAGTAAGCGATCGCATAGCAAAATTATAATAAGAACAAACCGAAATAATCATAGATGACTGCAACCCTACAAGCACCCCCAAAAACCCATCGCGTTGTCTTTCCTTTTACGGCCATTGTCGGCCAAGAAGAAATGAAACTGGCCCTCCTCCTCAATGTCATCGACCCCAAAATTGGCGGTGTGATGATTATGGGCGATCGCGGTACAGGAAAATCCACCACCATTCGCGCTTTAGCTGACTTACTCCCGGAAATCGATGTAGTAGCGAATGATCCCTTCAACTCTCATCCCTCTGACCCCGATTTAATGAGCGATAGCGTGCGTCAGACCCTCGAAGAAGAGGGTTCTTTGCCCATTTCCCACAAAAAAGTCATTATGGTTGACTTGCCCCTTGGAGCTACAGAAGATAGGGTTTGTGGTACCATCGATATTGAAAAAGCTTTATCAGAAGGGGTCAAAGCGTTTGAACCTGGGTTATTAGCCAAAGCTAACCGAGGTATCTTGTATGTAGATGAGGTTAACTTACTCGACGATCACCTAGTGGACGTATTATTAGACTCTGCTGCTAGTGGTTGGAATACGGTAGAAAGGGAAGGTATTTCTATTCGTCACCCGGCTAGATTTGTTTTAGTGGGATCAGGAAACCCCGAAGAAGGGGAGTTACGGCCTCAGTTATTGGATCGTTTTGGAATGCACGCAGAGATCCATACAGTCAAAGAACCTAACCTACGAGTACAAATTGTAGAACAAAGATCAGAATTTGATGGAGATCCCCAAAAATTCTGTGAAACCTATCAAACTCAACAAGATGAGTTACAAAATAGTTTAGTTCAAGCGCAAAATTTACTCCCTTCCGTTAACATTGATTATGATTTACGGGTGAAAATTTCGGAAGTCTGCTCAGAATTGGATGTGGACGGGTTACGGGGTGATATTGTTACTAACCGTGCATCGAAAGCTTTAGCAGCGTTTGAAGGACGTACAGAGGTTACTGTAGATGATATTCGTCGCACTATGGTGTTATGTTTGCGTCACCGACTCCGTAAAGATCCCCTAGAAACCATTGACTCAGGTTATAAAGTAGAAAAAGCTTTTAATCGAGTCTTTGGTATAGAAACAGAAGAATAACACAGTTTTCTAGACTGTTATCTTCAACATTTAACGAAGACTTATGAGAGTGTTTTTCACACTCTCATATTTTAATTTTACTAAGCAGCTTTTGCAATTTCTTCTTCTTTTTTAGCTGATCCTTGGGTTCCTATTTGAATTAATTCGATTTTGTAACCGTTGGGATCATCAACAAAAGCAATAACCGTTGTACCGTGTTTCATGGGACCGGGTTCTCTAGTAATATTGCCCCCTTGTTCTCTAATTTTTTCACAAGTTCCATAGATATCATCGACTCCTAAAGCAATGTGACCATAAGCGTCACCCAACTCATAAGAATCAACACCCCAATTATAGGTTAATTCTATAACTGAGTTATCAGACTCATCTCCATAACCAACAAAAGCAAGGGTAAACTCTCCCCCTGGATAATCTTTTTGACGAAGGAGTTTCATTCCTAAAATATCACAGTAGAATTTTAAGGACTCTTCCAGGTTTTTAACCCGTAACATAGTATGTAAAAGACGCATAATTTATTTTGAGATTAAACAACAAGGTGATCACTGGGATCGTTATTCTTCATGTTACCAGTTTACAATAGATCCATCTAGAAAAGCCAATACCTATCATCTATTTTCTAAACATACATAGTTGCCTGTTACCAATTATCTGTGTATAATTGGGTAACGTAAAAAATAGAAGTTTATGTCTGGAAAACAACAAGTATTCGCCGGATTATCACAAGAGCAACTTAAGTCTATTTCCAGCAAAATAGACCAAATAACAAAATCCAATCAAACTGTTTTCAAGGAATCTGTGAGAAAAGAGGTAAAAGAGATTTTGTCTGGTTATGTGCCAGGGGAAAAGATAGGAGAAGAACTTGTTACGGAGTTTTTGCCCCCTGGGTGT
This sequence comes from Crocosphaera sp., assembly GCF_030064895.1. Lineage (GTDB taxonomy): Bacteria > Cyanobacteriota > Cyanobacteriia > Cyanobacteriales > Microcystaceae > Crocosphaera. Next base: position 60,517 of record NZ_JASJEB010000008.1, on the reverse strand, counting down.
TTTTTTCGGGATTAGCACTAAGCAACAGAGCATCTTGCAATTCCCTGACCATCCTAACTCTGTCATCCCACGGCAAGGAGGAAACTTGTCTGTAAACCTTGTCGTATTCAGGGGTGACAAAAGTTTCCGTCCCTGTAAGGTAATCGAAAAACTCAGTTAGAGTGTAGCCAAAACACTTAGCCACACCAGCAAAGTTAACGATATCTGGAAGGCTTTTGTTGTCCGCTCCTTTACGGGAATCTTCTTTTTCCCATTGTTGCAAAAAGCCGTAGGTTACGGAAATCCCATGTTTATTCAACACTTGTTCGCAATAATCTACTTGATTTAGACCCTTTTCTTTTCTATCTTCAAAAAGTAGTTTAGCTAAAAGTCTTCTAGCTCTTTTGTAATCAGGTTTTGGAGATTTTTTTGTGGATTCAACTTCGGATTTACGCATACATTTCTTTATTGACGCACTCATACCTGACAGTTTATTTCTCAAAACCTAAGATGTCAAGAGGGTTTTGTACACACACAACTGTATTTTATTGGAATATTAAATTATGAATAAAACTACTACAGAAATACTGAATAGAACCGCTTTGAAGTATTACAAAGAACACTGCAAACCTAAAAAAGAAACAAATACTAAAAAAGGGTTGATTAAAAATGTTGCTCAGACAGGTATACCTGTAGTAAGATAGAGGGGTAAAAAAATAGCACACATTTCTGTGTGCAGGGTGGCATTATGCCTACTTCAAACAATTTAATTGTAAATCAAATTTGCCCACATTGCAACAAGGGCAGCGACAAGCCGAATGCTAACAACTACTGTTACCAGGAAGTTTTACCTGATGGGAATATTTTGTCCGTTTGCAACAGGGATGCTCCACCGGCTCCTGGGTGGGTTCCCGTAAGAAATGGGAAAACTCACGATGCTAACGGAAAACCCTACTATCTAAAAATCAACAATAAGGACAATAAAATAGTGGAACCCAAGAAAGCCCAACGCATAGCGCAAACAAGGTACTTCAACTATCCAGGGCGCGATGGGAACCGATTAATAAGGGTTAAGCGGATTGACTACCCAGAGGGAACTGTTGATCCCAAAACGGGTAAACCTAAGACTAAAGACATTTTTCAGGAAAGGTGGAGTCAGATCGCCTGGGTGAACGGGGTCAAGCCAATTCAACGGGAAGATATTCCCATTTATCGATACAAGGAAATTCAAGAGGCGATCGCAAAAGGTGAGACTATCTGGGTGGTAGAAGGGGAAACCACAGCAGATGCACTTTGGGAATTAGGCTTAGCGGCTACCACTAACCTTGGTGGGTCTGGAAAATGGAGGGAGTCAGACACCAAAGACTTGGAAGGGGCGGTTAAAATTATTCTGTGTCCAGATAGGGATAAGCCCGGACTCAAGCACATGGACGCGATCGCCTCTCAGATGGAAGGGGAAAATATCCAATGGTGCTATCCCTTTACTCTGGGTTTATGGAATGATGTGCCAGATAAGAACGGGGTGGATCTGGGTGACTACATAGCAGATGGACACACCAAGAAAAACATCTTTGATTGCGTTTACGATGAGAGAATCGGTACGTGTGATACTAGACAGCTTAACCATGACACCACTCTAGAGGAATTAATAAAACTTCACGAGAAACAACTTGATTCAGCCGAAACATTAACGGAACTGAAGAAACTGCAAGCGCGGACACCAGTTTACGACTCTCGAGAATTACAACAACTCTACAAGGCACTTTCGGAAGATATTGACAAAAAGGTTAATGAGGAGGAAGCCTTCGTAAGGCTGAACGAGTTAGTAGAGCTATCCAACAGCAAACTAGACCTTAAGGAAGTTTTACCACGGAGTGTGGCTGAGGAGATCGAGAAGAAAGCGGACAATTTAAGAGCTAGACCAGAAAGATTTTTGGGCTATTACTTTGCCGGATTATCGGCCACTCTCGGATCGAAAATTTTTATAAACGGCAAGCGCAACGATAAGTGGGAGGAGTTCCCTAGGATTTATTATTGTGATGTTGCGCCACCGTCTAACGCCAAATCTCAGGTGATAAATGCTTGCCTGAAATACCTGAACGACAAGCAGAAAAAAGAGAATGCTAGGTACAAACGCGCCCAAGAGGATTTGAAGTTAGTCGAAAAGCTATGGGATGAGTTAGACGAGGATGAGCAAGTAGAACGCCGTCACTCGGAAGACAACCCCTCTATATATAAGGAGAAAAATTGTTACCTAAGATCCCACGTTTTTCACAACGGGACAATCGAAGCGACCTTGACAGAAATGGGCAAGCACCCAGAGGATAAAGGGTTTTGCTTAGTAAAAGACGAATTATCCTCTTATTTCAACTCTCAGAATCAATATAAGTCTGGCAAGGGTGCTGATCGGCAATACTATCTACAGATGTGGAACGGACGAAATGAGTGGAACGTTCTTTACGCCACAAAAGAACATATTATGCTCACCGGTCAAACATTTAACCTTGTTGGTGGTATTCAACCTCATATTCTCAAGAATCATCTTGACATCAAAAATGACCCGGACGGGATGGCCTCTCGCTTCCTCTTCTGCCAATCGGAACCTGACACTGAAATTAAATTTACTGATCGGGCCCAAGATATTGATTTGTTCACCAAGGTATTTGAACAAGCGGATGCAGTCACCTGTAATAAAGATGAAAACGGCTTTATCATTCCTAAAGGCTTTGAGTTTGATACCCACGGATACATTGAGTGGATTGGGGTGTGGAAATATTTAACTAAGCTTATGAATCGCTACGCTTATCTAAACCCTGGTTTATCTGCCTACTGTGGTAAATTGCGCTCTTATTATTTAGTTTTCTGCTTATTGCTCCACTATTCTAAATGGGTTTATGAACCAGAGAACTGCCTGGATGAGTTTACGGTTGATAAGGACACAGCCCAAAAAGCTTTTAAGGTACTTCAATTCTACTTAGGCCAATTTATGGGTATTCAGGAGACAACAGAAGCCCTACGCCACAATACCTTGGATGGTATCTACCATGAGGTTTATAAGGTTCTCAAACAGAATGGTAAAATTACCACTCGTGAAATTTACACCTCTTACCGCCGCAAAATTGATGGACGCAAGATGAATGCTAAGTTTGCGATGGAAATTCTGGAATACTTAGCAGAACGTGGCTATGGAACCATCGAGAGGAAAACACTTCACTGGAAAGAACCACCCAAAAAAGAACTATCAGGGGATACTTTGCAATCCCAGGTTAAAGAGATAGAAGAAGAGACTATCTCTGTTGGATCTAGATTGGAAACAGACATATCTGTATCACAACAAGAAGAGTTAATAGGTTCTATCTACCAGGTGAACACAGCCACGGTAGTTGAGGAAGTTAGGACAGGAGAAAAGATAAGGCTAGAAGCAGATCGTGACATCTTTGTTATCACTAAAATACTAAGTGAGTCAGAAGCTATTGGGGTGATTTTTGACGAAATCGCAAGAAGAGTGACGAAGGTATTTGCTATTCCGATAAATAGAACGGAGAAAGTTTTTGAGTTTCCACCACAAGGGGGGACTTGGCATCAACCTTCAAATCGTGAACATTACTGTTACAAACCGCCGGAGTAACTTTATTCACTAAACATACATAAGTGTCTATAACCATAAAGACATTTATGTTAAACGATAACTGTTAATTAATCAAAATCCAAGCAAATGTTAAGACAAAATAAGATCGAGTTACGTCTCCATCAATTGGAGGCGAAAAACAGGATACTTGAAGCTTTAGAAAACCAAGAAAAAAGAATCTTGGTCAACGCCCCTTGTAGTTGGGGAAAAACCAAGTTGGTAGCCGATTTGTGTCACTATTGGACACAGGTTGAAAAGAAAAAGGTCTTGTTCGTAGTTCCTTATCAAACCCTAGTTCAACAAGCTAAAATCGAATTAAGAGACGGGGCAGGATTAGGTGTAGGAATTATTGCAGGTGGGTTTAAACACAGTAACTGGAAAACACAAGTAGCCAGTATCCAAGCGTTAACAAGAAGAAACAAAAATGGTAAGCTAGACTGGTTTAAACCAGACATTGTTGTGTTAGATGAAGCACACGAGACCGCGTTTTCTAGTTGGGTTAAAAGCAAGTTCCCTGTGTTGTTAGAGGGACACGAAGTAACCAGAAAAGATGATTTACTCTTTCTTTACGAAGTATTAGGGGCTTCGATAAATTCTTCCTGGAAAGGTTTAAAAGCTTGGTGGAAAGAGGTTAAAAACTCGGAAGGCTATAACACGCCTGAGAAAAAAACCGCTTGGGCTTATCTAAAGAAATACAGTAGTGTTATTGAAAGACAACCTCTGTGTCTTGATAGCAATTTAAAACTTCTTACCCCTAACACTGTCTCTTTAATAGGACTAACTGGTTCACCTTGGCGACTGAAAAAGACTGAGTTTATGGGGGACTTTTTCTCCCATTTAATTAACTGTGAAACTCCTGGTGATTTACTTGATAAGGGGTGGACAACTCCGATTAATTACTATCAAATTAAAAAACCAAAGATAGAAGGAGTAAGGCTTACAAGTACAGGAGACTATAATCAAAAACAACTATCTGTGAAAGTCAGTGACCCAAAAGCTATTACTGATATAGTTAGTAAGTACAAAAGTCTTTGCCCTACTCGAAAATTTATTTGCTTTGCTGTTGATATCAATCATGCAAAACTATTAACAGAAGAGTTTACCGAACAAGGGGTGAATGCAGAGTTAATCCAAGGGAATATGCCTTACAGGGATCGAAAACCTTTGTTTGATAGATTGGGTGACCTATCCGATCCTTTACAGGGGTTAGTCTCGGTAGGATGTTTATCCGTAGGATTCAATGTCCCCGAGGTTTCCTGTATTATAGGCTGTAGGCCAACAAAATCATTGTCACTACATATCCAGCAAGTGTCGCGAGGGATCAGGCTGTCCGAGGGTAAAGAAGATTGTGTTTATATTGATCAATCAGGGAACCTTGAGAAGTTTGGTTTTCTAGAGAATCTAACCTACCCTAAAGATATTAACGACAACACTTTTATCCTTGACGAAACACCCACTAAAGTCTGTCCCGAGTGTGGTCGCGTCGCATCATCTTTTGAGGTAAATTGTACCTGTGGGTATCATTTTCCTGATGAACGGGTAGAGGGAGAAAAACGGATACCAGTTGGTGATCTAGTTATCATCCTTAAGGAAAACGAAAAACCCATTTATGACCAATATCGTCATCTGCTGAAACGAGCTTATCAACTTGAATATAATCCTAGTTGGGCCCAAATGCAGTGTGCTAAAAAGTTTGACGGTAAATTTCCTAGAAAAATTTGGGGACGCGGTGCTATTTTTTCTGAGAAGACAGACAATTTTTTGCAGACGCAATACTGGAACCATTTACAAAAACTTAAAGACAAGTTAGCTGAAAGACAGGAGAACTCCCCTCCTAAGCGCAAAACTAAGTTTGATGATGATTGGTGTCAAAGGTGGTTTAAGATTGAATTTGGGTTCAAATATGACACAAACAGAGTTATCAAGATAAAAGGACGACCTGCGGTTGACCCCATGCAGTTAGACCTGTTTTATGCAGACGAATTCTAACACATAAATGTGTGTATAATTCAATTAGAAGAGTATCCATCACTTCTACACTCATGCAAAAAACGACCACGGAACATGGTGGTCGTTTTTTGTTTTGTTAATACCTCCGTATCAACAAACACTTAATAACTTACTTATACTATACAGGTCTGTGTGTAAAATTGTCAAAAAGTCTTTACAATAAAGCTAGACAGTGTATGCTTAGCAAGCTTTCCTTGGTGTTTTAACAAGTTTTACCAGGGTTTTCTTATACATATCTGTTTGTCTGGTATTATAGTGACATGACTACTCTATTAAACGATTCTATTACCCTTCTAGAGTCGAGCCAAGCGTTTAAGGAGCAACTCATCAATCAAAGTATTAGGGTTCTCCTGTTGCTAACAAAACCGATTCTGGATAAAGACTTAACTGTTCCACCTACCTCTCCTAACCCAGATGACTTTTATATTGTGGCCCCTTCTGCTACTGGCGCGTGGTCAGGACAAGACAATAAGATTGTTTATCCCACCTTGGATGGCAATAATTCAGTGGTTACGGACTCCTGGGAATACTTTGACCCGTTTACAGATTTAACCCTTAGGGTTGCAGACGAAGGTATCCCTTATACCTACAACGGGACTAACTGGGCAGCCCAAACCCTTGGCGGTGTTCCGGTGGGAGGTACTACTGGACAAATTTTAAGCAAGAACTCCGATACCGATAGTGATTACGGATGGAACGATAACACCAGTGGGCTAAATATCAAAGAACAATGGAAGGAACTGTATTTTTATGCCTGAAACCACAACAGCCAAAAGACTGGCGGCTGGAACATTGACCACTACACTCAGTGACCTGTACGTTGTTCCGTCCACAAATCCCACTACGGTTCGAGTGACTCATTTAAGAATTACGGCCACAACAGCAGCGACGGTTACATTAAAACATCATGACGGAACAACCGGACATAATCTATTATCTTCTTTTCCTATTAGTGCTAACAGTTATGAGGACATTTTTGATTTAATGCTTTCCCCTGGTGACAAATTAGAAGGAAATACTACCAGTGTTACGGATTGTGATTATCTTGTTTATGGCTTAGAAACGGAGACAACTTAATGATACCTTTTCCAGTAAATAGGGAAGAATATAATCGATATGTTTATCAGTACAATAACCAATTAGTTTATATTATCTCCATTTTATCTGATAGCTTAGATCAAGAATTTATCTGTCTCGTTAATCAGAATAAAGAGGTAAAAACAATTTCCATAGCTGATTTTAATGTCAACAATTTTATTCCCTTAATTGAAGCAGCAGACCTTTCCTCCTTAGTAGAAGACATACAAAACATAAGAGGATTAGGTATTTTTGCTAGAACCTTTCAGCCCCCAACTGTACCAGAGTAGTGTTTTATAAAACTAACAACCCTCAGTCTTTTAGGAAACCTTTTTCTACGGGAAATAGAAAAATAGCTCAAAACCCCCCTCCCTCTTCCAATAGCGATTTTTACGCCTGGGAATTTGAAGATACTAACTGGGAGGAGTATAACTCAACTTCAGGAGCTAATTTTTCGGGTTCAGGGAATATCAATTCTTTTGGAAAAATAGGAAATGCAGTTCAAAATCCAGGGTTAAAAATTCAAAGTTCTTTTGTTGTAAATAATCTTTTTCTAAATTGGGAAGAAGATTGGGCTATCTGTTGCTGGACGCTTGCTGGTAGTTCGGCTCAACTTCGTCTTAATTGCAACGAAAACAACGAAAGTAATAGACTCTGGGGATTTTGGCGGACTCTTAACAAAACAAAAATAAGATTCTATATAGGGAATGCGAGTATTGATCACACTATTTCAAGCTCACCTGATTTTATTTGGGTAATTCATGATAGTTCATTAGACAGTCCACTAGGTGATCCACCCTATAATCTTATTTTTGGAACAAACGATGACGCTGGAACAAGTTACACGACTTCTTCTGTTCTTTCGGTTCCCTCTAATCCCACCAACCCGACTCTGCATTTAACTGATTTTAATACCGAAGTAGTTGATCAATTAATCATTTTCAAGGAGAGAAAAACTCCAGCCGATATGGCAGTAATTTGGAATAATAACGACGGAATTAATCTAAGTAGTCTTTAGAATTATGATTTTAGATCAAACTTTTCCCATTGAATACAATGTTAGGATTGGAGTCAATATTACTTTCGATAATATAATTACCAAAAATAATAATCTATCTGAACAGCGCATCATTCAAAATGAGTATCCCACTAGGGAGTATTCGTTATTCAAAAACATTGTAACCCCACAAGACTTAACTTTATTAAGAACTTTTTTTGAAACAACAAAAGGAAGTTTCAAGGGTTTTTTGTTCAAAGATCCTCTTGATAATTCCGTAACGGAAAACATTGTAAATATTCTAAATTCAGATTGCTCTGAACAAGGGCGGTTATATCCAGATCCAGACGGTGTTAGGACTGAGTTTCAAGTCATTAAGGAATACCGGATGGAATCCAGTGTTTATCGGCAACCTATTTATTACCCCTATAACTTAAGGCTTTATCAAGACGGAACAGAAATTTTTTCAGGGTTTACACAAGACAAAGGAAAGATTGTTTTTGATACACCTCCAATCGCTTTTATTCCCGGTAATCCCTTTGATATTTTATCAATAACAGCTAGTTTTGATTTCTATTACCCTTGCCGTTTCAAGACAGATGTTCTAGAGGATAAGATAGTTACTAGAACTGATAATGATAATAAAATTTATGGACTCAATAACCTAGAGATAGTCGAAGTCAAACAAGAATTTGATATCTATCCAGAGTCTTCTTTTTCTACTTTAAGTAATGAAATAGCTGTAAACTTAAGATGGGGACAAACATTCCAAACACAGCGCAAAACAAATATAAAAACCAGTATTTCTAACATTGAAAACCGAACACAAAAGCAGGTAAACGCCGAACTATTTTTAGATTTACAGTCTAAACAAATATTATCACAACAACAAGCACAGTATTTGTTGTATTTATGGCTAAATATAAAGGGGAATGGAAGAGCTTTTAAATATAGAGATGCGGTGTCCGATACACTTTTTGATGCGCGTTTTGATACAGGTAGTTTATCTTTTACAAATCAATCAGCTAACTATATATGGGAATTACAACAAACTACTATAAAGTTATTTAACAATGGACAAATAGTTGATCGGTTTCACCTCGAATTTGATAAAACAATCATTGTTGTAATAGTTGATAATAGTAGGAGTAGTGAGATATTCAATATTATCTGGAACGCTTCAGAAAATGTCAAAAATATTATGCTTTCAGAGATATACAACAACGATCAGGCTTTGGCTGACGATTATTTTTTAAGGCTTATAGGGACAAACGCTTCAATTCGGTATTTAGATATTATGCAAGCGGATAGAAGACCTAACACTAATGTTCCCGAAAAGTATCTATACTTGTATTACTTAAATGAATCTGAGTTTGGATATCACAGTAGACCTAGAAACCCTGGGGAGGAACCCGAAGAAATCTACAACACCGATTTATCTAGCTTTGAAACAAAATACAATAACGATTACGCAATTTTTAACTGTACATTTTTAGCAGATGCAGCGAATCCTTACGGTTATTTAGATCATATTACAGACGCGGTTAATGGAGGGAATGGTTACAATACTCCTTTAAGTGGGCTTGGAATGGATATATCAATTATTGATTTTACCAGTCCAACAGCACAGGCAGATGTAGAAGCTTTACTTCTTTCTAAGATCAGGAGTAGGTTAATAGGAGAAAGGAACAGAAAGGGCAATGACAAGACTTGTAGCCCTGAATTATATTTATGCTATGTGTTGAAAATAACCACCCAACTAAACGACGTTTATGCCTACACTTCTCATGACAAAAATATAGTAATTAACGGAGTAACCTATAAGGCTTCTGGGGCTTTATCCCCCACTGCTTACTCAGCCAAATCTAGTTTGGCTTTTGATTCGGTTAGAAATGAATGTCTTTTTGTTGACTTTGAGGAAACTTTGATTTTTTCAGGAGTATTAAAAAACGCAACCCTAGAGATAGCTGTGGTTGATTGGATAGATCCACCGGATAACCTCAATGGAAGCGATCCCAAGATTGTCGATTACCAGAAAGGAATAGTGGGAGAAATTACCTCTCACAGTGGGGAATACTACTCAATAGAATTCCTCTCGTTTGCGGCTTCTAAGCTAAATCAAACCTTTGTCAGGAAGACTCAATCAAACTGTCCTTATCGGTTCATGAGTGAAGAGTGTGGCTACCCTGCCACGGAATGGACGGGGACGGTTGAGGATACTGTATCAGCCAACTGGATACGTATATCAGGGGGATACAATGCCGGTCAACTGCGTAATGGTCGAATTACTTTTACTTCTGGAGAGCTTAAGGGAACTTCTTTCGCTATAAACAAGATAGAGGAAAGTGACAAATTTGTTTTAAACAATTTCGTGTTAAAGTCGCCGGCTGTAGGCGATACAGTCAAGATTGAACCGGGTTGCCTAAAGACTGTTCAGGCGTGCAAAGCGTACAACAACTTTATTAATTTTGGTGGTATACCTACCGACGGGGGCTGGATGCCAGGGGACAATGTTTTAATCAATGCTCCAAGACAGGTTTAGACAGACCTGTGTGTTTAGGTTATATTATTAGAGATAGTTTTATAGAGAAATGAAAAAACCCCTAAATATAATAGTTTTTTTGATAGTTCTGTATAGCCTTAGTGTTCCAGCTATAGCAATAGCGAGTCCTGGTAAAAACTCGATAGACACACTCTCCCTTGTTATAGCGTTTGTAGGCGTTGTAGTAGCCTTAGTAGCAGCACTTGGGGCAGCCATATATACCTTTTTCAAAGAATTAGAAAAAAATAGAAAGGAGCTTGATTTTAAACTCCAAAAACTAGAAGATGAGCTAACTGTTAAAATAAAAACCATAGAAAAAGTATCTGAACAGTTAGCATTAAAAAATCGGGCATCAGCAGAAGCTTATGAATATCTCAAGAAAGTAGTGGAAGATAACAAGGAGGGGGTAAGAGACTTGATGCGGAAACAGGAGATAGGGCAGCGACAACACGAAAGACTGAAGAATATCAAAGATTTTGAGGAAAAGAAATGTTAGTAAACAAGTTTCTAAAAGAAGCGGATGAATGGGTGGGAACACCAAGGATGGACGGTCAATGTAAAAAACAAGTTGGGTGTGATTGCGTTGGGCTACTAATAGGAGTAGCAAAAGAAATCGGATATTTACCAGGAGATTACAAGGAACCAAACTACTATCAAACCGCGAGAGGAGATAGTTTGGTAAAAATTTTAGAAAAGCATTTAAAGTTAACAGATCGCACCAAAGATAGCTTTATTGTTGGGGATATTGTTGTCATTGAGTATGGAAACCAACTAACTCATGTAGGGATAATTTATTCCGAAAATCTAATAATTCACTCTCACAGAAAGATGGGAGTGGTTAAGGTTAATGTTGACCAAGCTTTAAAACGTAAAATTAAAAAGGTATTTGAACTATGGGACAAATTGCCCCTGTTGCGATAGGACTAGCTTTTGTTGGCTTGAATTCATTAATTACCTCTAAAGGTAGGTCTAATACTGTTAGGAATACTGTGGAGGGTTCCAAAATAGACACAGCGACCCCTACGGCTGAATTTGGCAGTAGTGTTGATATTTTTTACGGCACAGTGAAGAAGAATGCTTGTCCAACAATGTGGGCGCAACCGTTGAGACAGGAAAAAATTGAAACAGAAAGGGTTGAAACCTCGTCTTCTGCTAGTGCAGGAAAAGGACAAGGTAGCCAAAAAACTACCACTATTACCACAGAGGTTACTTTTAATTATTACCTCACGGCTGCGTTTTTGATAGGTGGAGAAATACAGGAAATACGCCGGGTTTGGTTGAACGGGATTTTAGTTTATTCGTTTAACTCAGAAGCAACGGATACGAGTCAAACTTTTTTAGATAAGATCGCGATTTATACTGGAACCATGACTCAAGGTGTAGATTCAACTATTCAATCTTTTGAGGGAGAAGTACCAGCACTAAGAGGGAAGTCTTATATTGTTTTTGATGACTATCCCTTGTCCGAGTTTGACGGTAATGGGTTCCCATTGGTAGATATTGAGTTAATAGGAGAAGAGGCTAACAACCCCCAAGGCGATCAACAATGGTGTTATATATACGATGTTTTACCTGATCTGTTGTCAAAAGCAGGCTTACCTGAATCAAGAATTGACACATCTTTGTTAGGAATAGAAAATGTTAATCTCAATTTGCCCGGCTATATTCTATCATCAGGCAAAACATGGAGAAGTGTATTAGAGGAACTACAACAGTTATTCTTTTTAATTGTTATTGAATCAGAGGATAAAGTACGCTTCTACCATCAAAGGGAGATGGTTTTACAAGAAGATAATATTATTTTAGAAAGGTTTTTAGGGGGCGGTGTAGAAGATAATCGGGTAGGGTATATTCAAAAAATGTTAAACCCAGAAAGTGTGTACTCTTCTGCCAATATTGATTTTTTGGACGTTGGACGGGCTTTTCGTGAAAATTCTGTTACTTTTTATAACCCCAGTTACACACACAACAATTCTCTTGATCTACAAACGCCAGCAAGTCTAACTTCTGGACAAGCTAGTGATGTTGCAGACAGGATTTTATCCGAAAGCGAAACCCAAAACATAGTTTTAGAGAACATCACCTTATTGCCAACCTGGTCAACTTTAAACGTGGGTGACTTATTTGTTTTGGTTAAAGAAAACGAAGACACTATTAGCCAAATTTATCAGATCACTCAAAGAACAAGGGGTGTTAATTTTTTAGTAAATATTCAAGCGGTTAGGTATAAAGGAGCCATCGTTGTTGAACAGATTAATGATATTCCTTTTGATAACAACCCGTTACCATCAAGTAGTCCTCCTATCCCGGTCGCGACCTACACTTCGATCAAGGTTCCCGACGTGGCAGCATTTGAACCTAGTGAAACTATCCAGCCTACCACCCCCCCAGAAGAAACCAGTAATTATGGCAGTGCGCTTACAATCCCTTTGGATATTCCCTTAATCAATGATAGCGACGTAGCCCCTTTGTTATACGTGGCTGTGCAATCCATTGAAAACTGGAATACGGGAATTCTATACTCGTCAGATGATAACGAATCCACATACGACTTTGCCAGAAATTTATTCTTTAGATCATTAGTGGGGACTGTTGCGATCGCATTACCTGACCATGCCACAGCAGTTTTTGACCGGACAAATACTATTCGAGTGGCCATGACCGATAATACCTCAACTATCCCGACGGCCACTAATGAGCAATTTTTGAAAGGGCAATCATATCTAATATTGGGGTCAGAGATAATAGCTTTCCGAGATGTGGAAGTGGTATCTAGCGATCCCCTGACCTATGATATTTCTTACCTAAAACGGGGACATAGAGGGACTGAATACTACACTGATCAGCACACCACCAACGAAACCTTGATAATTCTTTCTGAGTTCACAGCTAGAGTGGCCAGTTCTCAAAACCTAGTCAATAGGACTCTCAACTTTAAAGCCGTTGGTAGTGGACAGGTAGAACCCAATGTGACTAATTCTAGTTCAATTATGGTTCAAGGAAATTCCATTAAACCTTACCCACCGTTTCCCGTTGTTGGGGATCGCAGTGGCAATGACCTGATTATCACTTGGTATAGACGCACAAGGGTTTCCGGGGGTTTAGTTGACTATGCCGAAATTGGTTTCGCCGGTGGTGAATTAAGGCAATATCAGCTTGAAATACTGAATGGGCTTAACACGGTTAGGACAGTCACCGTCACCGACAGTGAGGCCTACACCTACACAGAAGCGCAACAAGTAAATGATTTTGGTTCGGCTCAAAGTAGCGTTGATGTGCGAATCTGGCAGCTTAGCAGTTATCCAGTTGCGCTTAATGAGGCTAAGGTAGTAAACCTTTAGACCCTAGCCTCCCACAATTCATGATCGCAACAGACATATCTGTGTGTTATCTCTCTTCATCAGGCGCGTAGGTATTCCACCAATCCTCTACAGCCTTCCTATCAGCTTTTGATTGGGCAGCATAATCAACAATAATAGGTTGAGTAACCTCATCTTCACTGGTAGAAGCGTAATAGTTAATTACTTGTCGAGCGCATTCCTCAGATTCCTGGCTCGTCATCTCAGGTGGCTTAAGATTGGACGGCTTAGGTGTAAACTTTTGTCTTCTAGTGGGGTATGGTCTGTAACTCATAGCGAACTCCTTAGTATGTCTGCAAAATTTTCTAGTAGGCTGTATTCTTCCATTGCGCTTTCTATCCAATTGCGCCCCGGGGTCTCCGTCCCGTTGCTGTAGCGTTGCCCCATCAGAACAAATATGGCGTGTTGGGACTGCCAGTAATAAATCGCGTGATGAGGGTTAATAAAGTTTATTTCCAGTGAGTCCAATAACTCACCAGTATCCACTATGTCCCGAGGGGAACTAGCAACTTGACCAGTTCTACCAACACCTTGGATACGATGAGTGACGCGAGGCCAATCCCATTTCTCGGATTTGATTTCTTCTTGCTGTTGCTGGCTAAACTCATCAACCAAGATAGCAAAACCGTCGTCAATAATACTATTCAATGGATTAAAATTAATCATAAATAATGGGGGTCAACCGGAACCCCCATTAAAAAGTAAACTAAATTTTGTATTTATAATCTTATTTATGAGGATAGAAGAAGAGAAAGCGGATTGAAAACCCAAGCGAACCTTCTTACTCTCAATATCTCACACACATAAACGTATGTCAAGATTTTCTAGAAAGATGTTTTTGATAAAAAGATGATCACCCCTTTCTCAGCTTGAAACGCAGTCACAATCAATACTGCACAAACTTTTGTACAAAAATAAAAAATCTACTACCCATTTACCTATATATAAGAATAACCCTTTGCATAAAGTCATAACGATTATGAGTTAAAAACGCCAAAAGAAAGGAAAATAAATATAAATACTTACTTACTCGCGCTTTTTGTAGTATATAAGTTACTTTTATGTTACCTACGTTTATTTATAACTGGGTGTCTAGAGAGGTATTAAGGGGTAGATTTATTTAAGTTGGTGCAAAACTCCGTAAACCCTTACCTAGAGCCAACTATGCACTGAGAAAGGTGGGATCATCATTTTTTGTACAAACTCATCATTCCAACAAAAAAGAGGGCGTGACCCCTCAAGTGACATAAAATTTTTTGGAAAATCAATTACAAAGGTGTATTCCGTCTGATTATTGCACAATCAGTTATCTTTACTTTAACCTTTAAGGACTACAATATTACAAACAGATATGCGTGTAAGTGCAATGATTGAATTTGTAGCTAAGACTGAAACTTATATCAAGAAGGGTATAAAGCAATCTTCTGAGTTGCCTGAAAACCAAAAGAAATATTATCCTCCAAAGGCGATTATAAAGGTCGAGAGAATTATAGAGAATGTTGGGGGACATCTTTACGTCGATTTGGCTTATGGTCAGGGTAAGTGGTATTTGTTTGAACTTCACTGGAAAATATATGGGGAATCAATTGACAGAGAACTTGTTTCGTTGCAAGAAGGGATAGTTATTTTTGGCTATGAACGCTACACAAGCGAAATTCATATTGACTTAAATAGATGCCTGAATGATTTTCAAATCAATACCGTTTCTAGGATTAGGCACTTTTTAAGTCAATGCGCACACGAATCAGGTGGACTTAAATGGCTTAAAGAACTAGCCTCTGGTAGTGCTTACGAGGGGCGCAAAGACTTAGGAAACACCGAACCAGGAGACGGACGTAGGTTCAAGGGTGCAGGTGTAATTCAACTAACGGGGCGTTATAACTACAGTTTACTAGAGGCACACACTGGTGATTCGCGGGTAATGGAAGGGGTTGATTATGTTGCCGAAAAATATCCCTTTACCAGTGCTGGTGTTTGGTGGGAAGAAAATAATATGAATTTCTTGTGCGATCGCAACCCTACTGTTGAAAGGGTCACCAGACGGGTAAACGGGGGAATTAATGGCTTAGCTGATAGAATTAAGTGGTTCAATATTGTTTCTGAAGTTATAAAATCTATTCCCAGGACAAGTGCGCTGCCTCCTACCCCTTCTTTCAAGGAATATAACTCTCATTTAAGCCTTGCTAGCAGCGTTGGCGTTGGGGGTAAAAACAATATATTTGATGTGGTTCAGGTTAGACAGGTTTTCGGTGATCTGGGGTATAACGTTGACAAGAACATATCCACCGTCGATCAAAAATTAATAAACGCTATTCGGTTATTCCAGTCCATTATCGCTGGACACACTCAGATCAGAGGAGACGCTAGGATAGATGTTAATGGCTTCACTCATCGTTGGCTAAACTCTCCTGACGCGCCTCGTTGGATTACCATGTCCCAAAAAGGCAAGGGGTTTATTAATGTCGAGGCGTTAGAGCAATGGGACAACCACGACTTTGGAACCGATTGGTTAGACGAAGCCTTAACACAGATTGCCTCTAACTACGAAGATAATTATCGTAAGGGATTGGACAACATTAGCTTAATCCAGGTTAATGACGTTTCTGTTACTCACGGGGGAGACACACCCGATCATGCTACTCACGAAACCGGTTTGAATGCCGACTTAAGATTACCTTCCAAGTCGGGTGGAGGTAGAACTATTGTAGGGACTTGGCGTAGTTCTGCTTATGATCGAGCGACCTGCATTGCTCAATTAAAAGCCATTAATGCTCACCCCATGGTTAACCAAGTTTATTTTAATGATCCAGAATGTATTAAACTAGGGCTATGCCAGTTTGTTCGTGGGCATGACACCCATATCCACACCGGGATTAAAGCAAAGACCTTGTGAACACGCATAACTGTCTGTATGATCTTCAGTAAAACCAATGGAGTCGATCATGAAAAGCCAAGGTATTCATATTCCAAGTAAGTTTAAAGACGCTCACAACCTACGACAACAGGAGGCTGCTCGTCAGGTACGCATCAATGACCTCAAGGCTTTTAGAGAGCAAAGAAGACGGTCTCAAGAACAGATGGAGGCACTAGAACAAAGACAAAAAGAACATTTGGAGGGCTTCAGGAAAAAGCAGCGAGAATCTCGTGAACATACAGATATGTCTGTATAATAAAAACAAAGCAGTGGACTGAACCCACTGCTAAAAACACAATAACTACGAGGTACTATGCTTAGTAATAGTTTGACAGTTTTTCGATTCAATAACAATGAGATTCGCTTTATCGATGGAAAACCAATTGCCAATGACGTAGCCAAGGTATTGGGCTACGCACATCCAGCAAAAACAGTTTCGACTAAGGTTTCTAGTAAAAATAAAGGTCTTACCAAAATGGAAACCCCTGGTGGAATGCAGTCTGTGACTGTGTTAGAGGAGGCTGGTATATACCAACTGATCTTTTCTAGTAAATTAGAGACAGCGCAGGAATTTCAGCAATGGGTGTTTGAGAATGTCCTTCCATCAATCCGAAAAACAGGACAATATTCCGTCCAACCTAAAACCGCCCTTGAGTTAGCCAAGGAACAGGTTAAACTTCTGGAAGAGATGGAGAGGCTAGAAAAAGAAAAGCAACTCTTGGAAGTCCAAAACGAACTTCTCGAAGAAGAAAACGAACAACTTTCTGAAACGGTCGATGAGTTGTTTGATTACTCGTCAATTATTAGGGTGGCTAAATACAACAAAGTTTGCGAGACTAACTTTAACTGGCGCGCTTTAAAAGCAGCATCAAAACAGTTGGGGTTAGAAGTGAAGAAAGTGCCATGCCCTCGCTTTGTCACCAAAAATTTGTACTTACACGACGCATGGCGGTTAGCTTACCCCAAGATGAGATTACCTGAAACCACTACCTTAGTAATTCAAAACTAACCCATAGGAATAGATCAAAGTTATGGATTTATTTATTTTATCGCCCTTTGGTCTACTCTTGTCTTCCTAGTCCACTTTTTTCTTGAAAGTTATCACAAGGGTTTGTACCTCAAATCAATCGGTTTTCTGGTTTGCTGTATCCCTTATCTCGTGCTTTTGTATATGCTTTATGGTTGACTTCTACTTTAACCCTTCGACCCAAAGATATCATCGTCAATCGACCGGTAGATTCTTGTCGAAAAACAAGATTAAAGAGATAGTCGGGGACTACCTAGAGTCACAAAAGGCAATCGCAAGAAAAACCAACCAACGATTATTTGAGGACAAAATCACCTTAGCTCAATGGGAAGAAAGCCAGGCTAAGTTCCTCAAGAATTTAGCAGTACAACTATTCAAAATTGGACACCCAGAGCTTGGTGATCATTTCCTAGATAATCGTTATTATGGAATGATAGGAAACCGCCTCAGAACACAGTACGGTTATCTCAGGGGTTTCTCTCGCGACATAGCCGATGAAACCCAAAGCCAGGCACAGATAAACGCCAGAATGGATATGTATATTTCAGCGTCGCGCTTTTATTTTGAGGAAGGGAAGCGAGAAGCGCACAAGTCCAATGGCTATTTATGGGAAAGAAGGGTACTAGCTATTGCAGAACACTGCCCCGACTGTCCCCGTTATGCTGCTTTGAGTTGGCAGTCCATTGGTTCATTACCAGCCATCACCACTCAATGTCAATGTGGGCCCAACGATAAATGCTTTTTTGAGTATTCAAAAAGTCTTACTAGGCCGGTAACTAATATGCTACAAAATAGTTTCGGGTGGATTGCTTAATGGAAAAACACGACTTAAATCAAAACGGAATCGATGATAGATGTGAAACTGTAAAATTCAATGTCGTCTTATTTATTTCGGCTTTTTTGGTGATTGCTTCTATTGCTGGATTCGTAACTACCACCTATTTTCCTCCCTCAAGTCACATAGGGGAAACCCCATCCGCTTCCCTGAATAGAGAAAGAAATAACAACTGGTGGTCTGTATGTTTCTTCTCTGGAGTAGGTGGACTTGGTATTGCTAAAAAAACAAAGATTAAAAACTAAATAATCATGCGTAACCAGATTAAAATCAACCAAGAGGCAGTCGAGCGACAATTAAATACTTTGAGTAAAGTTTCTACTATTGATAGGAAAGGTAGAAAACAAAAAGCTAATTTAATAATAGAATTTATTGAAAGTGGTGGGCATTTAGTATGTGGTTACAAGCATTTTAATAAGTTTTTTAACGAAAATCTAAAGTCAGAAAAGTTTTATACTCAAACCTATTTCCAGGCAATGATTAACTGTGTTAATCTCGAACTTTTACTAGGAATAGAGCCAGGAACTTACGCCTTCAATGAATTAAAAGGTTTAAGGATGAAGGTTATAGCCAGTCCCACTCCTAACGCACGTCGTCGTATAAACAAACTTAATAATAATTTATCGGAACAGATTAGACAAGGGGTTACTTGCGACTTAGAACAAGTTGAAAAAGTTAGAGAAAAATGGGAAACTATCACTTCTTATTGTTTAACAGAAACCCCGAGTCCAGCACAAATAGAAAAAGGCGTAAAGATTTTATTTGATCAGAAGTTTGCTCGTAACTCTGGTAGTTACTACAAGGATAAAGTCGCGTCACTAGAAAAGAAAGTTGAGGAGCTAAAACTTGAGAATAAAATCCTTAAAGCTCAAATAGAAGTTTTTGAACAGGAACGTACAGCAAATTCATCTAACATAACAGGCAGAACTGTATAATTAAAATAAAATCCCATGGATCTACTTGAGTCTCTAAAACGGTACAACCCATCGTCAGAGCAACTAGAAAAAATCAATAAATTAAAGCCCATCAATCAACCTGACTATGCCTTGGAAGAGTTAATAGTAGTCCCTATTGCTGCTTCCAATAATCTAATTCACGGCTCAAATGGTAAATGGTCTCTAGAGACGCTAGAGCTTATTACAGCCTCTTATGGTCAAGGTGGGCAGGATTTGCTACTTGATCACACATGGGGTAACTCTCACAATAGCATGGGCATGATTTTTGATGCTGAATTATGGCATTATCCCACAGTGGACAATGCTATGATGGACTATCTCTTACAAAAATCAAACAATGAGTACGACCGTAAAATACTGATGCGCGAGGGATATTATCAAGTTACTCTTTACGCTGCTGTGGAAGACTCCCATCCTATCCATTCACAGCTAAGGTATCAGCGAAACAGTGACGTAAGTATAGGTGGTAAAGCCAATCTTGATTATTATTGTCCGTTATGTAGCACAAAAACGGAAATGGTTAAGTTTCGTGACGAAAGATGCCCCCACTATATGCCCACACAGATGTTTTTAGCTTGGTATGCTGATGATGTACCTCCAGAAGAAAAGTGGCGGATTGCCCCCTACTTTATAGAACACGGATGGGATAGCTCCGTAGAGCTATCCCTGGTAACGGCTGGTGACTGTAAACAAGCGAGGGTCATTAATCAGCAAATGGTTGAGGTCTTATGTTAGACCCTGGGTAAGGTAACTTCTTCCGTTTGCCCTTGATACTTACCCTTACGATCACCATAGGTTGTTTCGCAGGGTTCACCCTCGAAAAATAATAGCTGGACAATACCCTCGTTGGCGTAAATTCTACAATCAGACGGGGAACTATTGGAAAACTCTAAAGTTAAATGTCCTGACCAGCCAGCCTCCCCAGGCGTGACATTGGCAATTATTCCTGAACGCGCATAAGTGCTTTTTCCAATACAAATAACAGTAATATTGTCAGGAATATTTATGTGTTCTAAGGAAACGCCTAAGCCATAGGAGTTGCCTGGGAGGATAAAATACTTGTCGTCTTCTTCTTTGTTTAATTCAACTTTTTCTAGATGATTTGTATCAAAGCTTTTTGGATCTAAAACTTTTCCCGGAATATGTCTGAATACTCTGAACTCTTTTGGGGATAGCCTAATATCATATCCATAACTACTTGTTCCATAAGAAATAATTTTTCTCCATTTTTCTAGGTCTATAATTTTACCCTTAAAGGGTTTGATCATGCCTTCTGAAGCGTTTTGCCTAATCCATCTGTCATTTTTTAGTAGCATTTGTTTGTCCTTTATTCAGTGAAGTATTTACAGCGATTCCTGAATCTTCCTGCGTTGTTCTTTTTCCATTAGATCCTGCTTCTGATAACACAATTCGTCTAACTTTTCTTCATAAGCATCCTGCAAGGCATTGCGATCATTGAAGGGCGTTAGGTGTTTCCCATAGGTTTCTATTCCTTTTTTTCTTCTTTCTAGCAAGTCTTCTTTAATGCTCGTGGTAGTTCCGACAAGCCTTTTAAGGTGAATAGCTGTTGCCATTTCTTCTGTGTAAAGGCTTTCGTCTTCAAGTGGTGCAGCTAACACATCAACTTTTGCCATCAAATCCTCAATGTCTTTAACGACCGCATCATGAACAGAATTAAATAGCTTTTGATTCGCTATTTCTTTTTCTGGGAAAATCGGAGCAAATCTCGAAACCCCATTTTCAAATACCTCGAAAAAATATGATTTTGTGCAGTTTAAGTTTCTTGCGTTTTGGTGATTTACATTTTTATAGGTGATGCGAGGTTCACCTGAGTCTGTATCAATAGACTCATCGGTAATTTTGTAAAGATAATTGCTTTCGTAGTGCCGATAAAGTTGTTCTTTCATGTTAGTCCTCATAGGTGATGTCTAAGATTTCTTGGAAGCAATGAAAGTTGCTCCTTGTCTATTAAGTGACTCCAAATAATTACTTAAATGAGTGCCATCTTCAAGTCTTGTTCTACAGATAACAAACAGCAACATTCCATAAGCTAAGTCCGAAAACACATTGTTATCCATTAAGTAATGCTATTTCCTGTTGTGTTGAGAATAATTTGTCCCCCAACAAAGAAAATGATGTTAGTTGGTTAGCGGAATCGTCCCAAGGTTTTGTCCCTATGGATACAATCCAAGGCTTTTCTTTTGTATCTGTTTTTTGTTCAAATAAATTCAGTTGAATAGAATAAATCATTTACCTAAACTCCTAATTACATTATTTTTGATTGTTAATAGACGGGTTGCCTGTACCAATAAATCTACTGCTTGTTTTTTAGTCATTGTCTTAGTTGCGTTACGTATCCGTTGCATCTCAAACTGTTGTGCTAGTGTTAATTCAGTCATTGGTAATCACCTTGTGAACTGGTTTATTTCTGAGAATCTTTTTGTTGAATTTCCAAATGTTTCCTGACAAAGATATAGCTACCACATTTCCTGTTTCGCTGATTGACTTTAGAACGGTCCACCTAACGGCAGGGGTTCCTTTGCCTACATAGAAAGCGTCTCCCTCTTTTAATTCTTCTAATGGACAAACGGATGTAGAGTTGCGTTGGTATTCTTGGGTTAGTGTCATAATACTTGCAGGTATGTGTGTGTGTTTAGAAAGTTAGTAAAGCTTTTTCGATGATCTTACCAGGGGTAGCTGTGGGGTATTTACTGGTCATCCTTGTAGCGGTTCGCTCAAAGTCAATGATCAATCGTTGTTGATCGGGGGTCATATTTTCTGTGCGATCGCAATTAAAGTGCTTCTGGTTGAACAAAGCAAGGTTGACTGTTACCGTCCAATCTTTGTACTGTTCTGGCGTTGGACTGGTTCCATAAAGTTTCATGTGGTGATCTCGAAGTGTATCAGTCCATGCCTTTCTTGCCATTAAGCGAGTACAAACCATATCCGTATAAGCTTCGTACTCTTCCTCTTCCTTAATCGTTCCAAGCCTGTGGTCAACCCGTCTTTTTAAAGCTTCTATTGCTAACGCACCTAGTAACGCTGCTGCCTTTTTGTTGCCTTGTCCAGACAAAATAGTCCAATAAGTTACCGCATCTTCCAAGGCAACAGGGATAAATGTCTCACCTGAATCTGCCTTGACTTGCCCCAGGCTCAAATCGGCATTAGGTAAAGCTTTCAAGGATTTCACCCCTAGCTTACGCCCCAGGTCTTTATGGTTGGATATGCTTACACAATCGGTTACATTCCTACCTGCCAGTACGTCTCGACCGTCAGGTAATCGATAGGCATTTACGGTTATCTCACCTATCTTGATTTGAACTCTTATTGCTCTTGAGATAGAATTATTCATGTAGATGACTCTCTGTGTTAGTCGTTTACCATTCCCTGACCAGTGCAAATGGTGCAGGGCTTTTTCATATTATACACACAGAATTGTATTTGTACAGATAAATCTGTTGTATTATGTAGGGAGAGATCAAAATGGTTATTTTTTATGGCTAAAAATGTTATAGCAGAAGTTAAGAAATTAACTATCACAAAAGAAAAAAAGCAAACTCCTACCCCTGACTCCCCGGAAGAAGAAGAAGCACTCAAGGTGAACGAGTCAAAAAAGTCATTAGAGCAAACAGAACCCAGATCGGAATCACCCACCCCGTCTTTAAATCAAAGTGACATCTTGGGTTTGGTCAAAACAATGGTTGACAGTGCCATTGATAAGCTCAAAGGTGACCACCAACAAGAGATTAAGTCCTATGAATCCAAACTAGAAAGTTTAGAAAAAGCGCACAAAGATGCTTTAGAAAAAACTAATCAAGCATGGGAAGAGCGTACCACCAAGCTTAAAGAAGAGCTTGAGACCACTACTGAAGCTAATAGCAGACTAGAGGATTTGTTTAAATTAACTGGTAATCCAAACTCTGTGGAAAAAGGTATCAATTTCAACACACAGATTGCTCATGATGCCGAGAAGGCTACTGGTATCTTAAGGGATGTCGAGGATATGATTTCCTCTTCTCGGATTAGTAAAAACAATTTAAAGGGTTCTATCAGCGATTCCCATGACACAACTCAGCTTGATGCCTTTATCGCAAAAAATAGAGTGGTTTACTTAGAAGAGCTTGAAAAAAGCATGAAGAAGAATGGGCTTCTTTGTGGTCAAAAATCTGGAGGTTTAGGAATAGTTAAAGCGGCAACCACAATCAGTGATGTGGTTGGAGGGTTCTTGGATAAGCTAAGTCCCCTTATGAGGGAGACTCACCGACCGGGACATATTTTCTGGCAGTTTCCAACGACTCAGATTAATTTCACGAAATCCGAGGGGGATACGATTCAGATCCCAAGAGCGGCTTATCAAGCATCTTCAACAGACCCCACTGACTGGGATTTAAGTGGGGGTGGGGCATTCGTAGCCATCCAAGATGACTATGATCCCGTACAAACGGGAGTAGTATCGTCCATACTCAAAGAAAGGGGTATGGGTAAAGTTGGTACGAATATTAAGCCTATCCGCACGACCAGTTTTGTCACCAGTTATTCGTTAATAGATTTAATATCTATTATCAATAGGAACGTACGATTTAATTATTGTCAATTTGAAGACCTAAAGATTCGCTCACTTTGGGCCCCAACTTCTCGGGTGGTTTATAATAACAACGGGGTGGTTACTACTACTGCAACCGATATTGACACGGGAAGCAACGGGACTATAACAAGAAACTTCTTGATCAGCCTTCGCGCATACATGGATATACTCCAAATCCAACCTTACCCAGACAATTGTTACGGTTTAGTTTTACATCCTACCGCTTTGGCACAATTCCAGCTAAGTTTAGACGGGCAGTGGGAAGCTCCTAACCATAACTCCTTAATGGACTTGACCAATATTCTGAATCCTACTGTAATTCCCCCTGGTGATACAGGAAAAGTGTCAGGTTATCAAGGAAAGTATTACGGATTTCATATATTTGTTCAAAACGCTTTTGCAATTGGGGCAGCCGGGACAGAAGGTGTACAAAATGTTACCCTTGGCTCTGGACTTGGTTCTACCCTGACCAGAACTTCCTACGCCTTTGGTGATCAAACCATTGGACGCGGTATCGGCGATCCGATGGAACTACGCCAGCACGAAATAACCAATTATCAACGTAAATCAGATGTTATTTGGCTCTCCACGGAAGCTTTTACCGCTTTAGACGTTGACCCCAGTGGATACAGTGATACGTCCACTGTTCCCCAACAACTTCGTGTGCTTGAACTTAGAACATTAGATTTTGCAGCTTAATTATTATGACAGAAACAACTATTACGCCTAAGACATCCTCTAAAACTACACCAAAGCCTAAAGAAGACTACTACCAAAGGGTGGTTGCTGGAGCCGCAAAAGAAATGAAACTTCCCGAGAACACACTTCTTTGCCCCAAGTGTGGATCTAAGCACCGAACCGATCTATATGGCAATCCTTTTTGCCCCGAGGGGGACAAATCCTGTTCCTTTAAATAATAAATGGCTATTCTAACCCCTGCTGACGCGAATACCTACGCCCCTGATGTAACGTTAACAGGGGATGCCCTTAATAGTGCCTTGCTTTTTGTCCAGTCCATA
Source organism: Crocosphaera sp. (assembly GCF_030064895.1). Classification (GTDB taxonomy): domain Bacteria; phylum Cyanobacteriota; class Cyanobacteriia; order Cyanobacteriales; family Microcystaceae; genus Crocosphaera. The sequence continues at coordinate 35,589 of NZ_JASJEB010000008.1, read as the reverse complement.
ATCGAGTCGGGAAAAGGGGCTAACCGACCTCTTGAAGTAACGGAATTTCAAGAGAGAAAAGATGTAAATATAAAAGCCCAAACTGTTTATTTTAGCCATACTCCAGTTCTTACCGAACCGACTCCAGTAATCAAAGTCCGACTGGGTAATATCATGGACTTTTCTAGGAATGTCATATCGATTGGGGATTGGGTCACAGTCGAGGACGACGCTTATACCCTAGATATCGACGGGCGATTAAACTTTAATAAAAATTTTTATCGCCAGTTCAGTTACGGTTTTCTAGGGACAAGAGGACATTTCGGGCGACATTACACCAGTGAGTGTGAGTTGACCTATTCGTCGGGCTTAGATTTCACTCAAAACACATTTGAAATAAATCAATTAAAGGCTGCGGCTGGTAAGATTCTTTCTTATATTGAAGGCAATAATTCAATGCCCTACAAAGGCAACAAGCGTCTAAAAGTTCCTTTTCGGGAATTTGAGGTTGAGTCATCAGACAAGGTTCTACCAGGAACAATTCCCGATGAGTTGTTTTTATCTTTCGTGAAGTACAGACCCGTAATCTTATGAAATTTTTTTTTGGACTTTGTTTAACTCCGTTAACGATGGTTTTGGGGGTACTAATTCTTTTTCTATCTGTCCCCTTAAGATTAATTGTTTGTACGCTTGATATTGCCAAGGATAAGTTGTTTGAACTTAATGCTTTTTTGCTAGATTGTGAGCTGGAAGAAAAAAGTGACTCAGTGCTTTTTGATCCTTATTTTCCAGAGATTCCTGATACTGTCGTCTTTAGAGACGGCAAAGCAATTGAGTATTACTCGAAACAAGAATAACTTATCATTGTACACACAGATATGTATGGTGCTAAGATAGACTTGCTTTCAAAAGCCCAATTTCATGAGTAATTCTAAAGATGCACTGCGCGATCAGATTCTGTCCGAACTTTTAGCTCTAGATAATGAGTCCTCTCTTGCTACTTCTAGTGATTTAAAACAGTTAACTGTGTCTCTAAGAACCCAGTTAGAAGGTGATACAACAATAGAGCAACTACAGTCTATTTTTGATTCTGTAATAAAGATTCGGAGAAAAATCGTACAAGCATCCATAAAGAACAAACTCGATCTTTGGGCTAAAGCGCAAACTTTATTTAAGGATTAAAAAATGGAAGGTCTAGATCCTAACATCGCAGTAGTTTACAACCAAAACACTCAAAATACTTTAGCTGGTCAACAGTTAGCTCAAGAATTCTATCGTCAAGCTACTTTTGAATTAACTCACGATGGTCGCGAGTTTCCTAGTGATTACTTAGAAGCCAAATTGGCTGGCATGGGACATCCTCAAGTACAGAACGTTAACCCCCCTTCTGTTTAGAATATCTTGGCCACCAAGATTGGTGGCCACTACTAAAAGAAATAAATATGCTAATTCCAGTTGAACATCTTTCATTTTTAGCTCAATTCAAAAGCTATGGTGTATCAGCCTTTGAGCCTACTTTTATATATGACATTCCGTTAATTAGTAAATATCGCGCCGTTATAGTTTTCGACGGATCACAAGTTTCTATTAAGGAGTATCAAGGTTTTATTGTATTTGGAAATAAAAAAGCTTTTGAATTAAAATTAACGGAAGAATCTATGTTTGCGACAAAAGGAAACAATCCAGAAGAAACTTTCGCTAAACTTCAAATAGGGTTAAGTGATATTGCTCAACAATTATTAACCTTGTCAGTCCCAAGTATTCCCTCTAAAGATAAACAGTCCAATTAATGTCTTACTCGATCCAACAAGCAGACATAGATAGATGGTTAAGTACCTTGCAAGGAAAAGTTACACAGATACTACAAGGTTCCCAAGAAAGCGAGAACTTATTGGGAACTCTAGAATTTACCAAAAACACAAATGTCACCATACCAGCCATTTACAGACGCAGCAAGGATTTGATCAACAATCAGTGGCGTATGAAAGTACCTGGTGGGATTGAGTGCATTATCCACGATAATATTGATATAAAAACCGATCCCATGTTAGGGGGAAATGCGATCAAGTTTGGGTTTAGGATTGAGTTGGTACAGCATAACCCAGAGCTAACAACCCTATTAGCTAAACTGAGGTTAACCAATAATACTTATCTGGACGTATTAAAAAGTCCATTAACCAGTCCTTATGCAGAATTGCCACAAGGGATAGCGTTTGAGAGAACAATTATAGAGGCGTGTGTGGGGAAAAGAATGGGTTTAGAAAGATTGATCCTTTAACATACATATCTGTCTGTGTCTGGTAAAATATAGGCAAATCAATTTTACTTGAGGGTTTATATTAAATGACAAGTTTACAAGATGTTATAAACCGAGGTGATTCATTTACCCCGGGTCAAAATAATAGAGTTTTTATCGGTACACCATACGCCCTGTCCGAGGCGATTCCCTATCAGGAGATGACTCTGGTTACAGGTGCGGTTGCTGCTAACGCCACCAGTCTAACTCTGACCCAGGGCAGTCCCGTGGATCTTCATGAACGGACTCTTTTGGGATTTAAAGCAGACTGGGCTGGTCAAGGATTGTCCACTGCTTACCAAAATTATTTTGTGGTTTCCGAGTTTACGGCTGCTGGTGCTACCCAGATTCCTATCGAAGCAACTCCTGAAACAGCAGCAGGGGATGAGATTATTCGGGTTTATGCTCAGATCCCTTATTTGTCCGCTAACACAGCGAATATTGATAATCAAGTCGAGATTATAGAAGATAGAGTCTTTGGGGAATTTTTTACAAAGAAACAAGCTGTTAGTGAATCTGCAGCACTGGATGCGAGTGGAGTTTGGATTCATGACGATCCCGGATTCCTTGCTATACGAGCAGTTAGTGGAGAAGGAAAACTGGTTACAGTGATGGTAACGTTTGACGGTAACCGTGGGGGAACATATGGTTCTGCTGTGATTGGACAGAATGGTTTAAACTCAGGGATTTCCGAATTTGTACAAGCGACAATGAATTTTGACATTTCCGGTAAACCCATCACACTTAAGAGTCAAGTTGCGTAGTGATAGAAATTTTGCAGCATCGCCATAACCCTGGTAGTAAACTTATGTTGGTTAATTGTTCTTTTAGGAGCGACCGATTACTGGTGGGGTTGGCGTACTTTGCAAAAAAAATAACCAGCGATTTTTTAGAAGTCAGTACGCCAGATCAGGAATTTTATTACGTCAAAATTCCCGATGAATGCAAAAACCGGTCTGAACCAATTATCCAAGTAAATACAGCACTAGAATTAATTAATTATGCTTCTTGATTTATCTCAATTTAAGTTAGAATCCCACACGATTGAAGTACCAGTTGAATGGATCGCTTTCAATGCTGGTACTCAAGGTTTAGAATTACTCGAAAAAATCCTTCAAGAAGAAGAGGACGATGGCTACTACCTAGAGCTTGTTAAAAGAGGAGGGGTTAGCGTCGGAGAGTCTATTAGTCAAAAAGCGGTTTTTGATAGCTATCAAGATAGTGTTAGGGACTATTTTAGAGTAATGGAATCGATCAAATCTCAATGCTCTCAGTTATCAGAAAAAGAAATCAATGGCTTTATAGATTCTGACGTTTTAGAGGAAAATATTAACGGTGTTATTATTACTAAAAACGCACAAGATTATGTTTCTCTAGAATTGTTAAATGGTCTTAGAACTAAAATGAACAAACTGTTAGCAGAACAGCAGTCTTATTTAAGAGCCTTGGTTGTTCACTTTTTAAATAATCGTGTAATCGTTGATGGTACTATTAAGAATTTTCGGTTTAAACAGGAAGAAGTGTTAAACCTTAGTTCTAACCTCATTGCAGAAATAATTAATTTCGCTAGAGACGAGGCTTTCGGTAGTCGTACAGAAGAGAATGAAGAGGAGGGAAACGAAATGGAAACGGAGAAGGAATTAGCCAAAGCATAGATTGGGAAGAAATCTATTTTGATTGGATAGCTTGGGGGGTAAGTGAGTGGGAGTTTAGAGAAATGCCTTATCACTTAGTCCTTAAGAAGTGGCTAGGGATTAAAAAAGCTAAGCAGAGGGAGATTAATCAAAACTCTTTTACCGTGGCACAAGTAGCATCCCTAGCCTACAACTACCTTCGAGATCCCAAAAAATCTTTTCCAAGTGATTTCAGGCAATTTCTTCCGTTTGAACCCGAAACAAAACATGAAAAAACTATTAGTCAAAAGACGGCACAAATCTTTGTTAAATGTCGTGATGAGGGATTAATTCCTTCCAATATTCTTTATGAAATTGCCCAAGTTGATGGGCTGTATGAAACTATTTGTAAATTAGGTAAACAGTAATGGTAAGTGTAGGATCGGTAGAGATTGGATTAAGGCTAGACAAAACTCAATACTTAGCCGATCTACAAGCAGTTAAAAAAGAATTAAAGACTTTTGAAAACACAGTCATTTCCCCAAAAGTAGATACTGGGGAGATAGAACAGTTAGAACAAGAGATTAAGTCTGTTAGCAAAGCTTTTAGCGCACTAAGGAAACAGGCTCAACAAGTAATAGAAATCAAAACCAAGGCCAACACCCAAGGGTTAGAAGATTTGAGGGACTTGTTTGAAGAAGTTGATCGAGCGCAATCGGGTTTAAGGAATTCTCTACAAAGTCCTTTTGTTGTTAAAGTTGATTTCAGCGATCTAGATACTTTGCAAGAGAAATTAGATAATATTACTAGTACAGAAAAAACCATAGAAGTAAAAGCAACCACAACATCAAAAACCAGCCAAGATGACAAATCCGAAAGAAAGGGGGTTGAAGTTTCAGCACTAGGAGAAGCAACAGGGAAACTTGCTAATAATGCAACTAAGAAATTATTTGAAATAGCAATGAAGCCATTAAATAATATTACCCAAGGCTTGTTTGAGGGTGTGGGGAATCAATTAGCAGCAAGATTTTCTAGTACATTTTTGCCGTCCAGTTACATAGAACAAGGTTTAAAAAAGTTTGGTGCGAACTTTGGGAAGAAAACAGGAAAGTCACTGGGTGCGCTGAGTGAAGAGTTTACAAAAAGAAAAAATCCAACACCAGAAGAGTTTATAAGAGACAGAGCTAAGTTCTTAGAAAGATCCAGCAAAATACAGTCTCCTGTAGATAAAAAAGATATTGCTACAGTTCGCGCCTTAAAAAAAGAGTATAGCGAGTTGATTAAGTTGTATGAGACGATCCCAAAAGCTGAACGGGGCGGAATCTTGCCTCAGTTACGATCTTCGTTAACAAGAGAAAGAACCAGATTGAATAAAATAACGGGCAATTCAAAGTTTACTGCCAAAGATGCGACAAAACGGGAAAAAGAGATACGAGATGGACTTAGCCAGGGGTTGAGTGGTGGCAAAAAAGCAAAAAAAGAAGGGAAGAAGATGGGAGATGCTTTCAAGAAAGGGTTTGACGACTCAATGGGTATTAAATCACCTTCTAGAGAGATGAAAAAGAGAGGAGAGTTTGTTGATGAAGGATATTTGGAAGGGTTATTAAAAAGAAAAGGCTTTAAGGAGTACAAGAAGGCAGTTCAAAAAGAACTAAAAGACTTAGATAGAATAATCCAACAAGAAATAGATCGTACTTCTCGCCGTACAGACGGATCTATCGGTGATCCCACTTTTGAGACTCCAAAGGCGATTAGATTGAAAGAGAGAAGAAGAAGGCTTGAAGAAAGCTTAAGATCCCCGGAAAACCAACGGCAAAAAGGAACAGAAACATCTGCCGAAAGAAGAGAAAGGATCAGAAGAAACCGCAGAAGAGAGTTGGATAGACTAACCGCAGAAAGAGAGGCTTTTTTGGGAAATAAATCTAACGTGGCAAGGTATCCTGCTAGATACGCGAAAAGAGTTGCAAGAACTTCTTTTTCAGATAGAAGGATAGAAGCTTTGACCCAAGAACTTTCTGAGTATGGATCAACACAATTTGTAGATAAACTATTTCGAAACTTTAGAAAACAGTTCCGAAAACGTTTTGGACGACAAGAAGCCGAAGGGGAGATTTTGCCTTTTATTGGATCGGGGGCAATGATGGCTAACCCGATGCTAACGGGAGGTAGCTTTGTGGCCTCAAACTTAATCCCCATGCTTCCCACCGTCATAACAGGGCTTTTAGTCACAAGTTTCTTGACCCCTTTAACCACAGCGATTCAAGATGCTTTGAATAACACAACAGCAACCACCGCTAGGCTACAGACTGTTGATGCTGTAGGGGAACAAGTGCCTTTACCTAAAGGTAGTTCTTTGGAGTTTGTAACTAAGATTTCGGATCAACTGGGAACATCTCTACAAGTTTCTGCGGATAATTTTGCTCAGCTATCTGTAGCGGCGAAGGGAACGGAACTCGAAGGAGAAGGCGTAAAAGAATTGTTTGAAGCCATTTCTGTCTCAGCTAAAGCCTTGCAATTAAACACTTTTGATACAGGGCTGGTTTTTAATGCCTATACACAGATTCTTGCAAAAGGTAAGGTTTCTATGGAAGAGTTAAGACAACAACTAGGGGAGAAATTTCCTCCAGCAATGTCAGTCTTTCAGAAAGCACTAGGAGTTTCAAGAGGAGAATTTAACAAACTTATTTCACAAGGCGCGCTGTTGGCAGAAGAGGTATTACCGAAAGTAGCTAAGGTCTTAAAAGAAGATTTTGGAGAAGCGGCCAAAAGAAACGCTGACGATTATGTTAGTAGTCTAGCGAGAGTAGAAAACGCATCATTTAAGTTACAAGTTAAATTAGCTAAAACTTTTGGAGGTTTTTTTGTCCTTTCAAATAAAGCTTTTGCCGGAATGATTGAATCAGCAGAAAAACACTTTGATACTCTTGTTAAACTTGGCGGTACAGCCGTGATCGGAATGTCAGCACAGGTCGCTGTTGGACTACAAGCTATTTTCTCAACATCGCAAATCGCTAGTTTTGTTAATAAATTTGGAACGACTTTTGCAACAACAACAGGGAAACTAATAGGCTCAATGACTCCATTTCTTGTTGGGGTCATTGCAGATGTTACTGACGATTTCTTAGGAGCTAACAACACTATATTTGAAAACATGGCACAAGGCGTGGGAGGCTTCTTTGAAAACATATTTAGTGCCTTTGATAACATGAACAGAGAAAGTAAAGGACAAAGTTTATTTGCCGTTGACTGGAATGATCAACGTACGATGATGGAAAAACTTGCTGATAGTTTCTCTAGTTTTTCTTTGAAAATAATACCATCGGGAGTTGTCGAAATGGTTGCGCTTGCTGTAATGTTTGAACAACTAATTGTGTTAGGAAAGCTTTATATATTTAACACTTTGGGAGGAATGGCAAAATCCTTAAAACTGTATGTCCAACAAACTACTAGAGCTATTTTCACGACAAATAATTTCAAGCAAAGCTTATCGACATTGGCCGCTTCAAGCGCGAATGCTTTTAAGACAATAGGAGGAAAAGTCTTAGGATTTGGCGCAAATTTAGCAACAGCTTATGGCGTTTTATCTTTAGCTAGAGGTGATTTTTCTAACGCTTTAATGGGTGAAATGGGAAAGGTCGATGCAAACATGGCTAACTCAGCCTTGTCGATAACTACGTCATTGGAACAAATAGCAGAAAAATATAAACAAGTAACAGAAGTAATAAGCGTCCAACTTAAACCAAAAAGTAAAGGTTTAGAATTAAATCCAAAAAACATATTGGGTTTAGGAGGGGAATCGTTCAAGACAGACGACTTAGTAAATATGATGAACCAACAAGATAGTGGTTTTGGAGGGTTCTTAAGAGCAGTGGATAGGATACCCAGGCGCTTAATGGGTAAAGACTTTAATTCAACAAAACAACAGTCCGAATTACTAGGCGTTGGTGATTTTTTCTCAGAAAATGATAGCTACATTGGTTTAGGCAGAAGACAGTTACTCGGCAACGCCCAAGACATACGAAATACACAATCTGAGCTAGAGAAATTCTTAGTTGGTTCACAATTGGCTCCATTTAATATTGAACAGTTTTTGACAGGAGATAACCAGAAAGCCTTACAAGAAGTCGAACAGCTAGAACAAAAACTACTTGAACTAGGAGCTACTAGAAAAGAATTAGCTAAGAAAGCAGATAGCGCGTCTTTAGCGGAAATAAAGGATATTGATGCTGCTATTAAGCAAGCACTAGAAGCTAGGGAGCAAGCCGTTGAACCACTTAAAAATATTGTTGATCAAATAAATTCTATTCAAGCAGGGATTAAAGGGAAAGAGGAAGCTATTAAAAACAGTGATAGAAGCGAAGCTGAAAAAGCCGCCTTACTGGAAATTCTAGAGCCACAAAAAAACCTGATCGATCAAGTAGTTGATTATTTTAATAATTCTGGTTTATCAGACGCGGTGAAACCACTTGAAACGGTCTGGGATAAGACTATAAATAAACTTAAGGATGCTGAGAAAGCTTTTGACAAAACAAAACACGCTTTGACGTTAAGAGGTATGGATGAGCAGGCAGCAATAAACCAGACAAGCCAAACAAAAGGGGAGCGAGACATTAGATCCCAAGAAAGCAGAAAAACGATCTTACAAGAACAAGAACAAGATTTAGTGGGTATCCTAAAAGAGAGGCAAGCCGCATTAGACAAAATTCTTGCTATCCATGGGGTTGAAAACAATGATCAAAGAAAAGAAGAAATTAAGAAATTAAAAGAGAGTATCAAATCAACAGAAAAAGATTTATCGGGAACAAGGTCTCAGTTATCTCAGTTAACCTTTGACGGGAGAGAATTAAGAAAAGATGTTAGAAAAAAAATAAGAGATTTAGCTAATCAAATCGCAGACTTTCAAAGAAACGCAGAAAGACAGTTAGTTGACTTCGAGCGATCCGTAGAAGACTTTAACCGTAATCAGTTCAGGTCATTTAGAGGTTTAGCAGAACAATGGGATGACTTATACAGAAGTATTGAACAACAAACTTTAGCAGCAGAAAACCAAATTAAAGCCACTCGAAGAGATATAGAAAATATTAGCTTAAGGACAAGCTTTATTAATCTTAACCCCGAGGGGTTTGATAACCCGTTGCAGGGTTTCGGTGATGCGGTAATCGCAATTAGGCAGTCAATTTCGCGCCTTCAAGGGGAAACGGATAGGCGCAATGAAACTCGCTTACAAATCGAAAATGACACCATAAATATTGCCAGACAAGTCAGAAACTTACAAGAACAACAGGAGGACTTAGAACGTCAAAGGTTGGTTCAGTTAGAGCAATTCAGAAGACAACAACAAGACTTTGAGAGACAACAGCACAGAACCTGGCAAGATATTTTATTTAGAGCTAAAGATATCGAATCACAAGCTTACCAATTGGGCGTTTCAATGGATCAGGTCGGTGTCAATGTTACAGAACAAGGCAACGCTCTAGTTGAGTCAATCCATGAGTTGGCCAAGCGGATTAACGCTAGTGTTGGGAGTTTTTCTGCGAGTGGTTCTACGGGTGCATCTTCACAGCAAGTTTTAAATGGGGACAGAGTTTTCCCAGTACCGGGAAAAACGGCGAAAGAAAAATTACCAAGCCCGCGCGGTATGATGGATGCCATGAGAGACGGGGGAACGAGAAAGCATAATGGGATTGACTACCAATACCCCACCGGAACCGAACTTGTTGCTCCCATCAGTGGTACAGTTACGTCTTTATATAGTGACAAAGGAGAATATGGGATAAAAATACAGGGACTCGATGAGATGGGGAGAAAAATCGTGGTTCACCTAAACCATCTCGATAAGGTATTGGTCAAGCAAGGACAAGTTTTACAATTAGGGCAAAAGATAGGAACAACAGGGGGAGATCAAGGATCTTGGGGAAGTACCGGCCCTCACTTAGATTTAAAAGTACAAGTTGATGATAAATTCGTAGATCCAAGAGAATTTTTTGGTGATGCTAGCACAACGAACCTACAAGCTAGAGCGTCTGGAAGTTACGATCTGGGTTCTGAGTTAAAAAAAGGGTTTCAGGTTGTGGCCACTGAAACCGGTAGAAAGCTAAATGGAGGTTTAGACGAAATTCGCCTTGACCTGGTGGACAGTAATGGCAAGATTGTGGATACCATCATGGGTGGTGCATCGGGCGATCCCACTAAACAAGGTGTTTCAGCAGCGCAAAGGCGTGATGTAGCAGGGACAAGAAACCCATTGCCTGATGGACGCTGGACTTTGAATACTGGTCAAGCTGCACAAGTTCGAGATATGAACTTATCAGGCTTTGATCACACCAAGGTTCCCAGGAATAAAATCACTGGGTGGATCGGAATGACTCCACAGTTTAATACTGCAAGGTCAGCTATTGGGGCCCATTTGGAAGATCCAGTTTTAGGTTCTGCTGGATGTTTGGTCTTTACAGATCCAGCAGCAATAAGAAAACTTGCTTCGTGGGCCACTACTCATGGGGCTAATACGATGCTCGTGGATTTAGATCAAAGTAATATTAAATTGAATCAAGGGGCAGCAGCATCGGTTCAAACAGTACCCACTCAAGCACAGACTCAATCCTCCGTTAACCAAAGCCCTCTATCTGGTAACAAGGGGATGATCGACAATGCGTTAATCCAAAGAGGATTGACTAACCCTTACGCCAGGGCTGCTATTCTAGGGACATTCCAACAAGAATCTTCGTTCAACCCTTACGCGAAAGAAAAAGGCGGTACAGGGTTAGGCTTGGCTCAATGGTCTTTTGGTAGAAGAAACAGAGTCCCTGCTTTTACTAATAGCCTAGAGACAGATATCAATAACCAAATAGACCTCTTTTTTGACGAAATAACCAAGGGTGGAAAATATGACGATTCCATAAGTATCTCGAAAGGTGTTCGCGATCGCCTCTTTAATGCAACCTCTGTAGAAGAGGCTATGGGCGCAATGAAGGATTATGAGAGGTTTGGAATTGCTGGACGTAGGCTGACTTACGCGAATCAATTTTTACCTCAATTAAACAATGGACAGGCAGTCACCACAACAAACCAGCCGAAACCAGTAAGTCAACTATCGCCAGTAACTATCCCTGAATTCACCCCCGTCACCATCCCGTCCGACGGATTCCCTGGTGTGTCAAATGTCGAAACAATTGCAGACGCTAGAGAATCGGTAGTTGATAGACAAGATTCTTTGAACCAATTAAGAGAACAGCAAGCGCGTGAAAACGAGTCTAGGGCTATACTTCAAACCGAAAACGACATTACAGGTCAGGCTCAAAGAACGGAGCAAACTAACAGGCAATTTATCCGAGGTGCGGAACAGACTACTAGGCAGTTTAGAGACCTTGAAAACGGTGTCGAAAAACTAAGAAATGGGACTATTTTAACTACAACTGCACAGCAGAAACTTGCCCAAGACTTAGCCCAAAATGCAGCACAGTTCCAACGAGAAATAGAACAACGTCAAGACTTAAAACGTAGTATTGAAGAGCAATTGACGGCGATGGAGGGAGTAGAAGAAGCTGCACTACAGGAAATAGAGAAACAAAAGCAAATTATCGAAGATTATCAAACTAGAGTTGACCTGACAGAAGAGGAGAGAAAATCCTTGGAAGCTTCTTACCAGAAACTAGAGGAGATGCAAGCTATTATCACAGACCCTGAAAGGAAAAAGGTAACTGAGGAGCTAGAAGGACAGGCTCAGGCTCTAGGGGGGCAGGTCGAAGAATTAAAAGAAATTAAGAACTTAACAGACGAAAGAATTGAACAAGAATCCAACTTAACCGACAATCTCAACCGCCAACGCTTCTCCGATGATCTCGCAGTTCAACGCGCCCGATTAGAAGACTCAATTAGTGGCAACCCATTCGGACGTGCTGGCATATTAGAAGCTGAACTACAAGCCAACCCCATTTATATTGATGAACAGGTAAGACGGGCAGAAGGAATGGGCTTTAGCCAAGAACAACTAGCAGGTTACAGATCAGAGCTAGAAGCGATAACAAACCTTCGACTCGAACAAGCTTTCATCCAAGCCAATCCTTTTGTACAACAGTTTGAACAGAGCCTAGTTGACGTATTGATGCAGACTAAAAGCATTGAAGACGCAGCATTAGCCTTGTTTAGAACCATAGCAGCAGAAGTAATTAAAATGACCATCGCTCGTCCCTTAGCTCGTATGTTTGGGGGAATGTTTGGGGGAATGTTCGGTGGTGTGATGGGATTTGATGGCGGTGGTATTGTTGAAACCCCCAATCTAGCTAAGGGTGGTATGGTTCAAAATCTGGTAATGGGTGGCACGGCTACTGAATTGGGAATTAGTGCCATGATGGCCATGAAAAAAGAAAAGCTTATGGGCGGTGGAACTCCCGTTTTGGCAGCATTAACTGCAGGGGAGTATGTCGTACCTCGCTCAGAAGTCCCTGCTTATATGAGTTACAAGCGACAACAGATTGAGAACCAAAATAACAAGGATTACGCACAAGTCCAAAACTATAACCGTGGTGGTATGGTTGGCGGCGGTTCCTATCGTAGTAGTGGGGGAACTGGTACTGGTAAAACCTATGTAATTAACACTTCCAATAATATAAATGTGGCTTCCCCCAATCAACTTGGAGAAAGCCTAGAACAATTAGAACTGAAACGAGAAGAAGAGGCTACGAGAGTAAGAAACAGATTTGGTTAAATTCTACCGGTTAAGAACTGTCCTGCAAGTTCATCAGTAGCTTGATAGCCCCTGAACTCTAACCACTGTTTGACTTGCTGTAATACTGATTCACGCGCTTTCTCTAGACATTGTTCCTCAGCATTACGGGCAAGTTCGGCAATGATTTCAGCATCATGTTCATTCTCGGTGTTAAAGATTGCGTGTTTTTTCGTTAACATAGTGGTAATATTCCTTTGATTAGGTTTACAGGAAAGGCAGTCACCAAGCGACCAAACTTTTGGCTGCCTTTCCTTATGTTTCTACTATAACGTGCTACTTGGTGGTTGTCAAGTTTTACTTTGTGGTATATGATTGATGTAAGGTTATATAATGTCAAGTGTCAGGAGAACCCTATGTCCCAAACATTGATGAAAGTCTTTAAAAGAGTTGAAGTAGAAGTCCCCAATCTAGGAAAAAGAATTAAAGAAGCGCGACTGAAAGACAAGCGGTCTTTAACTAAAATATGTGCATCTATTGATATGACTACTGCTAATTGGTACAGAATCGAGGCTGAGCAGCAAGATATACCAGTAGAAACATTTCAGAAGATTCAGGAAACGCTAGGGATAAATTTTGGAATAACCCTTGACGATTAGCTTTTGCGATCGCCAATCTAATTGGTTTGATTACTTACACACACATTTCTGCATGGAGGCAGAACGAAATGTTTAACTTGGAACAGTACGAAAAGGATTTGTCGGTAACAACCGAGGGAATAGGACACATGAGTCGTCGCGCATTGGCTAAAATGTGTGGCTTTAAAAACAATCCGTGGAGAAATAAAGGTGGTCACTTTTTTAACTCTAAAATAGACGAAAAGCTCTCTGAGTATGGCTTTGAGAGTGGTCATCAAATTTTCAACGAAAACGGAAAAGTGATCGATATAGTGTGTTCTATTGTTATCAAATATTACGCTTACGCTGGAAAAGAAATTGCTCAACAGTGGGATATGTATTTTTCGGCAACAGGGATGCGTCAAGCTATTAGAGACGCTAAAGGTTGGAAACAAACCCGAACCAAGAAATTAACCCCAGAGGAAATTATTGAGTTGTGCGTCTTACCTGTGCCTACTTTGTGGCAAAGGAGATTTCCCATAGAATATTACTCTCAACTAGAAAGGTTAACCAACCTAAAAGCAGAAGGACACAAACGCCCTGCCTTATGGGCTAAGTTAACCAAAGAACTTGTATATGACTATCTTCCCACAGGAGTCTATAATGCCGTTAAAAACTGCAAAGAAAAAACGGGTTCATGGGACAAGCTTCATCAATTTTTATCTGATGAAGGGGTTATGCTCTTAGAAAAACATCAGAAGGCGTTATTAACGTACATGGAGGCTTCAAGTAGTTTAGATGACCTAAATCGGATGTTGAATCAAGCCAAAACCAAGCAGTACCAATTACTTTTGTTTTAACCAATAAACACACAGAAATGTATTTTAACACCCATAACTGTTATGGGTGTTTTTTTTATTCGAGTATCGAGTCACAACCGCCTTCTCTAGCCTTGGTATTAACTAAACGTAAAACTTTTGTTGTTTTTAGCATAGCATATTGATAATGGTTTTCTATTCCCGTCTCAATACCTTCTTCAACGTAAACACTACTTAGTTTGTTGACTATAATATTAAAACCTCGATCATTTGATTCAGGTAAAGAAGCATATTCACAAATCTCAAAAGCCATTTGCTTGTCTTTCTCATTCAAAGTAATCTGATCTTCAGTAGAAATAACCAGAGATGCTAATAATTCAATCATAATTTTAAATTAACTCTTACTCCTAGTTAACACACGAACTTAGAATTGTCAGTGATCGAAATCTCTCCTCGCCGAACCAACTTGGAGAAAGCCTAGAACAATTAGAACTGAAACGAGAAGAAGAGGCTACGAGAGTAAGAAACAGATTTGGTTAGAGTAAAGCATATTTAACAAAATCAATTACTTCCTGGACAAGTTCAGCCTCTAATTGTTTTGTTAACTCTGTTTTAGGAACTTTTCGCACACAGACGTATTTAGAGTCTATAGTATCAACATCATCAAAATCTTTAATACCACCATGAACATGATACTCGTATCCAAAGTTGACACTATACTTCCAAATACTTTTCGATACCAAAACCTCTATGAATTCGGTTGAGAATGTTTTGAGTACCACCTTTGTACAAGGTATTTCTCTTCCTTCTTTGGTTGTCCAAATGCAATTAATAATTGTCATTTTTATTAGCCTCCAAATAAGGTCTAAACATTTCGTACATTGACTCGGGCATTTTTACCCCTTTTTCTTCGTACTGTCCTTTAAGAAAGTAATAGCGTTCGATTTGATAGCGAATGTTGTCTTTTCTCTCTTTTTCAAAAGCTTCTTGTTGTTCGGTTGCTTGCCGCTTCTTTTTCTCCCTCTCAAGCTCTTTTTGTTTACGATCCAAGTCGTTAATAATACCGTATAACTGGGATGAATAACTCATCCATCCCCCTTGAAAATAAAAGTTATAATCCCATATCTCCTTTACAACCTCCTCTAAGGAATACTCTTCAATTAGTTCTCTGATTTGTTGTTTTAAATTCATTGTTTTTCCTCAAAGCAAAAAATAGATTCAAAAAGCTGGTGCATCACCATAATTAAATTCTACCGGTCAAAAACTCCTCAGCAAGTTCATCGGTAACTCGATAACCTTTAACTCTTAACAAGCTTTTAATCTGAGTAATAGTCGCCTCACGCGCTTTCTGTAAATAGAATTCCTCGGTATCTCTGGCGATGTTGGCAATCATTTCAGCATCATGAATGTTTTTAGACTCGAAAATAGGATGCTTTTTCGTTAACATGGGTGTAACTCCATTAATTATTTTGTGGATAGAAAGGCAGTCACTAAGCGACCAAACTTCTGACTGTCTTTCCTTATGTCAATAATAGCTAACTAATTAGTACCTGTCAAGTGGTTGGTACTAAATAAATGTGCTATTATATTAGTGTAAGCTTTTGGTATGAACATGAAAGAACTAAGATTGCGTTCAGGAAAAAGGGCTGAGGAGGTAGCAGTAGAGCTTGATGTTGCTGTCTCAACAATTCGTAATTGGGAGCAACTGAAAAACGCCCCTCGCATGACCCCATTGAAACTTCAACAGTTAATGGATGTTTATGGCTGTACTTTTGATGAGTTAGTTGAAGCAGAAAAGGAGATGGTCAAATAAATGATTAACCCCAAAGAACTAGACCTATCAAAACTTCCCTGGCTTCCCCTTGATGCTAAATCGGCGTTTCCTCGTCAACCAGCTATTTATTTTGCAATCGATAGTAACGATGTCATTCAGTACATTGGGCGGTCTATCAATCCTAAACAAAGGTGGAGTGGGCATCACAAGTATGATGAGTTGCAGGAAATCGGCAAGATCAAGGTATCTTATTTGTTCGTAGAGGATTCAAAGCTTTTGCCAGACGTAGAGAAGGCTTTGATCAAATGGTTTTGTCCTCCACTTAATATTGCTTTAGTTCCAGGCAAAACCACGGAAGTTGAATCCGCAACAAGCAAGCAAAGGGTTTCAACCTATATCACGATTGAACTTAAAGAAAAAGCGGAAGCTAAAGCTAAGGAGCAAGATCGCTCTTTGTCTAACTATATCGAGAGATTAATTAAAGCTGACGTTGAAAAACAGTAAAATGCCAGTCATTTTATTTTGACTGACAAAACACACATTTCTGCATAGGAGCAGATAATTATGACTAACATACAGAACAATAATAGCACTAAAAACCTTGTTGAATCTTGGTTTAAAGCGGAAAAAGAGGGGGTACAATTCCCTGTGCCGTTTGACACTGCCTGGAAAATAGCAGGATACAGTAAAAAGGCTAATGCTAAACGTCGCTTAAGTAAGTTCGTTAGAGGAAAAGACTTTTGCTCACAAATGAGCAAAAGCAGTGGTGGAAGGCAATCCGAGGTTTTTTACTTTTCTTGTAATGCCTTCACTCACTTCTGCTTACTCGCGGAGACACAAGAGGGTCGTCAGATTCGGGATTACTATATTGAGTGTCAACAAAAGTGGCAATTAGTTCAGCAACATCATCCTTCTATTGCTGAGGACATTGAAACTCTAAGAGCCAAGGAACAGCAAGCTATTTTGGAAAAACAAATTACGTTAAGGCGACTTGATGCAGAAGTAGCCAAATATGAAGCACAAAAAGAAAAGGCGATCGCAGAATCTCAAAGCCTGCGGTACACCATCACCCAGACTTGTCCCGAACCAGTCCAGCAAAAGGTACTGGGATACTCAACCATCGAAAAAGTTGAGTACCGTGATCGCACCATCTTAAACGGCACAATGATTAACGATGGTACGACTTTGACAAACAAGCAACTATGTCAACGCTACGGAATAATGAATAAAAGAGGGAACCCTGACACAACCCGTTTAAGCAAAATCTTGAACAGCGTTGGGTTTGGAAAAGAATCAGGAGCGTGGGAGAAAGCTAGCATGGTCGTTACCCATCCCCAATTTAAACGGGAATTCCTAAAAGAACTAGACCAAGCAATGTCAAACAACGAGCGGCAGTTATTTTTAGGCGAATAACACACATAAATGTACGAGGACAACCAACAATGAATCAATTAACAAGTAACGAGATCAATTACGATCCACTCATCCCTTTCATTGCCCAAGGAAAGTCATTCGCACAACAGTTTAACGACAAGGCACTCTTGTGGCATCTAAGCGAAACGGATAACCTTTTTCGAGGGGGTGCTAGTATTTCTATTTTTGAGAAAGATATCGAGACAGAAAATGGGTTAGACAAAATGATAACTCGTTTTTGTCACCCCTCAGAATTCGATGTATCAATAATGTTAGCGATCGCATTCTGTTTTGTAGGTTCATCAGACGATTCCAATAACCAAAAGGAGGGATAATGATTAATTACCTAACAGTCTTAGGAGTATTAAGCAAAGGTAAAAGTGTCGAATTTAAGGGAAAATGTCTGTTCCAAAGTGCTGTAGATGGTAAACTTTATTTCTACGAAAGAGACAATGAAGGGCGCGTTATTCTTATGAACTTTGATTACACTGTCAATGGTTTTATTGAATAGTGCAAAAGGATGAAAGATTTGATCGTTTTATTGAAGAGTAGTAGTAAAAACAAATGAAAATAGCCATCTTGCTAATCGGAGTAATAATCGTACTGTCACTAATTTGGAAAAACTGAAATGAAACCAACACTATCATTCTTGGATGTGCAGCAGAAACGTAAGCTCAAAGACTTTTTAACTAGCTGTGAACCAAAGAAAATTCAACCTCATGAGTTAGCAATTAAAACAAGCTTGAGTATAGAACACTCTCTAATGGTTTTTGCTGAATTTGCTGAGAATAAAACATGGAAACAAACTGACTTAATTTACCACAAATGTAACCCAGGGGTTCCGATTCTTTCGTGCGATCTAGGAAGCTTCGAGCTTCCGATAAAGTGTTCTTTGTGTGAAGAGAATATAGAGGCATTGGACGAAATAGTTATAGAACAAATCGCCGATCTTTCCACTCTTGTAAACCTAGAAGAAATATTTTCGGAGTAAATATGAACAAACAAGAATTAAAGGTAATTAACAATTGCGAAAAAATAGACGAAGCCCCCGTTTTGTTTGAATGGAAAGAAAACCTAGGTACATACAACTGGTTTAACAGTTTTTTTGATCCAAGAGACTTAGACGTAAGAGGTTTTGGCTATGATCGTGACGATTTTTTTGGTAACCACTCTGAACCAAACTACATGGACCACTATCTATTAGTAAAAGGAAAAGACGCTCACCAGGTCAAGAACTATTTTTGGTCAAAAGGAATTGAATTCACTTTCAGGACAATAACAGAAACCACCTATCTTTATGGCGATCAGGATCTAGGAGCGGTCGCTCACAAAATCGGAAATCAATGGTATTGGGAACAAGATAATGACTAAAAACATCTTACATTCATCAAAAACAACAGAGTGGTACACCCCACCCCACCTAATAGAATTAGCCCGAAAAGTTATGGGTAAAATTGACTTAGATCCAGCATCTAATAATGTTGCACAGAAATGGATTAAAGCCGAAAAATACTATACAATAGAAGATGATGGTTTAACCAAGATTTGGACTGGAAATGTGTGGCTTAATCCACCCTATGGTAATGGTATTACAACAAAATGGATTGACAAGCTACTAGAAGAATATGGGTCAATGGTGATGCCCGAAGCAATTATTTTAGTCCGTCCTGCGGTTTCTTCTAGGTGGTTTAATACCTTGGCACAGAATTTTGTTCGATGTGAAACATTATTCAGAATAAGATTTATTGACGCTAATGGTACTGAGCAAAAATCACCGGCTCACGGAAACGTCTTGTTTTATGTGGGCAAGAAAAATATGGGGACTTTTGTAGAAGTCTTTGATCGGATAGGCGTTATTTCGCGACCAATCTAAAAACAAATTCAAGAGGTTAAAAATGAAAAAGGTCTTTATTTTGATACAACTTAACTATACTCCTGAATTAAGGGATGTAATCAGAGGGGTATTCGAGTCCCGTGAACACGCTGAGAGGAGAAAGCATGAGTTAAATAGCGGACAATGGAGATTGCTTATCGAAGAACACGAGATCCAGTGTCAGGAGAAAGGAGATTCCTACTACCCCAAAAACACTCCAGAAAGGATAGAATTATGTATTGAGGAGCATTTAGAAGGATCGGATGACGAACAAGAGGAATGGCAAGAATTAGACTTTAAAGACTTTGATCTGGAAGAGTTGCATTGGTCTGAGTCGTACAAAATCCAAAACAATCCTCAATACATCAGAGAAGACCTTATAGGAAAATAAACGATATATAGCATACAGAACTGTATGCTATTCTAGCAAAATAACCAATATCCTTTCAATCATGAATAACAACCAACAACAACCTTTCTTAATCGAAAAACCCTGGATATCAGAACTAAGAAAATACGGGGGTGTTAGGCTTATTTTTCGCGAAATGGGTTCCCCTGAATTAATCTGTCACCCATTTGAACACTCTCCCCTTAAGTATATTTTTGACAACGAAAGTTACCATGAAATATACAAAATCATTGCTAAAACTGTGCTGGAAAACGGGGAGTTTCTCACCAGTTATCTAAGTAATCCCAACAAGCAGTGTATTAGTTTTTATGCACCAGAAGAAATATTAGGACAAGGAAAATGAAGGTAAAAGCATTGAACCCATTGGTAATTAGTTTAGTTGGTTTTTTAGTGATATACGGTTTGGCTGCGATATTCGGACACCTAGACCTAACAGAAACTCAATCATTTCGTTTTTCTACTGAAAACATATTAGGACAGGGGCAATGAAGGTAAACGTAAAATTAGTATTGTTAGAGACTGTCTATTACGCTTACACTCTGTACTGCATTTATTCTGTTAATTATTTAATGATCACACAGCCAGAGTTAACGTCGTCTCAAGGAACACTTGAGACATGGACAAAAATTGTGTGGTTACTTCCTTTAGCCTTCCTGTATGGATGGATCAAAAACCGCGAATAACCACCTAACGATAATGACTCTTAATAGTAGTAAACATATTTTCCTGTTGTCCATAAACAGGCGTATTTTCCAGTTGACTAAAAGCCCCATCAGCAGCATCCACAATATCGTTTACTAGGGGCTTATGGGTTCCATCAAACTGCTGAACAGCGTTTAGAAACTGGGTGTTCCACGATCCTTCCAAGAGAACAACTTTTCCTGACTGTGCAGCCGTAGCCAATGGTAAAGCACGAGCTAACTTGTTACCCAATGGTTTAACTGGTTTCACATTCAGGTTCGGGTTCTCATTTTGTAAGTTTTCCTGGTACTGGTAGGCAATGGTTTTCCCAGATGAACCGCCTTCTAATTCCCACCTAACTAGGGTGTGATTACTATCGGATTTAGCAGTATGTCCTATCAACCCCTCGATTTCACCACCTCTAATTTGATCCCATGTAACATCGAGTATTACATAGTAGTCTTCTGAGAATTTAGCCATCTTTACCGAGGCAGTATAACTGGTTCCTGACTTAGCTTGCTCTTTTTCGGTGGCCGCAAAATCCCAGAATCTTACGATAGCGGCATATTCCAAAGATACTTCGGCAATCTCATCAACAAAACCGAACCAAGTGCGGTTAAATACTGTGCCGGCTTCAAAGACTATTTTCCAGTTACCCTTTAACAATTGCTCCCGTCTAACTGGGTGTAAGTTTTCTAGATTAGTCAGGTATTCTGGGTTGATGTCTAAAAGTTTCTTGTTCTCGTAGATCGAACCGGGGAGAAAGGTAAAGGACTTAATTGGCAAGCCCCTGGTAAAACCCTCCCCAACAACTTGATCAAAAATACTTTGTTGTGAATGACCTTCTATAACGGTTTCGTCTGGAAGCTTGAAACGAAATATTCCATCTTCTTCCTTTATCTTTGGAGTCAAATATCTTTCTAGTAACTCATCATAGGTATCTGACCAGATAAATTCTTCCTCCTTTCTGATAAAATACCGAACTATTCCAGATTTAGTTTGATCTGGGTAACCATTCTCGTCTAAATACCATTGAACAAACTCGGCAACCCAGGATTCAGCATCAGGGTTACAAGTGGCCGAAATGAATGGTTTGACCCCAGAAGTAGAGCGGTTACGAGAAGTTAGAAACCAGAACTGACTGGCGGTGAAGTGGGTTAACTCATCAAAAGTCAAACCAGCAATCTGCGACCCCATGTGTTCAAACTTGGTTTTTTCGTGCTGCAAGTGGCGAAAATCAATAGTAGCCCCACTAGGAAACTTCCACCGCATTTTCATCTGATTAAAAACGCCACCGAATAAGGGGTACACTTTGTAAGATTCATCCAGTAAACTGCCAGGATTGGTCACCATCGCATAGGTTCTACGAAAGATAACTCCTGTATAAAAAGGATTGTCTATGTGACGAGTATGCTTCAAAAGTAACCCCAATGTTTTACCAGTTCCCACCCCACTACCAGCAAGCACGATATCAGCACCACAGTCATATAAAGATTGTTGCATCCCCTCCTGTGGTTTGGGAATAGCACTATTATTCATTGGGCGGTTAAACTTATTTTTATTATAAAGATTTTGCCCGATTAGTGTTAGTTTATTTTTCAAATCTATTCACCAACCTCATCCTTAAACCTCTCTAACAAAGCCATCATTCCTGCTTGTTTGAAAGTTGTATCCGTCTCGGTATTATTGGCTTGGGTTAACAAGTATCTTGTCCTAGCAGCAATGCCATAATCCTCATCAGTAACCCTTTCAGGATTGTTATTACAAAAGCGTTGATAATCTTTAGAAATCTTATTACCGATCTTAACGGTAGTTCGATGATTTTCCCTTAACATCTGCATTTCGTCATCAAATAATTCAGACTCGACTCTAGCCTTGTTAGCCTGATCATAAAGCTTAGCTCTTGCCTCCCAGTCGAACTTCTCGTCAATCTTTTCTGACAATTTAGATTCTACTTGATCGGTCTCAAAGACACCTAAAATGGCCATGTAAACCTGCCTCTCCTTGGGGTTCATTAAACAATAAACTTGGCAAGCCAACCAATCTTGTTTTGATTCCCCGGGTTGTTTTTGAAATGGTAGTGACATACAGAAATAAATGTATTAATATATAACTGTATTATAGAGTAAGAACCTCATGAGCAAAAAAGAATTCCTGAAAGAACTACTAAATCTTGTATTAAAGTTAGAAGAATCCGATAACGTACTTGAGAACTATATGACTGTAGACGAAATTCAGGCACTATACGACAAACAAGTAGAACACATTAAGCAGACACAAAGACAGCAACACTTAGGAAAAACTTATGACCACTAAATACATCGTTTATGACGTAGAAATCGAGAACTGTATTCCCAGTGGAGAAAAAGATCCTTCACTTAAATACTGCAAAGGATGGACTGACTTTGAGGGAATGGGTATCAGTTTAATTGGGGCTTACCTATCTTGGGAAGACATCTACAAACTCTACCCTTATCACGCTTTACATAAGTTTCAAGAAGCGGTCAACCAAGCAAATGACGTAATAGGTTTTAACTCAAAATCATTCGATGATAAATTGTGCAAAGCGCATGGAGTGAATATTGACACCACCTTTGACCTATTAGAAGAAATCAGATTCGCATCCGGTCAACCTCGAAAATATACGCGAGGTCAAACCAGAGTCGGCTAAAAACTAGACAATATTGCGATCGCAAATTTTGGTACCGGTAAAACAGGGTCGGGGGAATTGGCACCAGTTCTTTGGCAACAGGACAAGCAATGGGATGTGGCTAACTACTTAATCAATGACGTGATGCTCACGACTAAACTATACAAGATGATATTGGAAGGCAAGTCCATTATTGACCCCACAGACGGCAAAGGGCTAGAAGTTGAACTCAATCCCATCCCCTTCTAAAAAGAAAGCCCCATTACGGGGCAGTCACCACTTATCGTTTCATTTTGCCATTTTGTCGTTGACACTATTAAACCTAACACACCCACCCCTGTCTGTATATGTAAAGAAATAGTACAGAACAATAAAGCTACCCTTAAGAATCTGGCTAATTCAAGAAATTCGACATAATTGCTTTTTAGAATAAAGAGACATTTTGCGAGAAGGGGTGAGAATGGAAAAACCTAATAAAAAGACTTTAGCCGCCTTTATTGTTGGGTTGTGCGTCCTTTACTTTGTTTTTCAATATGAAGAAAAGAGGGATATTGAAGGGGATTATCTTCAACTTCCCCCAAGGATAGGTTGTGCGCCCATTCATTTATTTACTTGATCCCAACCTCCCGTCTTGAAGGCAAGATTGTTTAGTTTTCTGCTAGATCAGTCCCGACTAAATCCTTATCCGTAACAGCCCTTACCAAATGCCCCACAGGTGGACGGTAATAGTTACCTATTTCCACCACTTCATCAGTGCTACGGTCAATTGTAACGGTAATAGATCTACAATCATCTAAAACAAAATCAACCTCGACTACATTCTTAGATCGAATCTCATCTAAGGTTGTGTTGGTATACCCGTTATCCTCTAACTCCCGTCGTGCTTGCTTGACGTAATCTGCAAAGCTTTTTTTCATTTGTAATCTCCAAAACTCTAAAGGGCTAGGTTCAGGCGTTACCTGAACACCTGACATAAAGTCAACGTTTGCCGTCTTAACATATTATCGCAGACACACCTGCATGTCTATTAACAGCGTTAACAAGAAAATTACAAATGATGGCACTTTGCGCAAACCGCGCAAAATCTTCACAAACCGCACCACGTAAGGGTTTGGCTAAAAATTACAACGCCGCCAAAAATATACCCCGTTTTTGCCTGTGTCCCTATACCCTCACTTATCCGTAGTCAGTATGAGTATAGATAAGACGCGATAGAAAAGATGATCATCTGACAAAAAAGATGATCCTACTTTTCTCAGCCCACAAGGCTTACCAGATAAGACTTTCCAGGTTTTTGCATCAACTCAAATAAATCTACCCTCCGTTTCTCTGCCTATATACAGGCTTGTCTTATGTACTAATATTAAAACTCAGGTACTAGCAAAGGTATTACCTTTAAGCAAACATAAAACTAAAGTACCATTATAAATACTTGTGTATTTATATATCTACAATCGTCTATGTATTATATAGAGCTATAGACATACTACACAAGATCGCGTTTAAATAAAGTCATAACGATTATAAATAAATAAACGCAAGAAGAAATAAAGATAAATACTTATTTACGGCGTTTTTATGTAGTATATAAGTAACTCTATGTATTGCATGGACATTTATCTATATTTAAGTACAAATAGCCTAATATTAGAACTCTAGTATTGTTTCAGACAAAATAATATTAGTACAAAAAAGCTGATATTAGAACTTTAGTCTTACCTTTATTTAGGAAAAATACTATTATTGGTACGCAAGTTCCCTGATTGGCATCCTTGAAGGGGGTTTCTTGGGGTAGGTAAACGGGTGGTAGAATTATTCGACTTGATGCAAAACTTTGAAAAGCCTTACCCAGTGCGTTTTACAAACTGAGAAAAAGGGGTTCATCTTTTTGGTACAAAGTTCATCTTCTTGGGAACAATGTGTTTAAATCACAACAGAAGAAGTTTGTCAAGCGTCATATTGGTAAGTATGCTAAACTGATAGTAGTTAACCATACTACGTCTTAGATAAATCAAGCAAAACAACGCTAGAGCGCTGATTACAAGAGAATATACTTAAATGGCTACATATTCAAATATTTTCGCCACAAAAACCAAAGAAGATAGAGAAAAAATCTACAATTTAAGGTATGACGACAGAGGAACTGACCAAGTGTTGAGACGTTTGTTGAGTATAATGGCTCGTCAAAACGCCTTTGAGTTGCTGTTGTGGATAGCTGATAACCCTGGTAAGACAGCTAAGGAGATAGGAAAGGAAACTAACATTCTTGGTCACGTTTGCCGTCCTAATCTAAAAGAACTCGAGGACGTGAACCTTATTTACCACGAGGATGTCAGTCCGGGTTTCAATCGCCCCTGGGTTTATTATTTGAGAGAACCAGAGGTGATGGTTGCGCTTAGAATGCTTCAGAATATAGCTCACCTACCCAGGTATGATTATGAGAAGCAGGAACACAGGATGAGGAGGACGCAGGCTGCTAATTTTAAGTATTTTGTCAAAGAAGATTTGGGGATTGAAGTTAAACCCGAGCCGAAACCCAAGAAAAAAGAGAAACCAAAACCGAGACAAAGGAGGAAGAGAAAACGGGGAATAAAGAATCACCTGACTGGTGAAAAGATGTACTTAAGGAAGTAGGGCTAAAACACGGTATGTTTCTGCCATCTTGTGTGCAAAATCGAAACCCCTTGTTTAGCCTAGTTCCAGGTCATTACAAGGGGTTCATCAGTTGATCATCAGTTGTGAGAATTGGTTAACCACCCAAAAATAATTCTAGTTTGAAACCGTTTTTTAACAACTGTTCCCTTGAATAAGTGATATCCCTTTTTCCTATTTCAAACTGGTAGTATTTTGCCTTTGGGAGTTCAAAAGCGATGATTGGGTAAACGCACGTAACTCTATCCTCTAAAATCCCTATCCCTAGCTCTCCGTTGGCGATAATATTATTATTTTCGTCTCTAACAATGATTGGGGTTCCTGAATTGATATCGCTGTAACCACGGATTCCTTCACAGCGATCACCATCCCTCCAAAAGCGTTCGGAGACTAACATGAATTGACCGGTTACAGTGTTAGCATAAACGGGGGTAGCGGTTAATGATAGTAATACTGATAAGATAAGTGCTTTCATAATCATTATTATTCTTTACCTCAAGATTAGGCTCAAATACATAAATCGTCCACCGAGAAAATACTTATTGAAAATAAAAACACCCACAACAAACGTGGGTGTTAAAATACAGTTGTGTGTGTTTATTCCCATGAATAAGTAGCTTTACCACTGGTAAAGCTTTTTTGCCAGTCTAGTCCGTCAAGTATTTGGTAAACTGGACTGTCTTTGTATATCTCTGATTCAGTATCTAAGTAACAGACAATCGTTTGCTGTTTTACTGATGTACGAAATATATCCTCTGTTAATTTTTTGTCAACCTTATCTTCTACCATCACCCAGAATTGCTCATTATAGCTATTTTCGTTTAATAGTTGCAGCAAATCTTTAATATTGTTTGCTGTAGTTACTGCGAAATAGATAAGTTGATGATCTATTGTTTTGGCGCAATATATATCGAAAAGCGAGTGTAGTGTTCCTTTTTTCCAATCACTTTTGTCTTCATTTATTAGCGCGTAGCTCTTGATCCAGGAGACTTGTCCGGAAAATCTCTCCATTGGATTTTTGGTCTTCATTAATTTAGTCATTGTTAATTACCTCTATATATATCTGTGTGTTTATTCGGCCAAAGACAACTCTTCTTTGAGTCTGAAGTATTTGCCTTCGATGTGTCCGTAGCCCAACTCTTGGAGCCTTATAAAGACTTTTTGGGCTACGGCTGCGTTCATCGGAACCTTTTGACCATCGACAATGATCCTGATACGGAAATTAGTGTAAACATCCCGTTTTGTAATTAAGGGGTTGGTTTTACTCACTTTTCTCAAGACGTTAATCAGTGGCAGCAAACTATTGGGATTGTCTAGATCCACATAACTTTTGCCGTGGTAGTGAGTTACCATCTTGTCAAAATTTTTGATCACTTGGCTTTTCTTGGCTTTTTGCTTGCTGATGTCAACTCCTACCATAAATAAAGTTGTTGCTAATTGTGCTGTCAACTCCATCAGTCCCTCGGGATTGTGGACACTAAGCATTTCAATCAAGGTCTCTAGGGCTGTGGTGTCAAGCTCGGGTTCAACAGCCTCTATACGCCGTAATTGTTCTCTTAATACTTGGTTCTCGGTGTGCAATTCATTTAGGCGGTCGTTAATGGCGGTTAAATCGGGTTGGGGGATGGTGGTCAGTTTGTATCCGGCCAGTTTGTGATTGAAAGCTCTGACACCTATCTTGATTAACTGCTTGGCCAGTTCTGGATTGTCGTCAACGATCCAATCGGAAATAGTGTCTTCGTTAATCAATGCAACGGTTTTAGATCCAGTGCTGGTCAGGATTTGAGCCTCCTGGCGTAGCAGTCTGTTCATACGTCCCAAACGCTTTGAAATCGTTGATTGATCTTTCCCACTCATTCGAGCATATCCAGAAACAGAAGCGAAACTTTCTCCTGTCTCGGTGTTGATGATAAGTTCGATTCCGTCGTTGTCGTAGCGTTGTAAGTTAGGCATTTCTGTTTGTCTTCAATTATGTCTATGTGTACAAGTGGGTATTTCGGTTTGATTGGCGATCGCAAGAGTTAACTGTCAAAGGTTACTCCGAGATCAATCCCCAAAACCCCTTCGATACGGCGAAGTGTCTCAAGCGGTAACGCTTTCATGTCTTCGGCCTCGATTGCGTACCAGTTAGCAGTAGTCATCCCTGCCTTGGCCGCCAAAGCCGTTAATGGAGTTGAGTTGTTTTTTCGAGCTTTTTTGATTCGTTCCCCCAAGTTAGGTACTTCGGTCTCAATTGTTTTGCGGACTTTCATCGCTGCTGTTGCCATTAACTTACCTCAAGTATAGGTTGTCAGTTACCACTTAGTATAAACTATCGAATAAGACTTGACAAGTATCAACCAAGACTTTATACTAAAAACATAAAGAAAGACGATCACTCCCTCGCCAAAGTTTGCGATCGCCTTTCTTGTAAACCTAATTAAAGGAATATTACCATTATGTTAGCTGAAAGTCGAAGAATATTTAAACCGGAGAATGAGCATGACGCACAGATCATTGCTGACTTAGCTCGTAGTGCCGAAGACTTTTACCTTGAGAAAGCTAAGAACCAAGTAATCAACGAAGTTAAGAAGTGGTTAGAGTTTCGAGGTTATGAGCCTTCTGACGAACTCGCAAAACAGTTTTTAACCCAAAGGCTGTAAACCATAACTTAACCGGCCAGTCCTTTGGCTGGCTTTCGTGAAAAATTATTAGAGGTCATCATGTTACATTTATCACTTAAAAGATTAGTTGCCAGATTCTTGAAAATTGCTCAAGACGCGATTGCAGAAGTCCACGAATGGGGTAATTGCTTTTTCGTTAAGTTTGTTAAAGGTTCCCCCCGTTTCGTCACCAAGAAGATTCGTAAGAACAACCGCCAAAAGTTTGAAGAAGCCAAGGAATGGTTAAACGGATTCGGTAATAAAACCTGGTATGTTCGAGTCTGGGAACAGCACGGTAAGAAGAGAATTTATTTCAATCTAACAGAGTTGCTTTACCCCATGGCTAGACAAGAGGTGGATGAGACGGGCAAAAAGTTCTATTTTGATGCTGACAAGGGGTTTGCTGGTACCGGATTGAGTCTTGAGGAGTTTTGGAGGTGTAAAGAATTTGTGGCTTGGTTGATACCATAAAGACATACAGATACGGATATTTTTTTGCTGCCTTTCACTTGAATCTAACTTGTTATAGTCACCATAACAAGTTAACTCTTCATCCACTAAATCTGTTCGTTTTCCTTGACGAGATTCATGGACAAGTGTTCTAAACTGCCATTGAACTTTAGGATCTTGATTGAGAATATTATCTATCTCGTCTATGGTTGTTTCTAGTCCATTAAAACGTTTAGCGGTAAAATGATGGTTAATAAAATTAGACTAAATTATCTAGAGGTTCAACAAGTTAAACTAGGAGCGTAAAATGACTTGCAACCATTACGTTAGATTCAAGAGCATCCAGGTAGCAACAACGATTACAGAAAACGAGAAGGTAATATCAAATAAAGTTCAAACAATTGAAGATTTGCATCTAGGTTTAAGTGCAATGGGACGGGCGTTTCTATTCCGAGGGTACAAAGACCTTGATGATTTAGCTGATTACGGCATTGCTAATCCTATAGTGTCACTAGAAGATTGGGTTGAGATTCTAAACAATAGAAATGTTGTTATCGTTGACGAACATCGTAATCAAGTTGAGATTGACGAATTTCTTGGGATGGTAAAAAGGAAAAGGAATGGAATCAACCATTACGATTATTTAGTGAAAAAAGGTTATTCTTTAGAAGATAATTGGAAGGATAGCGACGGGAACTCATTTTGTGGTAGTCATTTTAGCTAGAATGAAAATAAAATTATCATGCTGGACAAATACCTATCAACAGCCAACGAAGTCCTTGCTGATCTAGGGCAACCAACCGCAAACGCCACACTAACCCTTGAAGACATTACCGACGTTACTATTTTTGAAGACGAGCATGGAAATATGCAGCCTACAAATACCACCACAACAACTGTTTTGACTTGTTGGTTGTGTCAAAAGAAACCACCTGAGAACGATGTGCAAGTGGGTTTAAACCAGGATAGGGAGTATTTTGAGGGAGAGTTAATTACTCCTAAAACTTACGACTTTCCTATTGTGTCCGATGGGGTTGATATTGTAGTTAATGGTCGGTCGGGGAAGTTTTACCCTGTGAAAAAGTTTGAGACACCGGCCAGTGAAACCTGGGATACCAAAAGCTTCTTGGGGCAAAAAATAGCAGGTTGGGTTCAGTTTGAAGAAGGAAATTAAGTTAACATATATGTGTGTGGTTTTTGAAGGAATACTAAGATGAAAGTCTGTTATAATAAAGTTTCCTGTTGTCCTGATTCAGAAATCGGCGCGGCTTTCACCATTCTAGATACTGGTGCGTGGCCATATACGAGCGAGAAGCAGTTAGGACGGTGGCGACTGAGTACAAGTCTCAGGACAGGAGTTATCTTGAGAGAAAGGCGAAATCCTGTAGCCACGTCCATCCTCATCCCAATAATTAGCTATCTCCAAAAGTCCTTCACAAAAATCTTTTATATCTTTTTCTGTTGGTGCTAGTTCATGCTTCTTAAAAAAACATCCTTTTTTAATCTGAATACCAACGTTATCCATGATTCTTTGGACTGATACCGGTTCTTTCTCTGGTGCTTCATAAGGCATCCACGGGAAGCAATAGAGTCCACCAAAGTCTGTTAAAACATGGTGTCCGTTGTGTTGACCAACGAATATTACTATTTCGTCTCCGTCTGGGTAATATGAATCGGTCTCAATCTTGGTAAAATCTTTGAGTATTTCGTTAGTCATTTTCTTTCTCAAACACTTCTGGACAAACTTTTTTAGCGATCGCTTGTAACTTCCTTACTTCAGGGGAAGCTATCTCTAGCATACAGTTCTCAATCATGGTTAGCCATGCAGGGCTAATCATACTCTCGGATAACAGAAAAACCTTCCATCCGTTTAGTTGAGCTAGATTGAGTTTTTCGTAGTCTCGCTCTAATCCAGTTCCCCCATTATGTCCCTTTTTTCTTTTCGACCATATTCCCCCTTGAATTTCTATTGCTATTTGGGAAGGATAATCTACAAAGTCAAAGCGAAATTTTCTATCAGGAATTAGGATAACTTCTCGTTCTAGAACAATGTCAGAAACGTGGTTCCATGTTTGAATAAAGCGATTTTCCAGGTGTGATTTACTCATTTTTACCTTGATTGATTGTGTAATTATTTTCTTGGTCGCTATATTCCTTCTCTGGATCATAAAAAGAAATTGTCATAAGAATCGTGTCATGCTTAGTGTTATGGTAAACAATCATTGTGCTGTCTCCTGCTTCCACACAAGCGTTTGGATATTCTGTTAAGAGCATTTCGCATATTTTGTTTAGGGCTGTTAGTTTCATAGGCTTAATTATTGATTGAGGTTTGTTAGGCGGTTAGAGTGCATCTTAAACAGCCTTCAAAAATCTTTGTTGTGCTTCGATTAAATTAAAGTCTTCTCTGTCTTCTTCTAACCAGTTAATGGTCGCTGCGTAGGTTTGATAGAATTTAGCCCTTTTCTCCTCTAGGGTCATTTGGTTAACCCCAAAGCTTAAACGGAAGTAGTCTTCTATTCCGATGTCTAATAAAGCGTCTAGGATGCCTAGTGCTTGTGATTTTTGCCCAACGATAGCAGCGTATTTTATCAATTCCCTGAAATCGGACAATGAAATAGTGCTTGTTTTTGATGATCCTGATACACCATCCCTATCCACAGAAACTTCTGACCGAGAACCCGTAAAACCCTTGAGGTGTAAGTCCTTTAGCGTTTTTCCGTTTCTAGTGTGAACCTGTGAAAGCCATTGTTTTGAGTAACCAACCGCTCTACTAGCTCCTGTAACTCCTACTCTAAATTCTCCATTAGGTAACATATACCCATCAACCGTTACCCCAGGACAAAACTCTACTGTTGCGCGTTTAGCTTTTATAATAGTCATGTGACTTACTCGCTTAAGTTACATCCCCTGGGTGCGCTAACACCGCGAGGGGTTTTTACTATTATACATATATATCTGTGTGCTAGTCATCTTCCCTGATCTCAGGGTCAATTAGTCCGTCATACTGTCTTTGCTTTTTCTTCCAGTCTTTTTGTGCTGGTTCGATATCTTCTTGCCCCGTTTCCGCTAAGTTATAAAGTTGCCTAAAAAACGGGAGTTCGGTATCTTTGGGTTTGAATTTGTCCACCATCCTCATTCCCCTCCAAATCTAAATCATTAATTCCTTGCTGGTTGGATTCATCCGTGTCGGCCATCCCATCTATTTGCCACTCAGGCCATATAATCCGATAGCCACCACCCTTCAAAACTTCTTTGTAATAGAAGTCCCAACCCATCTTTAGGATAATCTCTGTATCTATTACCTGTCTAATACCCTTGGTGAGCAACTGACACCACCCATACCGTTTCCTGGCGTAATTTCTGTCGGGTGCGCGGCTAATCTCTTTAGCTCCGCCAGATGGTTGCAGTCCAGGGAACAGCCAGATTGGGAAGCCGGAAGGGATCATGTGGTAACGCCACTGTAGAACTGTGTCGATCAACCCAGTTAAACTAGGGTTGCTACTAGATAGTTTTTTTAGCTCCATTCCGGATAGCAGGTAAATATCGGTCAATAACTCCCCAGACAACTTTCTTTGTTCGTAATTGTTTTTGTATTGTGTCCGTTGGTTAGGCGCGTAACCCTCTGGGAAAATGTGTAGTGTTGGATTAATTCCTGCTTCCCTGGCCGCTACAGCCAAATTTTCTGTAGCTTCTTTTAATTTTGCCCAGTACCCCAAAGACGGTAGCCATAAAGACTTCCCGTAGAGATATTTTTGGTTATGTCGAAAGTGGACTATCTGAGGAGGGGTGAAAATATTATCAGGGCTGGTGCTATGTAAATATCTACGCTGCTCAAAACCCTCTAAATTCCCATGATCGTCCTCGCATCGGAATATCTCCCAGGTTGGCAAATAAAGAGATTTTGAAACGCAATAATCATTTTTAGTGATACCCTCCCTTTCTATGGCTAATTCCAGAAATGCGTCACCATAGATCAGCGACCATTTAAGGGCTTTTTGCAACAAGGTTCCTCCGATCACCATCTTCTCATGATTTTGTTTGCGCTGGATGACCTCCATTGCAATTACATAAATATCTGTGTGTACAGCTGTTTCGTTATCGTCTATGGTTTCGGCAACAGTAAAGCCAATGTCATCCCCATCTGTACTAGCAAAAGTGTCTTGTGCTGCTATTTCTAAACAATCATAAACTTCCCTAGAGAAGTTTTCTATCTTGATTAGTTCTTGTGCTAAATGGGGTTCCCTGATTGGGTTCTCTTCAATTTCTAGATCCCATTGTCTTCTGGAAGATCCGAAATCTCCTAAAGCAACTGATCTTTGTGAACCCGTTAATTTCTCTTTTTTTCTAGAGAAAAGATTAAATATATCGAAGCGCGATAAGTCCATAAAAAAAAAGTTATGATTACTACTATCATAACCTTGTAGACACTAATACTAAATCTGATTAAAAATCTTAAAACTCTTGATCACCACAACCATTTTCTGGTAGATAAAGCCACTCAGAGACTTCCCATTCTTGTGGCCAATACCCTGCTTGATATGCTGCCACCTCTACTTGGTACTTATCAGGATTAGGGTTTTTGGTATAAAAAATAAATTGGTCTGTTGAAAGTGGGACGGGATAAGGTTCGCTGGGGTCAAGTTCTTTAGACTCTACTTCTACTAAATACTTGAAAAATGTCTGGTTTAATTCATTTGTGCGATTTTCTTGTACAAGCATAATTGTGAATTGAATTGTTTTTGGTTGACATTTCATTTATACAAACATATCTGTATGTTGTCAAGGGTGTTGACAAATTTTTATTTCAATAACATAATTAAGGTGCTGATAGGGTCTAGTCTGAATTGTTTGATGACTGGTTGACAACTCTATCAGCTATTTTTATATCTATTGACACACAGAAATGTCTGTGCTAAAAAGATAAGTGTCAACCAAAAACAATTCAAAAATGAGCAATCTAGTAAATACGCAAGAAAAAGCTTTAGCAAGCCATTTCAACCCCCAACAGGTGGAGTTGATCAAGAAAACGATTATGCCTGGCGCGTCTGATGATGAACTCCAACTATTTGGCATGGTGTGCCAACGATTAGGATTAGATCCTTTTTCCCGTCAAATCAATGCAATTAAACGCGGTGGAAAATGGGGATTTGAGCCGACTATTGATGGATTTCGCAGTATTGCTGAGTCCACTGGCAAATATGGAGGTAGTGAAACCTATTGGTGCGGAGAGGACGGAGTATGGCATGATGTATGGCTCAAAGATGAACCACCTAAGGCCGCTAAAACCATTGTTTATCGATCAGATGCACAAAAGCCTTTCGTGGCGGTAGCGCGATTCAATAGCTACAAGGTTGAATATAAGGGACAATTAAGTAACTTTTGGGCTAAAATGCCTGACCTTATGATCGGGAAAGTTAGTGAGGCATTGGCTTTGAGGAAAGCTTTCCCTAGAAACCTTTCAGGGGTTTATTGTGATGACGAAATGGGGCAAGCCAGTCAAGTCGAAGTAGTAGAAAATAAAATCACTAAAGAACAGGGAATAGAAATTAAGAGATTAAGGAAGTCAATTGATTACTCCGTAGAACAGTTAATTGATTTATGTAGTCATCGATTCGCAAAACATCCAAGGGAATTGTCTTACGAAGAAGCTGACTTTTTAATAGGGGAACTCAACGCCATTGGTAACAAACAACTTAAACGCCAACTAGAGAGAGGAAGTATAGGGATTATTGAAGCTGAATCAGTAGAAAATCTTTAATTTCAATTAACCGCTATTTATTGAAATAGCGGTTAATACACCCTCTTTTTATTTCAAGTTCATCAAGTAATAAAAAAATGAAAACATTAACAATACATCAGCATTGGGCAGATGCAATCTTTGATCACGGAAAAAATGTAGAAAATCGAATATGGCAAACACCTCATAGGGGTGATTTATTGATTCATGCAGGTTACAGTAAGCAGTCTCTAGAAGCGTCGAAGCAATTCATCAAAAGACTGTCTAACGAGGTTATCAAAAAACCTAAATTTGGCTTCATTCTCGGTAAAGTAACTCTAGTTAATTGCGTACCGTACGTCGTTGGTGACTGGGATATTCCTAACCAATATCACTGGATTCTCCAAAATCCAGTTAAGTGTACTCCTTACCCAATGAGTGGGAAACTCAGTTTATGGGATTTTGATGAGACCTTATTGGATTGGAATTACCAGCAAACTTCATAAACGATGGACTCAGGCGATAATAGTTGCCTGAGTCCCACAAAGGCTTTCTCATGGGAATGAAAAAGCTGTAAAAAGTAACCTAAATACATGGTAACACACATGATCGAAACAATTCATTTTTATTTCCAGATTGACGAAGAATATTACAGGATTAATGGATTCAATCCATTTCGACTGACTGTTTATTTAGAGCAAATTGACTTTTACGATCCAGCTTGTCCAGGCTGTTCTACAGCCGAAATTATTTACAGTTCTGAATACAGAAGTATTAATCTAATTAATCTTTTTTCAGTCGCTTTTGACTTACTTTCAAGACGAAAGAAAGTCAAAAACTTTTATTCAAATGCTTGAAGAAGAATTTAACTTTTTTGAAGAGGATTTTTAAGGTGGCAACTAACTTTGACATACCCGTTAGCTTAAAGGTTCGATTAATAGCAGAA
This sequence comes from Crocosphaera sp., assembly GCF_030064895.1. Taxonomy (GTDB): domain Bacteria; phylum Cyanobacteriota; class Cyanobacteriia; order Cyanobacteriales; family Microcystaceae; genus Crocosphaera. The sequence goes on along the minus strand of NZ_JASJEB010000008.1, from coordinate 398 downwards.
CAGTTAATTAAGATAGGAGGCGAAACGTATTCTGTAAGCTGTAATGACATTAGCTCTGATGATGAGAATCATAGCTATTGGTCGGGCGTTAATCGTTATGAAATATGGATCGATCATCTTAACAAAAGCCTTGATGTTTTGCTTTTTGATCACGGCTATGCTAGTTACGAAATTGATCAATTACTGCTAATTGTTAGCTTTGATTTAGATAGTCTTTATCCTGATACAGTAGCAACTGGAGAATCGTTATTAAAAAAAATCAAAACTTCTATTTTGGTAGGGATTCAAGAGTTCCAAAAACAACGCCCTGACCAGCAATTAAAGTTATTTGAGACAAAGGAGGTTTGAATGAAATCAAACACAATAATTCAACTAACATCCGACGATCCCTTTCCCTT
>NZ_JASJEB010000041.1 GCF_030064895.1 Crocosphaera sp. | reverse complement strand
ATCTGTTATATCTGACGGATAAGAACGTCTCTTCATAAAACTGTCATAAAAACTTATTCCATAGTTTTATAACCACAAATCTGTGCCGCCTAATTTCTTTATCTTTTCTTTACAAACAGTCTCTTAATAACTGATAACTGATAACTGGTAACTGATAACTAAAAAAATCTGATTTAATTTTATCTGCCCAAAGTCCAGGCTAAAAAGCGTTCAGTGTGGTATAGGATAAGCTGATTACTAACTCCAGAGAAAACTTCATCAAAAACATGTTCAGCCCAGGGAATTTCTAGCCAAACAGCAAGATTATTTTGAGCTTTCATTAGATCATACAGTTCTCGTCCAATTTTGGCTTGGACCAAATGATCACGGTGAGCATAAACCAGGAGAGAAGGAGGAAGCTTAGGTTTGATGTGATTAATAGGAGAAGCTTGTTCGTAAAGTGCCGAAAGTTCTTGTGGAGTACCTCCGAGAAAGTCCCGCAGGACAGCACGGGTATTGAGCGGATTTGGGAAAGGTGTGTTATGGTAACTTCGAGATAGATTGACCGGTCCGTAGTAATTAACGATCGCTTTAAAAGGGATATTATCTGATTGATAGCCAGCAAGCATGGCCAAATGAGCGCCGGCCGAGCGACCCATGATTGCTAAACGCTCAGTATCGACTTCTAATTCCTCTGCATGACTAATAATATAATTCAAGGCTGTTTGAACATCCTCAAGCTGACTGGGAAACCTATATTGAGGAGCATGACGGTAATCAATGGCTATAACTGAATAGCCTTGAGCAGCAAAATAACGGCTAAAAGATTCATTTTTGTCAGGAGTTCCCTGTCTCCAAGCACCACTATAGATGACAATCAAAGTCGGATATTTTCCCTTAGTCAGGGGTCGGTAAGTATTAAGTTTCAGTTCCTGCCCATCTGGACTGGCAAAAATAATGCCTCGTTGAATACGTACCTCTGGAAGGGGAATACCTCGGAAAACGTCTCCGAGGATAAATGATCGCGGACGCATTTGCCCTTGTTTTGCTGGAGAAATCTCATTTAGATAGTTAGCTCCGAGAGTGCTGGCCATTTCAGCCGCAAGCTTTTTTTCTGTACCTGGTAACTGGAACAGTGGGAGCAAACTCAAAAACAGAGCAAATAAGCTAAAAATAAGCCCAACCCACCAAAAACTCTTTGGTGAAAAATTAGTAATGATTAACGTTAGAGCGGACAAATTAACACATACTAGCCAAGGACTTATTTCTGGTGCTACTACTCCCAGAGGTAGGAGAAACAATGTAGGGGCTGGAACGATAATCCAGAGACTGAGAAAGAGTCCTGAGATACTGAGTAATAAGGCAATATTGAGAAGCATTTACCCCTAGACTTAATACATCTATTCTTTTTTACAATTGATATCCGATTGCTATATTTAGAGTAGCAGCAGTCGCTCAACCGATATAATTATTTTTTTGTATGACCAAATTAAATGAAACTGTCATTCTGATTACCGGAGCCGGGGGAGGGTTTGGGCAGGAACTTACCCGACAGTTACTGCAAGCAGGTAGCCGTCTTATCTTAGCAGACCTTGATAAGACTATTCTTGATCAAGTATCTGAGGGCATTAAGAAAGAAATAGGCACAGGAGAGATAATTGCCAGTTTCGGGGTAGATTTGGCTGAGGAAAATGGCTCCGGGACCCTTTATAATCAAGTCAAAGCACTAAATATACCCATAGATATTTTGATTAACAATGCTGGTATTGGTGTTTTTGGTCGTATGGATGAAGTTCCCTCGACTAAGTGGGAGCAGTTGATGCAGGTGAATTTACTAGCACCAATGCGCTTGAGTTATCTATTTGTCCCTGATATGATTGCTCGTAAAAAAGGGCATATTGTCAATATCTCCTCTCTAGCCGGCTGGTTAGCCGCAGGAGGAATGACTCACTACGCCGCCAGTAAATTTGGTTTACGGGGTTTTAGTGAAGGACTGGCCAAAGAACTAAAGCCATATAACGTAAAAGTTACTGCTGTCTATCCTTTTTTTAGTCGGACTCCAATTTTGAAGTCGCCACAATATGGAACTCTTGCCGGAGATAATGGCGGTTTTCCCGAACGATTCGCCACAGACCCGGCTCTGGTCATGGGGAGAACAATTCAGGCTATCTTACGGGATAAACCCTCTGTATTTCCTGATGCAGCAGGAAAAGGTTTCTATATCCTAGACAGATATTTTCCCCAGTTATTAAACTGGATTATTTATAACTTTTCAAAATGACAGAATATTTCGATGTTGTGATTGTTGGAGCCGGACTCTCTGGTATCGGCGCAGCTTACCATCTTCAAACCAAATGCCCTAATAAAAGCTACGTCATTCTCGAAGGCAGAGAATCTATGGGGGGAACCTGGGATCTTTTCCGTTATCCAGGTATTCGCTCCGATAGCGATATGTATACCCTGGGGTATAACTTCAAACCTTGGCGCGAAGCTAAATCCATCGCAGATGGACCGTCTATACTCAAATATGTACAAGAAACGGCCGCTGACAACTCCATAGACAAACACATCCGCTATAATCACCGCGTGAAACAAGCGAGTTGGTCTAGTGAAGTTGCTGCTTGGACAATTGAGGTCGAAGGCAAAGATAATAGTTCTACTACCTACCTTAGCTGCAATTTCCTTCTCATGTGTTCTGGCTACTACAGCTATGAGAAGGGTTATACTCCCGAATTTAAGGGTTACAATCGTTTTCAAGGGCAGATAATTCATCCACAGGAATGGCCCCATGACCTCGACTATCAGGACAAAAAAGTGGTAGTTATTGGCTCGGGAGCAACTGCAATCACCCTGGTGCCAGAAATAGCTAAAAAAGCAGACCATGTGGTGATGCTGCAACGCTCACCGACTTATGTTGTCTCGCGCTCCGATACTGATAAGACTGCTAATTTGCTGCGCAAGCTCTTGCCTGAAAAGATAGCTTACGCCATCAACCGTTGGAAGTACACCGCATTTCAACAATTTTTTTATCGTCGTATGCGCACTGAACCCGAGAAGGCCAAGGAGATGTTACTTGATATGGTGCGTCAGGAACTGGGTCCGGACTATGACATTGACACTAATTTTACCCCAGACTACAATCCCTGGGACCAGCGTCTTTGCCTTGTGCCTAATAGTGACCTATTTCGAGTCCTCAAGTCCGGGCAAGCTTCTGTCGTCACGGCTCAAATTGACAGTTTTACTGAGAAGGGCATACTTCTGAAATCAGGAGAAGAACTGAAGGCTGACATAATTGTTACAGCAACCGGTCTTAATATCCTCTTGCTGGGTGGGGTGAAATTCATCGTTGATAATCAGCCTATGGAATTCTCGAAAACCTATACTTACAAGGGTTTGATGTATTCCGGTGTCCCCAATCTGGGGTCAATATTCGGATATGTTAACGCTTCTTGGACGCTGCGGGCTGATCTGATGGCTGAATATGTTTGTCGGGTAATCAATCACATGGATAAAAAGGGGTTTCGTCAGTGTACACCCTGCCTACGTAATGAAGACCAGAATATGGAAACCAGGTCTTTGATCGACAATTTCTCTCCTGGTTATCTACAACGAGTGATGCACTTGTTACCCAAACAAGGCGATCGCGAACCCTGGCTCAATTCCCAGAACTACCAACGGGACAAGAAAATTTTTCGTTATGGGGCGATCGAAGATGGGGTACTGCGTTTCAGCAATCCTATTAACTGATTATTTCTTAGAAAGAAAAAATTTGATTATGATAACAGAAAAAAAACATGACTACTTCTACTAAATTTTGGGACAAAATCGCCGATAAATATTCAAAACAACCCATTGCTGATGAGGTATCTTACCAGAAAAAATTAACAGTTACCCAAGAATACTTTAACCCTGATATGGAAGTATTAGAGTTTGGCTGTGGTACTGGAGGAACTGCTATCATTCATGCACCTTTTGTTAAACATATTCGGGCAATAGATATCTCAGAGAAAATGATATCTATTGCCCAAAGTAAAGCAGAAACAAAAAAAATTAATAATATTACCTTTGAACAATTAACTATCGAAGAATTAAAAGCAGAAAATAACACTTATGATGCAGTTTTAGGACTTAGTATTTTACATTTACTAGAAGATAAAGAAGGTGCGATCGCTAAAGTCTATTCTCTTCTTAAACCAGAGGGGATTTTTGTTACCAGTACCACTTGTATGGGAGATTTTATGGGTTGGTTTAAACTAATTGGACCCATTGGGAAGATTTTAGGATTCTTTCCTTTAGTTAAAGTCTTTAAAATAGATGAATTAATTAAAAGTTTAACAAATGCTGGTTTTAGGATTGATTATCAATGGCAACCAAGTAAAGATAAAGCAATATTTATAGTGGCTAAAAAGTAATAATGTAGGGTGGGCAATGCCCACCTTACTAATATACTACTATTTATTTTATTCCTTTTCTTGATTCACTTCGGTGTCATTTTCTTCAGTTTTTTCTTCAATATTTTCTCCTTTTTCTTTGGCTTTATGTTCTTCTATAAGCTCCACCACTTTTTGACGAATTTGTTGATGTCTTTCCACTCCTTCATAGGCGAAACGGTTAAAATTATTTCTGACAATTTCTGCTTCAATATATTTCACGCGATCGCTGGTATCAGGGTGAGTAGATAACCAAGCAGGAGGACTATTTTGCTGTTCATCTTCTATCAGTGCCATCAGGTTGCGAAGTCCATCAGCAGCGTATCCAGTAGCAGCGAGTAACCTGGTACCAAATAAGTCTGCTTGTTCCTCCATACCGCGACTATAGCTTAAAATAGCTAAATTACTAGCTATTCCTCCCACATAAGGGATATAATCAACTACACTGGTAGTTAAAGCTCCTTGAGTCATTTGCTGAAAACCATGAGAAAGAACGGAATGGGCTAATTCATGGGCTAATAACCCTGCTATTTCTGCTTCTGAGGTAGTTTTGGCGATCGCCCCGGCATTGATAAATATTTTTCCTCCTGGTAAAGCAAAGGCGTTAATATTTTCATCCATCACCACGTAAAACTCATATTCAAATTCATCTCTTCCGGCAACTTTAGCTAATTTTTGGCCAATTTCATTAATATATCCTGTTACTTCGGGATCTTCAATCAAGGTGAGACGATTTTTAAATCCTTCGGCATAACTTTCCCCAATAGCTGATTCTCCTTGTAATAAAAGATAGCTGGTTTGTATGGTAGAAAGTGGAGCAAAAACGTTCCCCATCAAGGCAGCCCCAATACCACCCATGATAGCATTTCCTACCAGATTCCATGTCATTTGTTCTTGGAGTTTCCCTTGATAACGATCCAAATTTTTATCTGCTAATTCTTTAAATTCATCCCGTAAAAAATGATCTTGATTAAAAACAGCAAATTGACGGGCAGTTAAGGAAGCAGCTAACCAATTTTCTGCTTGTTCATCTGCTTCTATTTTAGCTTTGACTAATGGTGCTTGGTTGGGGTACAAAGTCACTGCATTTTTTAACACTTTTAAAGCTTCTTCATGGCGATCGTCTTCTCTTAAAAGTTCAGCATATTTGAGATGGCCAGGGATGAATTCTGGATAGTCTTGAGATAATAATTTCAACGGAGCAATTCGCTTACTTTCATAAACTTCACTCTCTTGTAAACTTTCTTGATACAGTCGCCAGTAAACCGCACCTCCTGGTAATAGATATTCTGCGTCATAAACCGCTTGAGCTACAATTTCTCTGTTTAACTCTTCTTCATTTCCAAAGGGTTCTTTTACCTCTCTATAGAATCTTTCTGCCAATAAAGTCTCACCACATCTATAAAAATGATCTGCTTTGGCTATAGTAGGATAATTCGTAATTTCAGCTTGAGAAATTGTTAACAATTTCTCTTCTTTTTCTTCCTCGCTTTCAATATTTTCTTCTTCAATATTAGCTTGGTTTTCTAAGGATAATGCCGCAGCATTGTTTTTAGGTTCTTCTGTAGAATTTTCAGCAACTTTTACAGGAGGCATGAGGGGATGTTGTACTTGAGGAGGTGCGCTATTACAACTATCATCGGTTCCATTTATTATCTTATTCTCAGTTATTTCTGCTTGATTAGATTGTTCTTTTTCTGCAGTTGGAACAGACTGATTTTGCTCAGAAGTTCTGTTATCAATTTCTTGTGATGTATTGTTAGATAAATCAGCAATCTCAAAAGATTTATTATTTCTAGGAATATTCTCTATTTGAATAGTTCCTTTTAAAAAGGATATTGACTTGTTCTCTATTTCTTGGGATAAAGCAAGGTTAGGTGCTAGTAAACTAACGAAAATAATCGATAAATACCAGTAAATTTTCATCTTTATAGCTTTGTTAACAACATATATTCTTTCTATGTTATAAACTATTTTATCTATGATTACTACTTTTAGAATAATTTTAGATTTTAGGTCATCAGTATTCTTGGTTCAGTTATGACAGAATTAATTATAAAAGATGGTCGGTATAAAATAATATGAATTGGAATAAGACCTTTTTGAGCTATTTTACAACCATTATGGATTATCACCTCATCAGTTTTTTATTTTCTCAATATCTCAGTCCCCTACTCTATATTAATCAGTAATGATATTCATCTCTTTTTCGGAACAAGATTGTTTAAACTAGAGAAGGAAATCAATAAATCGACCAACTTTATCCAGTAGCCAAACTCATTAGGACATTTAATGCTAAGACTTGAAAGAATCAGTAAAATTTACCCTAACGCCGAAGTACTAAAAGATGTCACTTGGGAAGTCAATCCAGGAGAGCGTATAGGTTTAGTCGGGGCAAATGGTGCCGGAAAATCTACTCAACTAAAAATTATTAAAGGAGAAATTGAACCGACATCAGGGGAGGTGATTCGTCCTGCTAGTCTTAAAATTGGTTATTTGACCCAAGAGTTTGAAGTCGAACCCAGTCGTAGCGTTAATCAAGAGTTTTGGACTGTATTTTCTGAAGCTAATTTTATACAAGATGAATTAGCTAAAGTGACTGAAGAAATGGAAACAGCAGAGCCAGATTACTTAGATGAGTTAATTCATAAGTTAGATAATTTACAGCGAAAGTTTGAAGCTTTAGATGGTTATGTTCTAGAAGCTGAGATCGCTAAAATTTTACCAGAAATGGGATTTGAATTAGAAGATAGTGAGCGTTTAGTTAGTGATTTTAGTTGTGGCTGGCAAATGCGCATGAGTTTAGGCAAAATTCTCCTTCAAGAGCCAGATTTATTACTGTTAGATGAACCAACAAACCACTTAGACTATGAAACTGTTGATTGGTTAGAGGCTTATCTAAAGGGTCTAAATATTCCTATGGTAATTGTCTCTCATGAACGGGAATTTTTGAATAAAATATGCACAAAAATTGTCGAGACAGAACGAGGCATTTCTACGACTTATATTGGCAATTATTCTGACTATATTCAACAAAAAACCTTAAGCCGTGAGATTCAAGAGAATACTTATCAACGGCAACAAAAAGAAATTGACAAACAACAAGCTTTTATCGACCGTTTCCGTGCTAGTGCAACCCGTAGTACCCAAGCAAAAAGTAGGGAAAAACAACTAGAATCTATGGAAAAAGTAGAAGCTCCAATTGCAGAATTAAAAACAGTTGCATTTGAGTTTCCTCCTGCGCCTAAAAGTGGTAAAGATGTGGTTATTATTAAAGATTTAGTCCATACCTATGATGAACAAATCCTTTTCCTAGATGCTCACCTAAACGTAGAAAGAGGCGATCGCATTGCTTTTCTCGGCCCCAATGGAGCAGGAAAATCTACTTTACTTCGTTTGATTATGGGTATGGAAAAACCTAGCGATGGTATTGTTAGTTTGGGTAAACATAATGTCATTCCAGGATATTTTGAACAAAATCAAGCAGAAGCTTTAGACTTAACTAAAACTGTCATGAATACCATTCATGATGAAGTACCCGATTGGAAAAATGTTGAAGTCAGAAGTCTTCTCGGCCGCTTTTTATTCAGTGGGGATACAGTATTTAAAACAGTTGAGGGTTTAAGTGGTGGAGAAAAAGCACGTCTTGCTTTAGTGAAAATGCTTTTACAACCAGCTAATTTACTGGTTCTAGATGAACCAACTAACCATTTAGATATCCCTGCAAAAGAAATGCTGGAACAAGCACTTTCTAAGTATGAGGGAACGGTTTTATTAGTATCTCATGATCGCTATTTTATCTCACAAGTAGCTAATAAAATTGTTGAACTACATGACGGAGAATTAATAGTCTATCCAGGTAATTATTACTACTATTTAGAGAAGAAAGAAGAAGAAAGATTAAAAGCAGAACGAGCAAAAATAAAAGCTGAAAAAGAAGCCAAAGCTGCTGCAAAGCGAGCTAAACAAAGAGAAAAGCAGAAAGCTAAGAAGAAAAAGTAACCAGTTAATACCTGATCTCGTTCCTGTGGTATTCATCCTCATTCCGAGGAACGAGGAATCTTACTATTATTCACGAAAAATCTTAACCAAGAAAACAGGATTTAAAGGAGCTAAACGGTTTAGATTAGCAATAGAAAGAGAACGAGATATGTTAATGTTTAATATTTGATAATTCCAGCTATTTTTCTTAATCCAATTTAAACTAATTCCTAAATTTTCTAGAGTTGCTAAAGCAATAATAATCATACCATCTTGGTGTAATTTCTCTTGACAAATAGCTAAAATATCAATTAAATTGCCTCCACTTCCTCCGATAAAAATTCTATTGGGATTAGGTAATGTCTGTAACTTACTAGGTGCTTGTGCTTGAATAGATGTTATATTATTAACTTTAAATCTCTGACTATTTTTGTTAATTAAATTAATGCCCATCGCTGTTTTTTCAATAGCATAAATTCGAGAATTAGGGCATAAACGGGCAATTTCAATGGAAACAGAGCCAGTTCCTGCGCCAATATCCCAGACAATTTGTGGTGATTTTAAACTTAATTCCCCTAAAATGATCATCCTAACTTCTTTTTTTGTCATAAGTCCAGGACGATCTTTAAAACTCAAAAAATACCGATCTTCAATACCAAAAATTGGTAAAGTTTCAAACTCTTTTTGACTTAAATTAATATCTTTCTTACGTAAAAGAATAACAATATTTAGGGGAGAAAACTGATAATTAGTAATATTTGCTAAAATTTGAGGAGTAAAACAATTAACTTTTTCATCGATATTTCCTAAATTTTCACACACCCAAATATCATAATTAATCGGGATTTTTAAACTCAAAAAAAGTTTAGCGATCGCCTGGGGATTATTTTTACTATCTGTGAGAACAGCAATTTTCTCTTTGCCCTGTTGTAAGCTAGAAATTAGCTCATCTAAATGACGACCATGACCACTAATAATTTTAGCATCATGCCAAGGTATTTTGACCCGACTAAAACCTAATTGTACAGAACTAATATGAGGATAAAATTCTAATTCTTTAACATCAAACTGTTCTAATAATAATCTTCCTAAACCAAAAAATAAAGGATCACCGCTTACTAAAACAACAATAGATTCATAATCATTTTTTATTTCTTTAAGAGTTTTAATATCCTCAAAAAAATCACTAATAAGCATCTTATTCCCGAGATAATCAGGAAAATAACTTAAATGGCGATTGCTACCCATTAAAAAGTTCGCCTGCTCAACAATTGTCTGAATTTTTGTTGTCAAACTTTCTCTTCCATTTAAACCAATTCCTACAACTTTAATCATAAACTCATGAGACTAATACTAGGAAGCTTTTGGAGAATTTGTCGTTTCCTGAACAGTAGAATTAGGTTTCATTCCAGTATTACGAACATTGACGATCTTGCCAAGTATATCAAACCAGAATGATGCCCCCATCGAAATAGCAACTGCACTCACTATCAAACCCAAAAATACCTTGAATGCTTTAATAATTATCACTAAAGTACTCGGAGATGTGAGCGAATTTTCCGAATTTTTATCACACAAAAAGGGAATACTCGTGCCAGTTTGTTCTTCAAAATTAACACAACTCCAACCGATGGGGAGAGAAAGTTCTTCTAAATTCTGCTGTGTTGTAGTTTTTATGCAATCAAAACTATCATCACTCTGACAACTTTTTTCTAATGCTACCGCACTACTAACAAGAGCATCTCTTAAAATACTGTCCGTTGATAGTCTACTAATCATGTGAAAACTATCTGCATTAGCTAAAACAGCAATGCAAAAACTGATAATTAAAGCTAATCCTTTTGAATTTCTTTTATAGACTCCCGATGCACGTTCCATAGAATTATTAAACCAATTTTCAATTTCTTGGGAAAGTCTTTCTATATCTTGTTGTTTATTTTCTATTTTTGTTTGAGCGCGATGAGCAAGAGTCATCATACTATCTTTTAGAGTTTTAGGAAGTTTATCTAAAATGTATTCTATTTCTTTTTGTACTTGTTGACTTTCTGTCTTCTCATTCTTAAATAACTCATCAAATTTATGAAAAACATTTTTATATTCCCCTTTTGCATCACTGTCTGATTCTTCGAGTATTTTTCCTTTTTCTTGTGCAGTCAAATCTGGATCTAAAATTTTAGCAAGATAAACTAGGTTGAGCTTCATTTCTTGGCAAAGGATTTGAAAATTATTTTCCTCAAAAAATGTGCTTTCAATATTTTTCAATTTTTTTACCAAGATGCTATGTTCCCCAAAATCGTCATTATTCTGAAAAATTACAATTAATTCATTTAGTTTATTCTTAATTCTTAATAAACTAATTTCTAGTGTGTATTTTTTATTATAAAAATCATTATATATTTCGATTATATCTTTCGTAAAGTTGTCATGATTTTCTTTTTCAATACCTTCAATTTCACTGAGTTTTATTACGAATCTTTTGAGAAAACCTTTAAACTTATTACAACTAATATGATGAGTTAGTCTCGGAATACCTAAAACTTCTAATAAAGTAGTAGCAAATGTATCGTTAGGAATATAAGATGGTAATGCAGCATTATCTAATAGTTCTTTTCTGATTTTTATTAATTCATTTCTAGTATTTTTATCGCTTTTAGAAATTAAGAACTCAATGACCTTTTCCTTCAATTTCAATTTAGTTAAATCTATTGAATCTTTTTCATTTTTGGGATCGTTAACTATTATTTCTATTTCTTTTTTAAATTTAATAAAATCAATTTTTTGTTTTTTATATTTTTTTTCTATCTCATTATTGAGATATCTTAAATATTTTTGGAAATTCTCTTCATTTTCATTTTCTATGGGAGTATTCCATTGTTGTAAAAGCATTACCAAAAGTAATGATAAACCAAAGGTTTCAGCACCTCTTAAAAAAGCTAAAGTACAAAATTGGGATGCTCCCTTTTGTATATTCATTTTTTGATACTCTTCAAACCCCATTAAACTAATTTTACTTTTCTTATTTATTTCTTTTATTTTCTTTTCTAATCGTTTTAAATCTTCTATATAATCATTTCTTTCAGTATCATTAGATACTTGTGTTGTGACATCTTTCGACTGTGTTAAATTAATTTTATTCTTTTTGCCTATTTCTTCTATCTCATTTTTCAAATCTTCTAAATTGATGATTTGTTTTATTTTTCCTATTTTAACAATTTCTGATATTAATTTTTCTTGAAGTTTAGTAGGGGTATCAATATTTCTTGATTTTATTGCTTTCAACCATAGATGTGATATTGTCCCTTGACCTTGATGGTTTAAATTTTTTATCAAAGGATTATTATATAATTCATCGATTAATTGCTTAGTTTGTTTGATTTCATCAACACTATCTATATCACTACCAATTAAAAGATACTGAATAGATGTTTTCAAATGCTTAGCTCTCAATTGCCAAAGTGTATTAACAATCTCTTGAATTTCTGATGCAACTAAACTTAAACTTATATAAACGAAAACTAAACCAATAGCAATATCTAGTACAAGAGGGAGATTCAGCATTTTCGATTTCCTCTAATTTTGAAATAAGTATTAATATAATTAAGGGTATTTATCCTTATTAAACAGAACAAAATACTTACGTCATATAATAATCATATCTAGGAAAAATATTAGCATTTTTAAAAAATATTTAAGCTTTAAGCCTTACCTTCCCAGGCTAAAACAAGTAGAGCATTAACAATGGCAGCAGCCACAGAGGAGCCTCCTTTTCTTCCATCTACAAGAATGTGAGGTACATAAATTTCTGCTAACATTTTTTTTGATTCTAATACAGAAACAAACCCTACAGGTACTCCAATAATTAAACTAGGCTTAAGTTTTTTTTCTTGAATTTGTTGACATAAAGCAACTAAAGCAGTAGGAGCATTTCCAATAACATAAATTCCCTGAGGATATTGTTGATAACATTCTAATAAACCTGTTTCAGTTCTAGTTTTTCCAGGAAGGGCATAAGGAGTATTTTCTATAGCTGTAATAATGGGGTTTTTAAATGTTTTAGAAACTAAGTTAATAATGCCCTGTTTTACCATTGTTACGTCGGTAATAATAGGAGTTCTACTACTTAGAAAATTAATACCATTATCAATGGATTTAGGACTAAATCTAAGTAAATCAAGAAACTCAAAATCAGCCGTAGAATGAATAACTCTACGAACTATTTGATATTCTAATAAACTCAAATTATGTGAACCAATTTCCTCATCAATAATTTTGAAACTTTCTTCAATGATAGGGTGATTTAAAGAAAATTTTTTCTGCATGAAATACCTCATGAAAACTATACACTTACCAGGAAAAATGAATTTTGTATACCATTGTATGCAAAATTTTATAAGCTTATAATATAATAAGCAAAAGATAATATTTAGTCCATATAGATATTATATCTTAATTATACTATTTCCTCACTCTTGAGTAACCTGAAAACAGTCAATGAAACAACATTATTTAATTCTATTACCTTTCATTATTTTATTATTAGGAGGTTCTAATGCACCTATTTTACATTCTTTTGACATAAAAACACTTTCTGGGAATATTCATTTGACCTTAAAGCACGGCGTTTGGAAATTATGGGAAGAAAAACCGGTCTATCAAAATATAACCTTAGATTTGGTGTGTCATCAAGGTGAATGTGAACCCGAAGTTTGGGGATACGCTAAAAAATTTAATAAAGATGTTGATCATCAAGGAAAACTAGAAATAAATAACTTAGAACAATTAAGTATTCAAGGAATTAGCACTAAAAAATATCATCGATCATGGGAATTAAAAATTACCATGAATATTCAATCTCATCCTTGGAGTACAGAAATTTTACCAGCAGTTTACAAAATCAACTTAATTCCTTATAAAAATCAAATTATCGGCAGTTATCAAGGAAAGTATAAACAAAAAAGATTACAAGGTAGTGTTACTACTAAAACAACAAAACCTTGGCCAGTTAGTATTAGTGACCATTTAGCTATATCTCCTCAAGAGCATCCTCGTCTTGTCTTCCGAAAACAGCAATTATCATCTCTAAAAGAAGCAACTAAAACTCCAGAAGGACAGGCAATTCTAAAACAATTAGAAACAACCTTAAAAAAACCTATTTATTATGATGGATATGTACCAACTAGTGGCTATCATGCTTCTGGATATTGCTTTTTGGCTTTAATTAATAATGATAAGAAGTTAGCGAATAGGGGATGGAAAATTGTAGAAAAATCAATGAAAAATCCCGGTAGAAGATTATTAGAACATTCTCCTATTGTTGCAGGTGTTGCTTTAGCTTATGACTTCTGTTATTCTCTTTGGGATAAAAACAAAATAAAGACCGTGACTAATTGGTTAGCGGCACAAACTAAACAATTAGTAAAAGGCGATTCTCCTCGTAATAATTGGAATAGTAATGCCGGTAGTAACTGGAATGCAAGAGCAAGAGGAGCAGCAGGATTAGCTGCTTTAGCTATTTTAAATGAGCCTGGTATATCTAATGATGAAATCTATCATTTCATGAAAACAGCAGAACGCAATGTTAAACGATATTTAACCACTGCAATAGGTGATCGTGGTTTTGGTAGTGAAGGTGATCATTACACGACTGAACCTCTATTTTTAACTATATTCCCTTTCTTACAAGCCTATAGTAATGTAATAGGAAAAGACTTAGTTAAAGGTTCTCGTGTCCAGTGGATTTTACCTCACTATATTATGCGTATGATTCCTGACAATAACCAGTTAAATGTTACAACTTATGGACGACATCGCTACTACGCAGGTTCGTCTCTTTTTGCTACAGGTTTAGTGACTCTTCCTGAAGATTTGTTACCAGCAATTCTCCCTATTTTTGAAAAAAATTTAGGACTTAAGGGTGATCAGAGTTTTGGGGTTAATCTACCTCATTATGCTCCTTTTATATTAACTTTTTATGCTGACAACCATAACCATAATACACAAAATCCTGTTGAGCTATTTGATTACAATTTTGTTGATCAGCAAAAAGGATTTTATAATTTCAGAAATCAATGGAAAAATCAAGATGATTTTGTGGCAAATATTTTCTTAAAAAAAGAGTTGATTCGTGGTACTTGGCACTATCCTGATGTTGGAAGTTTTCGCATTTCTGGGTTAGGAGAAACTTGGGCAAAAGCTGGAAAATCTACTAATAGCTGGGAAGAGGAAAATGTCGTTATTTTACCAAAAATTTCTCCTTGGAAAACATCTAAACCCCTCTTTTTCGTCTCCAATCCTGATGGTTCTGGAATTGTTACTCTACAAACAAATACAAATTGGCGTAAAAATAGTAAACCACCAGTAGGAATTGCAGGATTACGTTCTTTTGCTGTTGATTATAGTCAATCATCGGGAGTTCCCGGTTTATTCGTCTTAGTTGATCGCTTTATTGGCAATAATGAGGCTGAAGAATTCAAGGAAAAAGTCTGGATAATGCACACCGCAGGAGATGTCACAATTAAGGATAATGGTTTTATTATTGAAGGGAAAAATAAAGCAACTATGAAAGGAACATTTATTGTCCCTGAATCCGTTAAAATTACAACTGAAAAAACTGAGAAAGGTACGAAAATTATGGCCAAGGGAGGACAAGAATTTTTTGTGATTATGACAGTACAAAAAAAATCCTCTCCTTCATTAACAATTAGAGGATCGGGGATGGATTCAAAAGTGACCATAGGAGAACAGAATATATCTTTTGACCAAGATAGAATTAGGTTATCTACTATTAATCCTTAGTTATCTTTTGGTATTTAGATAACTCATTAAATTGGTCTTCAAAAATATAGATTTTCATGTTCTGATCATCTTTCACTGATAGTGATCGCTGAACTTGTCCTATATATAAAGGTAAGCTTTCACCGGACTCAGGATGAACCAAGGTTCTAACACGAATGGTTAATTTATTATCTATTCCCGAAGTTCTACCATAGGAAAAATAATCATTAGCTGCTTGTCTTAAAGTCGCTTCTAGTTCCGTTTCTGTAATGGAAGGTTCAACCACAATCACGACTTGATTACCCCCGTTATCATAAACACGGGAAAAACGAACTGCTCCAGGAATTTCTGTTCGTTCAAATAAACCTAATCCTAACCCAAATAATCCTACAGTTAGAACTATCATAAAACCCGTAATTCCTACTAATCGAAAACGAATTCCCCACTTAAAAATAAATCCAACAATGGTTAATAAGAAAAAGACTAAAGTGGCAAGAATAGACCATTGTGCATAAGTTGAAAAACCAAGGGATGTTAATGTTTCCATCAGTAGTGATTAATTAATTAGATCCCTAGTATTTTAGCTCAAATTAGGTGTTTATTTTGTTTCAATACCTAGAATATTCTCCCACTGGCCAGTCTTGACGAGGTGGAAACGATTGCTCAGAGTGTAGTATAGTTGCACCAGATTCTTGCGGCCTACTTAAACGCAACGCTGCACCAAACCCAACCCCCGCAGCAATAGCGATCGCATTAGTGATTAATAGAAATTCTAAGATGAACAACCAAGGACGAGAATTAGAAACTTTCATGAACACCTCAACACCAGATACACTATCGAGTCATCTTTTTGACCGATTACCGATTAGAGCTTAACAACAGACGTTCAATTTGCCAAGTTATTAAGAAACGATTAAGAAGGTAATTAGCATACTCAATGATAAATATAAGAATAATAAGTTTAGACTTTCTTCCCTAAATATTAACTAGACAAAAAATAATCGATTCCTTGAAAACCCTTATATGAAGAGGTCGCTTAGGTTTTTTCTTTGTTTTGAAATCTAAAGACAATAAAATAATTCTTAGAGTGTAGTTCCTGATACTAGGCAATTATAAAAAACTAGGTTAGTCTAGTGGATGATGAGTTTATCTTATCTTTTCATATAACTTAGATCAAATTATATCTTTCAGTGGAGGAATTAAAATCTTAAAAAAGTATTAAGGTTTTATAATGAGGAGTGTTATCAGGAGGAAAAGGCGTGTTTACTCGATTAGCTCAACAACATCGTGATTTTGTAAGGGACTTAGTAATGAACCTGCAAGCCTTAGCTATTGTCCTAGAAAATCGTGGTTATCTGGCTTCTTGCTACACCTGTGGTGGTGAAATGAATAGTGCTTCATTTATGGTCAGTTTGGGTAAAGATCATTTAATTAGGTTTTTAGTATCTGACTATGGTATTACCTGGACTGAAATGCGGGATGATCGCGAATTAATGAAATTAGAAGGGGCAGAAGCCATTAGTCAATTACAGGAATTAGCTAACTTAATAAAATATCAAGAAGAAAATGAAGTTTCCGAAATCATTGAGAATATAAATACTCAACAATTCCAAAATATGACTTAAATGTGGAGATTAAATCTAATTTAATCGTAAATAAAAGCATTGAATTATTGTATTTCTAAATCAACAGTCTTTATTCCACTGTTGATTTTCTTTTTTTAATGGCTACACAGATATTTCGAGAGTTGGTTTTTGAGAATACCACGAGTAGAACTGTGTAGGACCCTTACCTTATCAGGTTTGCCTAGCTTACAGCTATAACTAATTAAAAGCTTCGTCCAGATTGTAGTATTACCGAGGCTTCTGTCTTTCAACTGCTGCCTCCTTTTGATATTCCACCTCAAGGCCGGCAAACTACATCCCACCCAGAACTGAAGCACGTGATGCCCTATTTACAGAAACATCTAAAGATATTGACCATGGTCTAAAGCCTCTTCACTTAATATAGATGGACACTGGAAAAAAAATCTTGTTCAATTCCAGAACTGAGCCAGTAAGAATACTTAGTCATACTTAGTCTTCTGGACTTGATGATGGTTAATTCTAAAAAAAGTTTAATCTCTACAAGTCTTGTATGAAG
>NZ_JASJEB010000142.1 GCF_030064895.1 Crocosphaera sp. | reverse complement strand
AGCCGAATTCACGATTTTTAAAAAATCCATTTCATAAAAAATAATTTTTGATGCCAATTTCTTATTTTTTAGGTTTTGTTTTTTCTTCATGAATAATGCAGGCTAAGTCTTCAAGCTTTTTCCACTCAGTTAATAGGCTTGATGTTTGGCTGTAGCCTATTCGTTCCTGTTTTTCATACCAACCTTCGGTGCGTACCGCTAATGCTTTGTTGTACACCAAGCGAACACACCCCATTGTCCGTCGCAAAAGGTTTTCTTGCGAGGGGGTTGGGTAAAACCTGAATCGATAGGCACGTTCTGTCATGTGTCACAGTTTAACACACTATTTGTGAGAATGCTATACTAAAAGAGTAAAGCCGTCCTACAAGCGGTCGGATGAGGCGGAATTTACTTCCGCATCTCAGACCGACCAAGAGAGGACGGGGTTTCTACCCAATTTTTCGATGACCAGCGATCCCATATTTTGGCTTAGTTGCTCTCTTATTTTAATGGCAGTCAGTCTAACGGCAGTTTTAATCGCAGCTATCCCTGTCTTACAAGAAATAGCCAGGGCTGCCCGTAGTGCCGATAAATTGTTTAATACTCTGCATAAAGAATTCCCCCCCACTTTACACTCTATTCGCCTCACAGGGCTAGAAATCACCGAATTAACCGATGAGATCGATAGTGGTGTCAAAAGTGCCTCAGATGTGGTTAAACAAGTGGATAATCGTCTTAATCAAACTCAAACACAGATTAAAAACGTCCAAACCCAAAGCCGTCGCTTACTGCGAGGGTTTCAGGTGGGTTGGAAAACCTGGAGTCGTTCTTCTTCAAGAACCCCAGAAAAAGATCAATTTTAACTAATTGTGAAATAATCATGAGACAATTATGATAAGATTATGAAAAATACCTATTAATTTTCATAATATTTATGTTCTATTCAAGGAGCATTACCCTGACCCTGAGTTTAATATTAGGGGTGGGTTTAATTGCTTGTAGTTCTAGTGAAGTTGCTGATCCTTCTAGGCAAACAGACAACAGCCAACCCACAGAGTTAGCGGCCGATAATCAAGGAAAAAAGAAAGTATTAACCACTTTCACGGTTCTAGCAGACATCGCTCAAAACGTAGCGGGGGATAAATTAGACGTACAATCAATTACTCGTATTGGTGCAGAAATACACGGTTATGAGCCAACCCCTAGCGATATTACCAAAGCCCAAGACGCTGACCTAATTTTATATAATGGCATGAATTTGGAGCGTTGGTTTGAGAAGTTTTTAGGCAATGTTCAAGACGTACCCTCCGTGATATTAACAGAAGGGATCGAACCCATAGCCATCGCAGAAGGTCCCTACGCAGACAAACCCAACCCCCACGCTTGGATGTCTCCCAAAAATGCTTTAGTCTATGTAGAGAATATTCGTCAAGCATTTGTAGAACTAGATCCCGATAATGCTGAGACATACAACGCCAATGCTGCGGCTTATAGTGACAAGCTTAAAGCCATTGACGAAGCATTACAAAGTGATCTCGAACAACTTACCGAAAATCAGCGATATTTAGTAAGTTGCGAGGGTGCATTTTCATATTTAGCCCGTGACTATAACTTAAAAGAGATATATATCTGGCCCATCAATGCAGAACAACAGTTTACCCCCAAACAGGTAAAAACCGTCATTGATAAAGTCAAAAGCAATCAAGTTCCCACTATTTTTTGTGAAAGTACCGTCAGCGACGAAGGACAAAAACAAGTGGCCAAAACCACCGGCGCGAGGTTTGGAGGCAACCTTTACGTTGACTCCCTTTCCACCGAAGAAGGCCCAGTCCCCACCTTTTTAGACTTACTAGAATACGATGCGCGGGTTATCTCCAATGGGTTACTCGCTGGTACTAAAACGCAATAACCTGAGTTCGGAGTTCGGAGTTGAGTTTTTTTAAATAAGAAAATAAACATTTGAGACTCCTAATTTTGACAAGTTATTGATAAATTTCCTTAACTCTGATCTCAACGCAATAGTTTTTAATCATCTTTTCTGCCAACCATAGATAATGTCTTTCCCAAAATCATAATTCCGAACTCCTAACTCCGAACTCTGACCACAACGCAATAGTTTTTCATCATCTTCCTTGCCAACCATTTGAACACACCATCATGTTAGCAACCACTCAATCTCTCGATATCAGCATAGATAACCTCACTGTTACCTACAACAACGCTAAACTCGCCTTATATAACGCCAGTTGCACAGTAGAAGCCGGTTCTATTACCGCTTTAGTCGGTCCCAATGGTTGCGGTAAGTCCACCCTGTTTAAATCAATCATGGGGTTTCTCTCTCCCAGTCAAGGACAGGTTTTGGTGGGAGGAACTTCCGTCAAAAAAGCCCAGAAACGGCAATGGATGGCCTATGTACCCCAAGCAGACGAAGTAGACTGGAATTTTCCTGTTAGTGTCTTTGAGGTGGTAATGATGGGACGTTATGGTTATATGAACCTGTTACGCATTCCCAGTGCGAAAGATAAGAGAATTGTGATGGAAAGTTTAGAAAGAGTGGGGATGAGTGAGTTTCGTCATCGTCAGATCGGGGAACTATCTGGAGGGCAGAAAAAACGGGCGTTTTTAGCTAGGGCCTTGGCGCAAGAAGGTAAAGTTATTTTGTTGGATGAACCGTTTACCGGGGTAGATGTGAAGACAGAAAAACGTATTATCGATCTGATGATTCAGTTAAGAGAAGAAGGACACACTATTTTAGTTTCTACCCATGATTTGATGTCTATTTCTACCTTCTGCGATCGCACTATTCTCCTCAATCAAACTATTTTAGCTTCTGGTACTACTGAAGAAACTTTTACCGAAGAAAACTTAGAAATGACCTTTGGAGGATTGCCTTTAATAATTAATAATTAACAATTAATAATTAACAATTGTCATTGCGAGGTAAATGCTTGAATTATTTAATACTAACTAATATTTTGAACTGGTTTACTGAACCTTTGCAATATGGTTTTTTGGTGCAAGCTATTTGGGTAAGTGCCTTTGTTGGTTTAGTTTGTGCGGTACTTTCTTGTTATATTACCCTCAAAGGTTGGTCACTGATGGGAGATGCTATTTCCCACGCGGTTGTACCTGGGGTAGTGATAGCTTATGCCATGAATATACCGTTTGCGATCGGAGCATTTTTATTCGGTTTTGGAGCAACTGTTGCTATTGGTTATATTAAGTCTAATACTCGACTAAAAGAAGATGCAGTGATCGGCATTGTTTTTACAGGATTTTTTGCTTTTGGGTTAGTTCTAGTTACAAAAATTCCTAGTAATATTGATTTATTTCATATTCTTTTTGGTAATGTTTTGGGTATTTCTACACTAGACATTATTCAAACTTTAATCGCCGGAATTATTACCTTAGTTGTTATTCTTTTACGACGTAAAGATTTACTGTTATTTTGTTTCGATCCTAACCATGCGAAAGCTATTGGTTTGAATACTCAAATGATGTATTATACCTTGCTTTGTGTCTTAGCTTTAACTATTGTAGCGGCCTTACAAACCGCCGGCATTATTTTAGTTATTTCTATGTTAGTAACTCCTGGCTCTATTGGCTATTTATTAAGCGATCGCTTTGATTATATGTTAATTATTTCTGTGGTTAGTAGTGTTTTTTCCTGTGTCTTTGGAACTTATATAAGTTATCATCTGGATGTTTCTACAGGAGGCAGCATCGTAGTTTTATTAACATTATTATTTGTCATAGCTATGATTTTTGCCCCTAAATATGGTATCTTAGTTCAACAGTTTAAAAAACACACCAATCAAGAATTGGATCAGTTAGTTAAACGTTAAACTTTATATAGTAATCAGTAATGATATGTGAAAAGCTACAGTATATCAGGACATAATACTTTATGTCCCTACAAATGCGTCCTTGTAGGGGTTTAACACTGTTAAACCCAGAAAGGTTATTTTTTCACAACTGAAACCTAACTTCTATGGTTAACTATCAATATTAAATAGGTTGTATCAATGAAACTAAATCAGATTAGAAAATGGCATAGTACCTTAGCACCTATTGTAATGCTTCCCTTGATGATGACTGTATCTACGGGAGTTATTTATCGTCTTTCTAAAGATTGGTTTGGACTATCAAGAGATCAAGTACATTTTTTAATGAGTATTCATGAAGGAGAATATTTAGGACATACTTTAGAACCTTTTTATGTATTATTTAATGGTTTGGGTGTTGTTTGGATGTTAGTTACAGGAGGAGTTATGGTGTTCCAAAACCTAAAAAGAAGTTTTCAAAAAATGTAGAATGTAGAATAATTCAGAAGACTAAATACAATATATTTCTAACTATTATACTCTAAAAAAAATTAGAGTTTATATAATAGCAAAAAGTATTAAACTTTGCTTATTTTCTTGATCAATTTTCCTAGAAATAACTACACAATGTTATTCTAAACGACGTACCAGTCCCGTAAACCCTGCTACCCATAATGAACTTAGAAACCATCCCATCACAATATGAAACCATAAATACCAGCGTAATAGACTGCCTGTATTTAGTGGAATAGTTATTATGAGGAAGTTGATATTATCTCCCTTATTAGCATTAGGAAGCCAATAATCTTGTTGATGAAAATTAATAATTGGCACAAAAGCATCAACAGAATACATTAAAGCATTAAATTTTGGATAATTTATTGAAAGTTCTTGAAAATCTGAATTATTTCCCAAGATATTTTTATACTTTGGATAATTGTCTAAAATCTCTTCATCACTGGTATGATTAAAAGGCTCAATGTTATTAGATGGAGTCATTAAATTGTTTGAGTCTCCACATGAAAAACAAAAGAATCCAACCAAGATCAAAGGCGTTATATACCAGAATACACGCTTAGGTTTGTATCCGTGAGCAATAGTTCTATTGAGAATACGAAGCCATAGCCGACGCAAATGACTGTAATCGCCATATTTACGGAGATCGTTTTGTTTAGCAATTAATATATCTACAGCTTTGTTCTTATATCCACTCAACAGAAGCACTTTTGCTAATTGTTCGTATGGTTGGGGAGAAAAATCTTGAGAAAGATTTTGACGACGTATCCATTCAAGTCGTGATTTTCCTGAGTTACTTTTAGATAGAACATTATTATTAATCGTCTCATATACTAATCCTTCCAGAAACAGGTTATTTTGTTCAGGCCAACTATCTGGGTCATCTTCAAGAATATCTATTTTGGCAAAACTCAGATCAAGTACCATATTTTCAGGATTTTTTATTTTGCGCAAGGAAAAAGTTCCATTAATACGTGCATTGAAAAATCTCACTATTCCTGTAGCTTGGAAACCATCACTTAAGAGGACATAACCGTTAATTATAGTAAGTTCAGCATTAATTACTAAATTGCTCTTATATAAAATCTCAAAAAGCTTAAACAATAGCTTAAGCCATCTAATATCAATTATGGGTCTTTTTTTAAAAAAAGTCCAAGTAAGAGGTGCATACTTCGATGGTAAGTATAATTTTTGAAACTGACTATTAATACATTGAAGATTGCCTTCAATAGTAGCTGAATAAAATGAGACTTCTCCATCAGCTTTAAAACCATCAGACAAGAAAACATCGAACTTAATCTGTGCTTGTTCAGCATAGATAGCATATTCTTTATAGTTCTTAAAGATACCTTTTCTACAGTCAAGACTTCCCTCAATAGTAGCTCCATAAAAACAGACTTGTCCGTTGGCTTGAAAACCATCTCTCAAAAATATATTGCTTTTAATATGTGCATTCTGAGCAAAAATTGCATATTCACTTGAAGCGATATAAGACTGCGAAAAATCAAGAAGTTTAACCCTTGCACACCTAAGTTTTATTCCCTGTGAAAAGTAACACCTACGAAAAATCAAAGGAACATCAAGATCAATAAAATCTAAATCAAGACAACCATCAATTTTTGCTCCAGTAATACTAATTCCTTTATGAGTTAAACATTCAATAGCTTCTTTATCTGTACAAAGCCAAATAATAACATCAATATTAGGACTTCTTTTTTGACCCCAAGTATATCCTTTTTGTGGGTCATTTTCTGTCTGATCGCGAGAAAGATAATCTGCTTCTTCACCTTCTGCGACCTTTCTAAGAAGTTTAAGTTCAGCTTCAGATAAATATAGATAATTTTTTCTAGCTAATTTTATTAATTCTTCTGCTTTGGTTCCCATTTTTTCGCAATTTTTAAAATTTTATTTTTATATTATATGACATCAGTTTAATTAGTTATTGTTAAATTTTGTAGCAATTTTGTGCGGTGGGCAAGTATTTTATTTGTTTTATCAGTTTAAATAATTCTTGAACTTGCCCACCCTACGATTGTTAGAGAAAAAAATGTAGAATTTAGAAACATCAAAATCCTAAATTCTACATTGTCTCTATTTCTTTTTTTCTCCTTTTTCCGCTTTTTCCTCTTCGTTTTCATCTCCTTGGGAAATAGCAAAGCTTAAAGATCCCAACTCTAATTTTTCACGTACTTGTTGTTCAATAGTTTCAGCAATTTTGGGATTTTCTTCTAAATATTTGACTGCATTATCTCTCCCTTGAGAAATATTGTCCCCGTTGTAACTATACCAAGCACCTTTACGAACAACCACATCACATTGTTCCGCTAAATCTAACATACAGCCCATTTGAGAGATTCCCTTGCCGAAAATGATATCAAATTCAGAAATACGGAACGGAGGAGCAACTTTATTTTTAGCAACTTTTACCTTGGCACGGATTCCATATTCCCCCTCACTACCTTTTTTCAGAGTTTGAATACGACGAATATCTAAACGCACCGAAGCATAAAATTTCAGTGCCGTTCCCCCAGTAGTAACTTCCGGACTACCATAAGTGACCCCAATTTTTTGCCGTAACTGGTTTAGGAAAATGACCACACACCCTGATTTACCGATGTTTCCAGCAATTTTACGCAAGGCTTTACTCATTAAACGAGCCTGTAAACCTACTTGAGTATCCCCCATTTCCCCTTCAATTTCTGCACGGGGAACCAAAGCAGCAACAGAGTCAATCACCACTACATCCACCGCCGCCGATCGCACTAATTGATCAACGATTTCTAAAGCAGATTCCCCAGTATCTGGTTGCGCCACTAATAAGTTATCAATATCTACTCCCAAAGCCGAGGAATAAGTAGGATCTAAAGCGTGTTCCGCATCCACAAAGGCAGCCACACCCCCTGCTTTTTGTACCTCTGCGATCGCATGAAGGGCTAAAGTAGTTTTCCCAGAACTTTCTGGCCCGTAAATTTCGACAATTCTTCCCATAGGCAGCCCACCCCCCAAAGCTAAATCTAAGGTTAAAGCCCCAGTAGAAATGGTTTCTACCTTCATCCTGGCTGCGTCTCCCAGACGCATGATGGAACCTTTACCGAAATTTCGCTCAATTTGGTTGAGAACTAAGCCTAATGCCTTTTCTTTATCTGGATTGTTCGTAATTGCAGCCATTAATCCCTCTATCCTAATTCTTACACAACAATAGCAGTACAAAAGTATTAAGTTTATTATAGCCTGTTTTGCTGATAATAACTGTCACGGTGACAATTTTTTTTATACACCCTGTTTTCCAGGGTAACATTTAGATTAAGATTAGTAAGAGGGAATATTTACGGTTATTTTTGCCGATTATTACTCAATTAGCTAAAATTAACAACAATTTGCCCAGTTATCTGTTTAATAAAACGTGACAATAATTATTGCTGGCGATCGCAGTGGCACAGGAAAGACCACTATTACCTTAGCACTACTCGCTTTTTTGAGACAAAAATCCGCCAAGGTGCAATCTTTTAAAGTGGGGCCAGATTATATTGACCCCATGTTTCATAGTTATATCACAGGTCGTCCCTGCCGTAATTTAGACCCCATTCTTACCTCTGTCAGTTATGTTAAATCCTGTTTTGCTAAACATACTCAAGGGGTTGACTATGCCGTTATTGAAGGGGTGATGGGTTTATTTGATGGGGTTCCTTTTAAGGAGGCAGAAGGCAGGGGGCAGGAGGCAGAAGGTGCAAAAGAAAGTTTATGTCAAGATTATGGAAGTACGGCGCATATTGCCAGAATTTTAGAGATTCCTGTGGTGTTAGTTCTTGATTGTAGTCGTTTATCGGGATCGGTAGCTGCGATCGCTTATGGATACAAATTTCTTGATCCCAATATTAACCTTGTGGGAGTCATTTTAAATAGGGTAGGAAGCGATCGCCATTTAACCTTACTGAAAAACGCTCTTAAACCCCTTAATATTGAAATTTTCGGAGTAATTAATCGTCAAGAAGCCTTAACCATAGCTGATCGCCATTTAGGTTTAGTCCCGACCCAGGAACTCCCAGAATTAGATCATTTCTTTGATAGATTAGCCCATTTAGCCCAAACTTGTTTTAACTGGGAACAACTCCTACCCTACCTCACCCAGTCTCTTCGTCCCCCCGTCTCCCCGTCCCCCCCTCACCCAGTCTCCCCGTCCCCCAGTCTCCCCGTCAAACTCCAAGGATAATTTTTCTCTAAAAATTTAATCTGTCTTTAAAGCTGCGATCGCTTCTTTTATTTGTCCCTGATTTGGTTTGTCTTCTTCGCAGACTTCAAAGGTTTTTTGAGAAGCTGTTGGCCA
>NZ_JASJEB010000044.1 GCF_030064895.1 Crocosphaera sp. | reverse complement strand
TGATTATTTTTGCCATAATTTGACTTATAATAATCTCCCCTGCCCCCTGCTCCCCACTCCCATGCAATCCCAAATAGGATCTTTGTGATCTACTGACACTTAGAACGACGGGGTTTCTACCCAAATTTTCTGATGATCATTGATTGACCATGTTTGGGCGGCTGCTTCTGGCTATTCTACGGATAGATATGAAGGATTGATAAAACGAGGTCATTAGGAGAGAATCCGCTAAAATAAGAAATTAAGAGACAGTCTCCGCAACATTAGTCTCCAAAAATTTGGGATGTCAAACTAATAAATGGAATTCCCAAAATTTGGATTATTGACACTTCTTGAAAAGATAATAGGAGAAGACTATGACCCAAGGAATTAATGAAAATGAATCTAAAGAAAAATCGATAAGTCTTTCTTCAGTTAGTGATTCAGTATCTAAGGATGATTCATTAGGATTTAAGCCTTATGTTAGTGCGATTGCTGAATTTTTGGACAGTCCTAAGACTAAACCTCCATTAACTCTTTCTATTGAAGGAGAATGGGGAAGTGGGAAATCTTCTTTCATGAAGCAATTGCAAGATGAACTAGAAAAACTCGATAAAAAGAAGCAAAACAGTGAGTTTAAAATTGTTTCATTTAATGCTTGGAGACATGATAAAGCACAGGCTTTATGGGCTGCTTTTGCTATTTCTTTTCTGCAACAGATATCTCAACCCCGAAATTTCGGCGAAGTTCGTCTAACAATATATGGTCATATCAAACTATTTTTCTTCCGGTTTAACTGGAAAAAGAACTGGGTTGAATTTTTTCAGGCGGCTTCTCTTAGCTTATTTATTGTTAGTGTAGCTGGAACAATTCCTATTCTATTTTTTACCCAAGGAATAGGAAGCATTCAAGCATTTTCAGATCAAGGTAAATGTATTGATGAAAAAGGAAATAATCCTAATCCAGGAACACAGAATAAAGAACAAAAAAATGCCAAGACTACTCCAGAGAATAAACAAGTTAAACCGCAACAAGATAATCAAGGAACTAAAGCAGAAAATAATGGCAAACAGGATAAATCTTCTTCTAACAATCTTTGTGGGATACAAACTTTTCTATTAATGAGTGGCGGAGTAACAGCGTCAGCTACTGGTGTTGTTAGCTTATTAATTCGTCTAAGGAACTTAATTGGTGATCCTAAACTAGATTTGACTAAATATTTAAAATACCCTAATTACGATAGTCAAGTGCCATTTATTGAGAAATTTCATGAAGATTTCTCTAAGATTGTCAAGGCTTATACTCCTAAAAATGGCAAAGTTTACGTTTTTATCGATGATCTAGATCGTTGTGAACTAGCTAAAGCGGCTGATTTGATGCAAGCATTTAACCTCATGATTGCTAATGATCCTCATATTATTTTTATCCTGGGAATGGATCGAGGGAAAGTAGCGGCCAGTATTGCCTTGAAACAAAAAAATTTGCTTCCTTATCTCCCTTCATCTTCAGTGGTACTCGATACAGAAAATCAGAAAGATCAAGCTGAATCAAAGGGACTTGAATATGGATATGCTTTTGTTGAAAAGTTTGTTCAATTGCCTTTCCAAGTGCCTCAACCCACTCAAGATAAATTTGAGGAATTTTTGGCAGAACTCTCGAAAGATACTCAATCAGAAGAATCTCAACATAGCAAGGAATCTACACCAAAATCGCAGGAAAATTTTTTTTTTAAAGGAGCAAAATGGTTCAACTCGTTTTTTCGCCAAAATGGGACAGCATCCTCTAATTTACAGGGATCAGATTCTACTGAAACAAATCCCCTGAGCAACCCTTCACAAACTGAAGAAAAACGAACAACAATATTCAAAGTAGTTGATGGTAAAGATTCTGCAATCCTTCATTCTATCCTTAAGATGGTTGCTCCCATACTCGATTACAATCCCCGTCGGTTTAAGCAGTTTGTTAATTTATTTCGCTTAAAAACTTACATTGCATCTTATACAGGACTCTTTGATGAAGTGGTAACAAATGGGCAAACGCAAGATGATTTAACTTTACGACAATTGGCGAAGTTTACTGCTATATGTTTAAAATATCCACTGTTCCAAGTCGATTTGGAAAAAGATTTAAAGTTGTTGGCAAAACTCGAAAATTATGCACTTGGTAAGTTGCCTAATGATTTACCTTCTCATTTATTCGAGCAATTCAAAAATTCCTATGATGACAAGACAAAATTCTGGGCCAATAAACCCCAAATAGTTCAATTGCTTCGGTATGGTTGTGATCCATCAAAAGAAGAATACGATCTAAAACGCTATAGCTTGTCAAAAATACCAGTAGAAAAACTTTTACAAGTTTCTCCAGATAGACGCGTTGACTACACTAAATTGCGTTACTTCTTAGAAGCAGGGAAATGGAAGGAAGCTGACAAAGAAACTGCTAATGTCATGCTCAAAGTAACTAACCGAGTGTCTGAAGGATGGTTAGATGTTGACGATATTGAGAACTTCCCCTGTGATGACTTACGTACTATCGATCAACTCTGGGTACACTACAGTAACGGAAAATTTGGCTTCAGTGTCCAGAAAAAAATCTATATGGATGAACTTGGTGGAACAAGACAGTATAATGAAAAAATCTGGTACGAGTTTTGCGATCGCGTCGGTTGGAGAAAAGGAAGAGACTATGTGAGTTACTCAGACCTCACCTATGAATTACTAGATACTACACCTGTTGGACACCTTCCCTGGTGTTATTCGACCGGTGGTTATAAGGCATCAAACAAGTGGGTATTATTCACTCGAGCAGAGGCTTGTAGGCTGTAGTGCGACTCGTTGACTAGAAATCAGCCTTATTTCCTCATAAAAAAGAGAAATACTAGAGAAAAGAATTAAAAATTAATTTATCCTAACCAACTGCCCCAACTCCCTAACCTTTTCTTCTTGTTTTCTTCTGGTTAAAGTTAACTGTTTATTTAACCGATCTTATTTCTCTTAAAAACTCAACCATTGTTCCGTTGTCCCTTGTCCAAACTGGTAACGAATACGGAATACTTCAGGGGATACCTGATAAGCAAAGTAGACACCAAGACGGTATCAAGGGGGGATGGGAAGAAATCCTCTGTAAATAATAATTGTGACTAAGATCAATATAAATATAGAACTATAATCACAGTCATAATTCATTAGTTAGAAGTAAGATTAGTTTTAGTTGATTATACCGAAAATCAAGAATGATTTTCTCCTAGAAATAGTTGAAACTATCAATTTACATTAATGATTTCCCAAATTAGGTTAACTATCATGTATCCACAAGAACGTATTTTTGCTAACGAACAACGTATTAAAAAGCTATTACAAGAAATGGCGGAAAATGATTATAAGTTAAAAGAAGCTATAAAAAGGGTTGAACAAAATAAAAAACTAGATAGTAATATAGACAAACCTATACACGGAGAGAAAACTCAAACAGACTCTTTATATGAATTGTGTACTTAATTTTTTCCTATCAGTTAATTTTCTCTTGCTAGTGATTCATGAATGTATATGTTACTTAAAACTCAGCCTCAGTCTAGTTAATTTTTGTTAATATCTATATAATTGTATACACGTTGTTTATTTATATAGATATTTATCTAGACAAATTATTTTAATCTATACGTTTATATATAAGTGTATCTATACAAATTCAAGTTTGTTATCTGGTACGTGAAAAATGGAATTCTGATGGAACAATTTTTCTGACTAAACATTGTATATAGAGGTATATAATTACTGTGTAGTTATTTATCTATAAAACGATATTTGGGCAAATACTCAAAAATTGAATACTCTAGATTTTATGTTATTATACTTCTACTTTAAATTGTTTCGTAGATAATAAATAAAAACCATGAGTTTCTCTAATAATCTTTTTAATGAACCAATACCAAAAGGGTTTAAACTAATTATTTCTGATCACCACGACTATATTATAAAATACAAAAGAACTGGAATGGGATGTATGAATATCTTTCTAATCTTTTTCTTAATCTTTTGGCTGTTTTTTTGTATTTTTTTTACTTGGGGTTTCTTATCTACATCCATATCAATTTCACTAGAATACTTAAAATCTTTACTTCTGATATTAGTAATATGGAGTGTTGAAATTATTTTTTTTCTAGAACTTATAAGATTTTTATTTTGCCACAAAACATTTTACTTTAATCAAAATCAGCTTATAATTAAAACCAATATTTTAGGGATTCAATGGCAAGATATTATTCTAAAAAAATCTATCAAAGGAATTTATCAAGTTAAAGACGGTGGTGAAGATGAGGATACTTTCACTAGTTGGGGTTTAGAAATCATTGCCCATGATAAGATCACTTTAATCTACAGGCAGCCTTATAAAAAAAGTTATTGGCTTGGAAAATTTATTGCTCACTGGTCTGGTATTGATTTCAGTTATTATAATCGTAAAGACATAAAGTTTATAACTTCTCTATTTAACAAATATGATCAATAATTAAGGGGTATCTGTCTAATAGACATCTCCAGAATATAAACTAAGAGCCTAAAAGATTATTGTAACTGAGCTTTGGCAAAAATAATTCTAATTTAAAAACCTTATCTTTTTTTCTGAAATTGCATTAGGAGACATTTTGGACGAAAAATCAGGATTTCAGGGCTTTGCGATAGCAAAGCTAATGTTACCCAAAAAGCTTTATATTAAAAGCTTACAAATTTTTGGAGATGTCTAATCCGAACTTATGTCAAAATTATACCCCCCATGATGGAATGGGGGAATAATTTTGCTAGTTATAAGGGTTTTCTGGATAGTAACAATATACCAAAATGCTAAAAACAAGCAGCCAGCAATATTCCGCTATGTTTAAACTAATTCAACATGAGAATCATCCCCTACCATAAATCTTAAAGCTTTTGGTCGTTGAGGGGCCATTTCTAGTTTAGCCCTTTCTCCAATCAAACTATCAACAATTCTTTGATCAATTTCTACGATTTGTGCGCCTTCTAATAAAACACTATGTTCAATATCTGCATCAATTAAAGTACATCTATCACCAATGCTGGTGTAAGGACCAATAAAACAATTTTCAATGTGACAATTTTCTCCAATAATAACAGGACCGCGAATGGTACTATTAATAATTGTTGCACTCTCCTTAATATTAACTCGACCACTTATTTTACTCTTTTTATCAATATTTCCTGCTTTTTCAATGGTTAAATTGGTATCTAAAATAATGCGATTTGCCTCTAGTAAATCGTCTTTTTTCCCTGTATCTAACCACCAACCTTGTAGTTGTATCGATTCAACAATTTTATCGGTATTAATTAGTTCTTGAATAGCATCAGTAATTTCTAATTCTCCCCTAGCTGATGGTTGAATATTATCAATAGCTTGATGGACAGCAGGAGAGAAGAAATAAACCCCAACTAATGCCAAATTTGAGGGAGGATTTTTGGGCTTTTCAACTAGCTTTAATACTCTTCCTTTTTCATCTACCACAGCTACACCAAAAGCAGTGGGATTAGAAACAGAACGTAATAAAATTAATTCGTCTAGATGCTGATTTTTAAACTTGTCTAAAAAGATATTGATATCATCTTGAATTAAGTTATCTCCCAAATACATAATAAAGGGAGAATCTCCTAAAAAGGGTCGCGCTACTTTTACTGCATGGGCTAACCCTAAAGGTTCATCCTGTAATATATATGTAATATTGGCTCCAAACTTTTCACCTGAGCCAGTTTTTCGGCGTATTTCTTCTCCTGTTTCGGGACTAATAATAATACCGATTTCGGTTATTCCTGCTTTGACAATTGACTCGATTCCATACCATAAAATGGGTTTATTGGCAACAGGAACTAATTGTTTTGCACCTGTATGGGTAAGAGGTCTGAGTCTGGTTCCTTTTCCGCCGGAAAGAATTAATGCTTTCATAGTTTTAGGTTAGTTTTTATATAGTTTGATTAGCATTTCTTTAAGAGAATCACGCCAATAAGGTGCATTATATCCTAATAAGTTGGCTATTTTTTTACCCGATAATACTGAATAGTGAGGTCGTTTTGCTGGTGTTGGATATTCCTCAGTTATAATGGGGTTAACTTGCTTGATATTTAAGGGAAAACCAATGTTTTTTCCTTCTTCAAAAATAGCTACAGCTAAATCATACCAGCTTGCCACACCACTATTAGTAAAATGGTAAATCTCTCGAGTTTCTGCTAAGTTAAGGTTAGTTAATATTTGGGTTATGGTATGAGCAATGTCATAGGACCAAGTGGGACTGCCAACCTGATCAGCGACTATACCAAGTTGTTCTTTTTCCTGACCTAAACGTAACATAGTTTTGACAAAGTTGCCTTTACCTTTTGTCCCATAAACCCAAGCTGTTCTTAAAATAAGATAGCGATCGCCGTTTTTTTTGATACCTTGTTCTCCTGCTAATTTAGTTTGTCCATAAACCCCCAGAGGATGAGTAACATCTGTTTCTAAATAAGGGGTATTTTTTGTGCCGTCAAAGACATAATCTGTGGAAATATGCAGTAAAAATGCTCCTATTTTTTTAGCTTCATCTGCCATTATTGCTGGTGCGATACCATTAATAGCAAAAGCTAAATCTGCTTCACTTTCGGCTTTATCAACAGCGGTATAAGCTGCGGAATTGACGATAATATCAGGTTGGGTTTCTTGGATAATTTTTCTGATATTTTCGGGAGAGGTTAAATCAAGTTGCTGACGGTTAGTAGCAATGATTTTTCCCATGGGTACTAAGGTTTGTTGTAAGTCTTGGCCGACTTGTCCATCACTGCCAGTTAACAAGATTTTGTGCATTATTTTTCTGGGGTGAGAAACTATTTCTAATTCTACAAGGTTGGTGTCAAAAAGTGAAGCAACATTAATTAAGCTGCCAATAATGATAAGTTTGTTGCTTGTTTTCAATGGCTATTGCAGCTAAATAATTATGTTCAGGAGTTAGATAAAATAGATTATAATTGGTTTGATTTGATTCTGGTAGTCTGATAAATTTTCTCGGTTCATGGCTAGATATTTCTACTTTGTCTAATCCTCCACTTATTCCTTTGCCAATAGCTTTTAAATAAGCTTCTTTACCTGTCCAAAGTTTAAAAAATTCTCTATTTTTTTCTGCGGATGATAGTTTGCTCATTGCTGCAAATTCTTTCTGGGTA
The DNA here is from genome assembly GCF_030064895.1 of Crocosphaera sp. Classification (GTDB taxonomy): domain Bacteria; phylum Cyanobacteriota; class Cyanobacteriia; order Cyanobacteriales; family Microcystaceae; genus Crocosphaera. The sequence goes on along the minus strand of NZ_JASJEB010000044.1, from coordinate 35,486 downwards.
AAAAAACGTTTAGCTAAATTTTCTACTTCTGACATAGGGCGCATATATTCTATATCAACCCCAATCAAATTTTGACAAGTTATGCCATAAATAGCGATGTTTTCTGAATGGGATATATTAAATTGTAAATTAATTTTATTGATATTTTCTAATAGTTGTGGTTTACCATAATTATTATATTGAAAGTTTATTGTTTGGGGACTAATTGATAAGTACATACTTAAAATTCGTTTTAAACTACTCCTAGCTATAATAAATCTTTGTTGATGTTTTTCAAAGCTAAATCTTTGGGCTTTATTTTTTTCTTCTTCGTTTAAAATTTTGAAACTATCTTTAATCTTTATGTCTGATTGTTCTAAATATGTTTTCCAAACATGAATATTTTGAGAGTTAATTTTGAGATTTTGAGGAGGATATTTCCAGTTTATATTCATAATTTAATAGTTATCGATTCAAAAAAATTTTAATTTTACTAATTGGTCAACCAATAGCTAAATTAAAGCGAAAAGTAGTCCCTTGGTCAACTTCGCTTTCAACTTCAATTTTTCCTCCTTGTAATTCTACCAAACGACGGGTAATAGCTAGTCCAATACCTGTTCCTCCAGAATACCGTGAACGAGACTTATCTGCACGCCAAAATCTTTCAAATACGTAGGGTAAATCTTCTGCTTTGATTCCTATTCCTGTGTCAATAATTTCCACCCAAACTTGTTTATTTTCTGACCATGCTTTAATAGTAATAGTCCCTTTTTCTGTATAACGAATAGCATTACCAATTAAATTAACTAATATTTGTTCTGTGCGATCGCTATCTGCTAAAACTGGTGGTAATTCTTGGGGACATTCTAATTTAATATTTGGACCATCATCCATAATCTGATCGGCAAATCTTTCTGCTAAAGAAGTTAGTAAAGGAAGAATATTAATAGGATATAAACTAATAGAAAGATAACCGGCTTCTGCTTTAGAAAGTTCTTGTAAATCATGAATTAATCTTTCTAGTCTTCTGGTTTCTTTTACTAAGTTTAAATATAGTTCGGGAGAACCTTCTATAGAACCATTGGCGAGTTCTTCTAAATACCCTCTCATAATAGTTAAAGGAGTGCGTAATTCATGGGTCATATCACTAATTAATTCTCGTCTTCTTGTCTCTACATCTTGTAAACTACTGGCCATAATATTGAAGCTTTTTCCTAATTGATTCCATTCAGGAATATCACTATCCGGCATTCTTTCTTGTAGATGTCCTTCGGCTAATTTTTGGGTAATTTTTTTCATTTGATTGAGGGGTTTTATAGTACGACGGGAGACAATATAACTAACGCCTCCAGCAGCACTAACACCAAAAATAACCGACCAAAATGCGCTATTATTCCAGGCAGTTTCAAACCCTCTAACTAAATAAGTTCGAGCAGAACGAACAGTAAAAAATCCTTGTTGTTCTAACTTTTCTAAGCGAACAACAAACATTCTAGGTGAGGAAATTTTGGCAATACTAATAAAACTTCCTAACCCCACGAACATAACTAATAAATGGGATAAAAACAGGCGAGTTCCTAAACTTAATTTTGACATTTTTTTACTCAATTTACTTTGATTCAACTTTATAAAGACTGACCAATTTAGCGATAACAACTGCTGGATAAATTTGTCCGACTAATGCTTCTGCATTGGTTAAAATCATGGCGAAAGCATTATTGGGAGTAATATCACCATAGCCCAAAGTGGTTAAGGTGGTAAAGCTAAAATAAAATAGCGATGAATGACTAGCTTCTTTAGGAATAGATAAAGCATTGGGGTCAAAAAACATAATAATTTGGTAGAAGAAAAACCAGAGAATTCCTAACAATAAATAAATACAAATTCCCCCGCGAATTACATCTAGATTAACTTTTTCTTCGTTATAAATCCTCGAACTAATAGCAATAATAACTATCAAAATAAAAATACTATAAAGACTGTGAGATATAAAAGAACTTACCTCAGTTAAATAATCAGCGTTAGGAAAAACAATAACATCAGCAGTAAAGCCAAATGCAGCCAAAAATCGCAACGATAAAATTGTCCTTTTCGGTAAAGCTAAGGTATTTAAACCTAATAATAAAGTAATCAGAAAAACTAGACTTACCAATAAATTAAGGTTACGGTTAAAAGAAGCAAAAGGAACCAAAAAAAAGACGATTACTAGATCAATAAATAATCTACTGTAACCAGTAGTTAAAGAATAGATTTTTGGTGATTGTTTGATTGTTGTCATGGTTAAATCTTAGATAATTTAATAGATAAAAAATATAGGATTTCTCATACTTGTGGAGGATACAGTTTTCTAGTTTTAGGAGTTCGGAGTTAGATATTTGGTGTACATATTTAATCCGAAAAACCCTGTGAAAATTATTTATGTTCATAAAGACTAACTAACTTAGCAATAACAACTGCTGGATAAATTTGTCCAACTAAAGCTTCTGCATTAGCTAAAGTCATGGCAAAAGCATTTTTAGGAAGAATATCACCATAACCCAATGTTGTTAAAGTAGTAAAACTAAAATAAAATAGAGAATCCTTACTTATATTATCAGGAAAAGAAAAAGCATTAACATCAATAAAAACCAGTATTTTATATAAGAAAAACCAAAAAATACCTAACAGTAAATAAATACAAACCCCACCCCGAACCACATTTAAGTTAACTTCTTTTTCATGAGATATTCTCGAACCAATAGCTAAAATTACCAAAATATAGAAAATACCATAAAAAGAATAAGACATCAAAGAACTCAAGTCAGTTAAATATTGAGAATCAGGAAAAATTATAATATCAGAAATAAATCCTAAAGTAGCAAAAAATCGAAACAAAAAAATCACTTTTTTAGGAAAATCTAAAGTATTTAAACCAAGCAATAAAGTAACAAGAAAACAAAAACTAACTATTAGACCCAAAGAACGATGAAGAGAAGCAAAAGGAATCAATAAAAACAGTAAAATCAAGTCAATAAACAAGTATTTATAGCCATTAGTCGGAGAATAAATTCTAGAAGTTGTGTTCATGATTATGATGAATTAAATAGACGGAAGCATCAGATAAATGATAGTTTTGAGCCATCATGAAAGAAATCTTTTGAAACAAATTATTTAATTTAGGTATCTTTTAGGAAAATATTTGTTAGACTAATCGGGATTACATCTCAAATCATAGCAAACTCATATTGTCCGCCTATCCCTCTCTGATCCAGGATCATGTTACTGTCTCTATCAAACGCCTTTATCAAAAGACCGGTTTTAAGTACCGTTTGTACCATCGTGATCATCCTTCTGGGAACTATTTCTATGGCGGTTTTGCCCCTGGATAAGTTACCAGAGATCGCCCCGAAAAAAGTAGCTGTTACCGCTAACTATATCGGTGCTGATGCTAAAACCACAGAAGACAACGTTACCACCGTATTAGAACGAGAAATCAACGGAACCGAACAAGTACGCTGGATCGACTCCTTTACCGATAATACCGGAAACGTCACTGTTAACGTAACTTTCCCCACAGAAACAGACCGCAACACAGCACAGGTTTTAGTGCAGAATAAAGTTTCTCAGGCTGCCTCCGACTTGCCCTCGGTGGTAAACCAAGCCGGGGTAAAAACCGATAAACAGTCCCCTAGTATTACTTTAATTTACGCCTTTTACTCAGAAAAAGGACCCGACGGCCAATATCTCTACGATAAAACCTTTTTATATAACTACGTCGATCGCTACATCTGGAACGAGATGAAAGGGTTGCCCGGTGTGGGTTCAGTAAGTTTATTTGGTGGGGCAAAATATGCCATGAGAATATGGCTGAACCCGGATAAACTCGCTGCTAGGGAACTAACGGCCATAGATGTGATCAATGTGATCAACGAACAAAACTTTGATACTGGTGTGGGGAGAATAGGACAACAACCCGCCCCCCCTGGACAACAGTTTGAAATACCCTTACGGGCCCAAGGACGATTTAGAGACGCTGCTGAAGCAGAAGAAATGGTGGTCAAAGTGGGAGACGATGGCACTTTGATCCGCATCAAAGACGTGGGACGGGCTGAGTTAGGGATGGAAAACTATGACACCTTAGTAGATGTAAACGGTAACCCTGGTGTCGCTTTTTTGATGTATCAGTTACCCGGTAGTAACGCCCTGGAAACCGCAGAAGCAGCTAAGGCCAAAATGGCTGAGTTGGAACCCAGTTTTCCCCCAGGTTTGAAAGTAGTTATCGGCTTAGATAACACTTTATTCGTTAACGCTTCTATTCAAGATTTAACAGTTACCCTTTTACAAGCGATAGCCTTAGTAGTATTAGTTATCTTCGTCTTCCTGCAAGACTGGCGAACCACCATTATTCCGGGTATTGCTATTCCTGTAGCGTTGGTAGGGGCGATGATCGGTTTAAATGCGTTTGGGTTCACCCTCAACCAGTTAAGTCTTTTTGCTTGTGTGTTAGCTACTGGGTTAGTGGTGGACGATGGGATCGTTATCGTAGAAGCAGTTTCCAGTAAATTAGCCCAGGGAATGCGGCCTACACAAGCAGCAATGGACTCCATGGACGAACTATTTGGGGCGACTATTGCCACATCGGTGGTGTTAATGGCCGTATTTATTCCCGTGTGTTTCTTCCCCGGAACCACAGGGATCGTTTATCGACAGTTTGCTTTAACGATTATTTTTGCCGTCCTATTTTCCACCTTCAACGCCTTAACCTTCTCCCCCACCATGTCGGCCATTTTGTTGGGACCACCGGAAGAAAAGCATGGACCACTAGCCCTATTTTTCAACGCCTTTAACCGCGTTTTCAACGTCATTCAAGAGGGATATCGTGTTTTTGTTAATTTCCTCACCCATATCCGCATTGTGGTCATGGCCTTGTTTGTGGCCGGTTTAATAGCCACAGGTTGGATGTACACCACCATGCCATCTGGCTTTATTCCAGCAGAGGATCAAGGTTACTTTTTCGGTATTACAGAAGCTCCTCCAGGAGTCTCTCTCAACTATACCAACGCCATCGATCAACAAACCACCAAAATTATCCAAAATATGCCCGATGCAGATCAAGTGTTGGACCACGTGGTAAGTCTGACCGGGTTCTCTTTTGAAGGAAGAAACGCTAATAAGTCTATTACCTTCATCAAGCTGAAACCCTGGGAAGAACGACCCGGCCCCCAAAAATCAGCCTTTGGTATTATTCAATATCTCAATAGGACCTTTGCTAGAGAAGTTACCGGGGCAAGGGTGATCGCCTCTAATGCGCCAGCTGTTGACGGTTTGAGTAACTTTGCTGGTTCAGAAATGTTTATCCAGGATCGTCAGTTGAAAGGGATGCCCGTGTTGATTGATAATGTCAGAAATATGATGGCAGCAGCCAACCAACGAGAAGAGATCGGGGTCATTTTTACCACCTTTACTTTTGACAGTCCTTTGACCACAATGGAAATAGATCGGGCTAAGGCCAAAGCCCAAGATGTTCCCGTTGACGACGTTTTAAGAACCCTACAAACCTATATAGGGTCCAACTTTGTCAATCAATTTGTTTTTGAAGGTCGTCTCTATCGGGTTTATGCCCAAGCAGAAGCGGAAGATCGGGCTAACCCTCAAGATATTGGTGAGTTGTATATGCGATCGCTCAATGGGTCAATGGTGCAACTGAGTAACATTGTTAGCGCAGAATCTACTACCTATCCCCCCATTCTCACCCGTTACAAAACCTATCCGGCCGTTAAGTTAATTATTTCGCCGGCACAGGGGTATAGTTCAGGTCAGGTGATCACAACCATGGAACAGGTGGCTAATGAGACGCTACAGCCTGGTTTTGGTTACGAATGGACCAATACAGCAGCCGAGGAAAAAAGTTCGGCAGGGGCCGCCCCCGTTGTGTTTGGCTTAGCCTTTGTGATGGTATTCTTGGTGTTAGCAGCGCAATACGAAAGCTATATTGACCCCCTGATCATCCTCTTAACGGTTCCTTTGGCTATTTTAGGGGCGTTGGGAATGATTTGGTTACGGGTAACATTTGTGCAAACTGCCCCCTTTAACCCTGGTAACGGTATCTGGCCGGTGTTAAATAATAATATGTATGCCCAGGTAGCGTTAGTAATGTTAATCGGGTTAGCAGCCAAAAATGCGATTTTAATCGTAGAATTCGCTAACCAGTCCCGTGATCTGGGGATGAGTATCACCCAAGCTGCCATTAATGCTGCTGAACAACGGTTACGCCCCATTTTAATGACGGCAGTTTCCTCTCTGGTAGGGTTTGCTCCCTTATTAAGTGCTTCCAGTGTGGGGGCAGTTAGTCGTTGGTCTCTGGGAACGGCTATTTTTGGAGGTTTGGCCCTAGCAACGGTATTAAGTTTGGTGTTGGTTCCTGTTCTCTATATTGTGGTCAAGAACTTTGAAAAATATATCTTGGGGGGTGGGGATAATGGAACCCCTCCTGGAAATACAGGAAATGGCAACGGAAGAGGTAAAAAACCCTCTCCTACCGCACCAGAAGAAGAACAAACCCCTGTTTTTCAAACTTCTCCTCAAGGGGAGTAGTTTGGAGTGTGGGGAGTGTGGGGGATGGGGAGACGGGGAGACGGGGGGACGGGGAGTGTGGGAGAGTTGGATTTCTAGTTAAAACCATAATCCCCAACACCGAATTCCGAACTCCTAACTCCGAACTCCTAACTCTTCTCAACTGTAACGTTTATGTTTGTCCAGATAAATATTTAAAATGGAGTAAATAAAATGTTTAAAAAATGGACTTTTAATGATTGGATGAATCACATTCTTTTTGTCGGGACAATTATCTTATTAATTTACTCTTTTCTGTAAACAAGGAGACGAAAATCATGAACGCTAGAAAGGTTATTTTTGCTGGTATTATCACTGCTTTGATCGGTGCTATGTTTGGATTAGCTGTCACTAGAATAGCACAGCGGCCACAACGTAGAAAAATTATGTTGGTTACTGGTGCAACTTTAGGCTTTGTTATTGGTGCATTTCAAGAGTCTGTTCAACAACAAAAGAAAATGAGAGACGATGATTATGGTGATGTTAACTCTTGGAAATGATTAAAACTAGAGCAAACTCTATATTTTGAATATTGGGAATGTTTCAAATAATAGATATACTCGCAGTGTAATTAATGGCTGATACAATAATAAAAAAGTTTTGGTGAGGTAGTTAATCTTTTATCATCAGCCTTTCTATTAACATATAGATAATTTTTATTGTCTTTGCGATCACAGGATTTTGTCATGTCTACAACTCGTTTAGTTAAAGATTCACAACTTACCCTAAAAAATGATCAAAAAGGAGATAGTGATTTATCTTCAAAAGATGCTGACTATTCCTTGTTACGTAAAGGACACAAAATTCTTCTATCAAAGGATGAATATGAAGTATAATTTAGTAAACACAATAAATAATGCCTAATATTCAAAATACTATTGATTACTTTTCTAGTGATTATCAAAAAAGTTTTTTCCCTTTATCAACCAATGAAATAGTAATTAAAAATGCTGGAGAAGAATTGTATAAATATATTTATCAAAAGTTATTAAAGGATGATGATGCACAAGAATATAATTTTCTTCCACAAATTCGTTGCTACAGTGCGAAACATGATATGCACTTAAGAAGGACGTTCAAACTTAACCCAGTAGCCGAATTTTTTATCTATGATTTCGTCTATCGGAATAGAAAATATTTTAGAAAAGATTTTAAGAGAAATAGACGAAGTTTTGGTCATAGATTTGAACAAGGTAAACCAATTTCTCTTGCCCTAGCTTATCGCGAATTTAAAAAATCTGTAGCTGAAGCTAATCAAGATTATAAATATTGTCTGAAACTTGATATTTCTGCATATTTTAATAGTATATATCATCACGATTTAGTTCAATGGTTTGAACAAATTTCAAAAGAGCCAAAAGAATCAGAATATTTAGGTATTTTTTTAAGACAAATTAATTCAGGAAGAAGTATTGACTGTCTTCCTCAAGGGATACATCCATGTAAAGTAATAGGTTCTGAATTTTTAAAGTTTATTGATAATTCAATACGATTGAAATGTGAGCTTTTATTAAGGTTTATGGATGATATATATATTTTTACTAATAACAATCGGGTAATTTATCATGATTTTTTATTAATTCAACAGATGGCTGGAGAAAAAGGGCTTAATATAAATAGCTCAAAAACAAAATATGGTGATCCTGGTATCTTAGAAATAAGTGAAAAAATAGAAGAAGTGAGAAAACAATTGCTCAGAATGAGAACAGAAATGATCTCAGACTACTATGAAAGTGAAGAAGAACCACATAATTTAACCTTGAGTAATGAACAAGAAGAGTATCTTTACTCTCTGCTTAATAATTCTGAACTAGAGGAAGCAGACGCAGATTTAATACTTACTTTTATGAAAGAAAATGGAAAAGATGTACTTGATAATATTAAAATTTTTCTCTACAAATTCCCTAATTTAATTAAAAAAATTTATTATTATTCTCCTTTTATTGATAATAAGTCAGATTTATTAGAGATAATTAGTGAGTTTCTTGATGAAGCTGAAATAGTAACTGAAGAGCAATTATTTTGGATAACAAAAATTGTAGAAGATGGTCTAAGAACAACAGTGGAATATTCTGATTTACTTATCAAAATTTATGAACACAAAAATTCTTCAACAATTTCTAAAAGTAAGATTTTAGAAATACCTGAAAATCGTTTTGGTATGCCTGATTTAAGAGAAGAGCATCTCAAAGAAGGTAAAGCAGACTGGTTATCTTGGGCTTCTGCTGTTGGTTCTCGGTGTCTTCCTAAAAGTCAGAGAAATTATCTTCTTAGTTATTTCGGGAATGTATCTCCCATAAATTATTTAATAGCTGAAACTGTTAAAAAACTTTAAAAGAAATAGGTAAGGTGGGCATTGCCCACCCTACAGGTTATTCGTTGCCTTCTATGGGTGCAAACCCTTGACGCTGAATATTCTCGCTAATATGACGAGGTTCGAGGAACTGTAATAAGTAGTCGGGGCCTCCTGCTTTGGAACCCACACCAGATAACTTGAACCCACCAAAAGGTTGACGGGAAACGATCGCCCCGGTAATAGTTCGGTTTATGTACAAGTTACCCACTTCAAACTCTTGCTGGGCCTGTTCGATATGTTCGGGACTTCGGGAATATAAACCCCCGGTCAAAGCATAGTCGGTTCCATTGGCAACTTCTAACGCTTCGGCAAAGCTTTTAACTCGCGTCACCGCCACCACTGGACCAAATATCTCCTCTTGGGCAATAGTATGGTTCGGTAAGACATCCCCAAAAATGGTGGGACCCACATAAAAACCGTTGTCAGGGGCTTCCATTTGCAGGGCAAGGGTTGACTCTTGTTTTGCTATTTCGATGTACTCTAGGATGCGTTTTTGTGCCGTTGCGTCGATCACTGGCCCAACTTGGGTAGAGGGTTGATCTGTTGCCCCCACATTCAAGGACTTAGTTGCTTCCACAAACCGTTCTAAGAACGCATCGTAAACGGGGTCTAAAACGATGATACGGGAAGCTGCGGAACATTTTTGACCGCTATAGCCAAATGCTGAGAAAACAGCCCCTGCTACGGCTTGATCGAGGTCTGAACTTTCATCAACGATGATAGCGTTTTTGCCTCCCATCTCTGCAATAACCCGTTTCAGGTGTTTTTGTCCGGGTTGCAAGATAGCTGCATCGGCATAGATGCGACAACCTACTTCCCTTGAACCAGTAAAGGCGATCAAATGTACATCGGGATGGTTGACCATATAAGCCCCTACTTTGGAACCCTTACCAGGAACCAGTTGAAATACTCCTTTAGGAATACCTGCATCTACTAATATTTCGGCAATTTTAGCAGCAATAACTGTAGCTGTTTCGGCTGGCTTCAATAAGGTACAGTTTCCTGTTACTAAGGCTGCCACAGTCATTCCTGTTGAAATGGCAAAGGGAAAGTTCCAGGGAGAGATAACTAAGGCGATACCTCTGGGTTGATAATGATAACGGTTGGTTTCTCCGGCTACATCGTAGTTATAACCTTTGTCTAACCGTTCCATTTCATCGGCATAATAACGGCAAAAGTCGATGGCCTCGGATACTTCTGCGTCTGCTTGTTGCAATATTTTACCGACTTCTACACAGATCCAAGCGGATAACTCATTACGGCGTTCTTCCATCAAATCGGCAGCTTTTCTCAGTATATTAGCTCTTTGGGTAGCAGGGGTTTTCTTCCAGTCTTTAAATGCTTCTCTGGCTACGTTTAAAGCTTGTTCTGCTTGCTCAATGGAAATTAAGCCAATTTGTCCCACCACTTCTGAAGAGTTGGATGGGTTCAAAGAATCAACAATCAAGTCTGTTTGCACATATTCCCCGTTAATTAAGGGTAAATAGGTCTTACCTAAACTATCTTTGACTTTAGCTAAAGCTTTCTCTGCTTTTTCCCGTAAAACATCCCGAGAATAATCTGTGTCAGGGGCATTGACAAAACTTTCTTTTTGTGAGCTGCGTTCGCCACTTCCCGAAACCGTTGGGGGGGCGATTAAGTCTTCTATGGGTCTTTCTTCTAAATTTTGCCGTAAGAAGGAACTATTAGCGGTATTTTCAAGTAAACGACGGATTAAGTAGGCCATTCCTGGTAATAAGTTACCGTAAGGCGCATAAACTCGCACACGATGCCCTGTTTTAACTAATGCTTTGGCTAACTGATCCCCCATACCATATAATACCTGCATCTCGAAAGCGTGAGAGGGGACTTTTAATGTTTCAGCGATGGCAATGGCCCTTGCTTGCGATCGCACGTTATGGGAACCGATGGCAGCGTACAAATATTGATGATTTTCCAATAATAATTGGGTCATCTCTTCGTAGTTAACATCTGTTGCTGATTTTTGGTTATATACTGGTTGTGGCCAATGATTTTGTTCAGATTTAATGGTTTCTTGATCCCAGTACGCCCCTTTAACTAATCTGATGGTGATGGGAGTACCTCGTTGTTTGGCCCAAGCAATGAGATCGTATAAGTCTTGTTTGGAGTCTCTTAAATATGCTTGTAAGGTAACACCAATATCGCTACGGTTGCGAAACTCTTCTTCTAACAATAATTCCTTGAGGATAGATAGGGTTAGATCCTTGTAAACATATTGTTCCATATCGAAATGGATGGCAACCCCTAACTCTTGGGCCCGACGCAGTAAAATACGTATGAGTGTGCAGACTTTTTCTTTACTTCCTTCGGGATCGATTGGGTCAAACTGGGAATAAAAAGCGGTTAATTTTACCGAAACTTGAACCTTAGATAAGCTTTCATTTTCTGCTTGGTCTATTTGGGCTACATTTGACCATTTTTTCGATTCTGTAGCTAATTTTTCCATCAAGTCGAGATAACTATCAAGATAAGCTTTGGCCTCACTTTCGGTGATAACTGCTTCTCCTAATAAGTCGATAGTAAAGCCCATTTTCTCTTTTCTGAGACGTTCGACGGTTTTAATGACTTGGGGTACAGTTTCTCCAGAAATATACTTGAATGCTAAGGTTTGCACCGCTTTACTGATGGTTTCGGCTGCTACTTTAGCAGGAAGGGAATTATAATCAGTAAAGTTAAGAATACCTTTTAATGAACTGGGTAATTCTACGGACTCATCTCCTAAGTATTGTTGCAGATGATGGGCTATTTCTGCATTACTTTGTAGCGCGGGTAAAGTATCGATAAAATGGAACAATTGCACCCTTAAACCAGGGTTAGCCATAGCAAAGTCCAACAATTTATCATCTAGACGCATTTGGTCGCCTAGTTTAGACCAAAGTGAGCGTTTTTCACGGGTTTGGGCGATTAATTCCTTTGCTATTTCCTGGGTTCGTTTTTCGTAGGTTTTAGAGTCTAGTTGTACTACCAAAATTTAATACTCTCCTATCATAGTGTGTGAGGCGTTTGGGAATTTTTAAGGGTAATGTTGAGTAAAAGTATCTAATTTTACTTTCTTTCTTAATTTTACCTTAAGATTGTCTCGTAATATACGGTTAAGGAGAAGAGTCAATAACGACAAGGTTTAATCAATAAAAAATAGTATATTGTTATTAGAAATGAATTTAAAGACAGATAAAAAAATAAAATTTATTTTTCAAATAGTTTATGAAGTAATTCATCTCTATTTAACTGAAAATGATTACTAATATTACGTAAAATTGCGTTTAATGTGCCAACTTTAAGGGGGTTATGAGCAGGAATTGTGATATGATGTTCTCCTTGCTGTTCAGTTGTTAATCTAATATGACTACCTGTTTGATGGGTCACTTTATAGCCAAGTTTTTTTAAATTTTTTACTAAATCTTGACCCGATAAATCTCTAGGTAATTTCATGAAGCAAATAACTCTTCTTGGACAATATGAAGGCGAATAGTTTTCGGACGCAACTCTTCATCGGGAAAGTGACAATGAACTGCATCTTTTACCTCTTTTTTTAATGTCTCTAAATCGTCAGCTTGAGTAATAATTGATTCTCCTAATGCTTGGGCGATATAACCACTGTCATTATCAGATTCAACTAAGAAAATAATTTCAGTCATAGCAGGAAATAAAGTAACTGTGTAGTTGTTTAAACTTTTCATAGTAGTTAATAAGTTAAGGTGCTAAACTCTTTTTATCGTCATAAATCAGCTAATCGCTTTGCCTGTTAAAAATCCAATACTACCGGTTACAATAGAACTAACAAATACAGTTGCCCACCTCTTATCATTAATACCTGTTTTGGGATCAGTTAGAGTTGAAAAACATAAATAAAACACAGAGCATAGACCAAGAATTGCGACAAAAATAATAAAGTTTAACCTCCATCTTCTATGACAAGCTTCATACGCTTCTTGCTTAAGACGATGGGCCTTGTCGGTAGGATCTTCTATGGCAAGACTCCCACTCCAACCCTTAGCTAAATCGGTAACAGAGATTACAGGAAGACCTTGAGTTGGAGTATTTTTCTCAGGATTATCACTCATAATTTTGCTAGATGTCAATTAAAATATTTGCAGTTCATATTGAGGATTTCTGTCTTGATCTGCAATCAAAATTTTTTGTCCCTTTTGTTGAGCTTCTGCTGCGACTTTCATCAAGGCGATGGCTCTCTGTAGGAGTTCGGTTTCTGAACTGCTACCGGTGAGAGTTACTAGCTCATTAATCGTTTGTTCCAATTCGGAGGATGCTACAAAATTAGTGCTAGACATTTTTGATTAATTCTTGATCGTATTTTAAGTATTCCTTCGTCATCTTTATCTTAGTTCAGTATTCATCTAAATATGTTAAACTTAAGTAGAGTGATGTAAAACTTATGTAAAAGAATTTTGCTTCAATAATTTAGAACTGTTTAGACTTTATGATTAAGGATTATATTTAATAAATGGAAAGGTCTTATATTGCTTCAAAAAAAGGACTTGAAGTAGCTAAACAAGAATTTAAAAAGAAAGGTTGGACACAACAAATTTTGGCAGATTTAGCAGATTGTTCTCGTCCTGTGGTTAGTAATTTTTTAAAAGGAAAAGCAATTGATAAGCAGAAATTTATTAATATTTGTGAAGCTTTAAAACTGGAATGGATAGATATTGTTGAAATACAAACATCATATAAAATCCACTTACAAGAAAAAGGAATAGATGAACTCGTAGAAGAAATTAGAACATCTATTAAAAACAGTGTTGAAAAAGAATGCGGTACAATGCGAGTATTAGATATGAGTCGACCCATTGAGTTAAATGATATTTACACTCAAGTTAATATTTTAGAAAAAATTATTGGTCGCAGAGGATTTAATTTAGATGAACTTTTCCAGAACTGTAATTTAGAAAAGGATGAATTTGATCGCTTTGGTTTAAACAAGATTAAACAGAAAAGAGTTTTAGGTTTAAAAGCAGTTAATCAATATGATAAATTGATGATTTTAGGCAAACCTGGTGTGGGAAAAACGATGTTTCTTAAATATTTAGCTATACAATGTACTCGAGGAGAATTTGTTGAAACGAAAATACCCATTTTTATTCCCCTCAAAAAATATGCAGAAGCCGAAAATAGTCCAGATTTATCCAGTTATATGATTAAATGGTTGAAAGATTGTAAGATAACTAATGCTTCTGAAAAATTAGAGAGAATATTAACAGCAGGAAGAGGATTAATATTACTAGATGGTTTAGATGAAGTGAAGGAAGAAGATAATGAAAGAGTAATCAGAAATATTGAAAATTTTTATAACCTTTATCATAAGAATCAATTTGCAGTAACTTGTCGTATTGCAGCGAAAGAATATACTTTTACTCAGTTTACAGAAGTCGAAGTTGCAGATTTTGATGATGAGCAAATTAAAAATTTTGTGAACAGTTGGTTTAAAATTAAACAGTTACCTGAATATCCAAAACATTTTCTAGAACAGTTAAAAAATAATTCTACTATCAAAGAATTAGCGAATAATCCTTTGCTGTTAACTCTATTATGTTTAGAGTTTGAAGACTCAGGTAATTTTCCCTCAGATAGAGCAGATTTATACGCTAGAGCAACTAATACTTTATTAAGAAAATGGGATGATAAACGCTATATTTATCGTCAACAAGTGTATAAAGAATTGACTCCTAAACGAAAAGAAGGTTTACTGAGTCAAATTGCTTTTAAAACTTTTGATAAAAAGGAATATTTCTTTAAACAAAGAACCATTGAAAGTTATATCGGGGAATATATTTGTAATTTACCCACTGCACCAAAAGAACAGACAAAGTTAGATATTGATAGTCAAGGAGTTCTCAAATCTATTGAAGCACAACACGGTTTATTAGTAGAAAGAGCAAGAGGAATTTATTCTTTTTCTCACCTTACATTTCAAGAGTATTTTACCTCTCGAAAAATTGCTAATATTTCTAATCCCAATGAGTTAGAAAATGCTTTAATTAGTTTAGCAGGTCATGTATTTGAAAAACGATGGAAAGAAGTTTTTTTATTAACAGCAACTCTATTAGAACCTGCGGATCGTTTATTATTGTTAATGAAACATAATATTGATAAATTGCTCGCAAATGAAACAAGATTACAAGAATATTTAGTATGGGTAAGAGATAAAAGTAATTCAGTGGAAGCAGATCAGAAAATTGCAGTTATTAGACAATTTTACTACTCCTTCGACCCCGACCGCGACCTCGACCGCGACCTCCAACGCGACCTCCAACGCGACTACAACCTCCACCGCGACCGCGACCTCCAACGCGACTACAACCTCTCCTTCTCCCTCTACCTCGATCTCTACCGCGACCTCTCCTTCTCGTTAAACCGCTCCCTCTCCAATGCTATACAAAACTGTGTAGATGGAAAACTAAAAGAAATATTAGAAAAATTACAACAACAATTACCAGATAGTGATGAAGATAAATATAAAAAAAATCAGTGGTGGAAAAATAATAGTGCAGCTTGGAGAAAAGAACTAAGAGAAGCAATGATTAAATATCGAAATATTGGTCATGAATGGAACTTTAACCAGCAGCAAATTGACTTACTCAAGCAATATTTAACCGCTAATCAATTATTAATGAAGTGTTTAAATAGTGAGTGTTATGTTAGTCGAGAAGTGAGAGAAGAAATTGAGGATACTTTGTTCTTACCCTTTGCTGATTTGAATTATGATTAAGTTGGTAGTTTTAAATCATATTAAACACCTACGAATCACAATTATTTCCAAAGTTTATGTAGCTTTTTAACACTATTAAGCCCATGTTAAAACCTATTTTAAAAACAAAATTGGTTATGCAGAAAATAAAATTATCTTATCAATTAAACAATAGGTTATCGCTTATTATAGTTATAGTGTAGTCCAGTAGGGTAGGTTAGATGGCTAGAATTTAGATTATAAATAATATATAATAATCAATCGTAACCCACTAATTAATTGATTATATCTGGTAAAATTTGGTGAATTACACTTGGTTAATGTACCCTACAATTTAGATGATGCTATAATTAATATCAAAGTATTAAATTTACAATCATGAAAAAACAAGAATCCATAGACATTATTATTGATTCCGAGACTAAGAAAATAGCTGAGTCAGTTTTTGAACAGTTTGGGATCACACAAAGTGAAGCTATAGAGTTATTTTATCGTCAGGTTGCAACAACAAAAGATATTCCTTTTATTGATAGAAATCTTAATAATACAACCATTGAAGCGATAGAAGAATTAAACCATAAAGAAAACTTAAGCAGTTATACAAGTTTTGCTGATATTTGTGACGATTTAGAGGTGTAAATTGCTAAATATTGTTGTTACCAATTAATTCAAAAAAGATTTAAAAAGAGTTAAAAAAAGAGGAAAAAATATTGATAAGCTTGAAGTCATCGTTAATTATTTACAAGCAGGAAATAATCTAGAGATACGTTATCGTAATCATCAATTAACAGGTAATTGGTCTTCTTACTGGGAATGTCATATTGAACCAGACTGGTTGTTAATTTATCAGAGAAATTCAACAGAATTGATTTTAATTAGAACAGGTAGTCATAGTGATCTTTTCAATTAAAATTAAATCTAATAAATATTATAGTAGGGTGGGGTAGTAGCAAAGAATCTAATTACTGCCGCTCCTAAACCTAGAATTGCAGTGGCTAAAATTCCGATCAATGTCCAAATTTGTGCCTTAGTTGATCCTTTTAATTCGTTGACATCTTTATTCAGGTTTTTAACTTCTGTTTCAACTGCTGTCAATTTAACCTCGATCGCTCCTATCTTTTCTGACTGCTTATCTATCTTATCCTGAAGCTTATCTAACTTGTCTTCAATGCGCGATAGAATGTCTGCTGTGGGATAAGTAACGGTAGATGGTTCATTCATGAGTTAAACTCCTACTAATAGTGATTTTTTTGTGTCCCCTTGGTGGCCACCAGGGGACTACTTTTATTTTAGGGGTAAGTTTCTCTAATGTTTGTGTTTACATTAAAAACTTTATAACCAATCTCAAATATGAATTAAATAAATACTAGAATCTTTCATAAATACTAGAATATTTCATAATTTAATTGCTTTCTCAAGTACCTTATTACGGATAAAATAATGTAAAGAATCATCCGTTGCTATATCAACTTTACGGTTTAATAAAGTTTCTAAATCTAAAATTAAACCCATAGGAAACCAAGAACTTGTTTTAGATAAATCATAATCACTTAAAAAATCAATATCGCTATTTGCTGGTCATTAAAGCCAAAAAATCATATAATGAAATATTAACCACTCTCTCTTGAGCATTTTTTCGTACAATGTTCATCAGATCCGGTCGTTAACGACCAGTTTAACACCATAAGAGTCTTAAGTTTATGTTAGAAACCGTTGCAAAAACTGATATTATTTATCCCAGTTCAGACGGAGAACCTGTGGCAGAAACCTATATTCATTTGTACGCTATTTTAACCACCTTAGAAGTCCTCAAACAATATTTAGTAGGACAAAAAGCAACTGTTTTAGCCAATCAATTTATGTACTATAGTCAGGGACTACCCAGAATGAGAGTTGCTCCTGATGTTATGATCATCTTTAATGTAGAACCTGGGGGTAGAGATAATTATAAAATTTGGGAAGAAAAAGAGGTTCCTCAAGTTATTTTTGAGATGACCTCACCAGGGACAAAAAATCAAGATCAAGAGTTTAAAAAGACATTATACGAACAATTAGGGGTTAAGGAATATTGGTTATTTGATCCTAAAGGAGAATGGATTCCTGAACAATTAAAAGGTTATCGTTTAAGAAATAATATTTATGAAATTATTGAGGATAATCGTAGTGAACCTTTAAAGTTAATCTTAAAGGTTGAAGGTCAATTAATAGGATTCTATCGAGAAGATACAGGAGAAAAATTATTGATTCCTGAAGAATTAGCTACAGCTTTACAAGAAAAAGAAACTGAGTTACAACAAAAAGAAACTGAGTTACAACAAGAAAGAAAAAAAGTTTCTGAAATGGAAGCTATGATAGAAAAATATCGTCAAAAATTTGGAGATTTATCTGAACAATAATCTTTTTTATTTTAAATTATTATCCATAATATTTTATGTTTTTAACCACTGATTATTTTAAAGAAATTATTATCTGTTGTAAAAAAAGTTCCATCGGTAAACAGTTACCAACTGCTTTATATGTTCATGTCAGTGCCATTGATTCTCTTGATATAAGATTACAAGAATACGAAAAAAAAGCTAGACTAACCGAAAAAATTGAAGGGGCAACAATTATTAAATTTGCTACCGATAAACCCACTATTTCTTATTTATTTTATCCAGAATTTGATAACGAGCCTCATCCAGCATTAAGCTTAAGTATTGTCGTTAATCTAGATACAGAGCAAATTAGTTATTGGGACTATAAAAATAAAAAAAATCCTCCAATTTTACATAGAAAAGAAAACTTTATAACCCCTGAATATCCTAACTATGAAACTTTTGCCCATTTGACTAAAATGGAGGAAGAATTAGACTTATTAAACTTAAATGTACCCATCGGTACCAAAGAACAATGGGAAAAAAGATTAGAAAGAAAACGTATTATTTTTGAAGGACATTATTTAGCTTGTAATTGTCCTGTTTTTCCCAAAGAAACCTTTAGTATTGAAATCGAAAGACATAAAGCAGCTATTCCTAGAAATGCCTTTTCTCGTCCTATTCGTTTAGCTTTAGAATTATTATTATTTGATGAAGAAACTAGCTTTTTTGACTATGGATGTGGTTACGGAGGTGACGTAGAAAGAATAGCAGCAGCAGGTTATAAAAGTAAAGGATGGGACCCCTATTATTGTCCCGATAATCACAAACAAATTGCTGATATTGTCAACTTAGGTTATGTTATTAATGTAATTGAAGATGTCAACGAGAGACGAGAAGCGTTACTCAATGCTTGGCAATTAACTAATAAAGTTTTAATTGTTTCTGCACAAGTTTTAATCGATGATAGAGAGAGAGGTGTTATTGCCTATGGCGATGGCATTATTACCAGTCGCAATACCTTCCAGAAATATTATGAACAAGAAGAACTAAAATTTTATATAGATCAAGTTTTAGAGGTTGATTCTATTCCCATAGGATTAGGAATTTATTTAGTCTTTCGCGATGAAATAGAGGCACAAAAATTCCGTGCTTCTCGCTTTCATTCTCGGGCAAAAACCCCTAGATTAATTACCAAAGTAAGACGGTTTGAAGACTATGAAAACCTACTACAACCTTTAATGGAATTTTACACCGAACGGGGACGACTACCAGCTAAAGGAGAATTAAAAAATGAGGTACAATTAAAAGAAGAATTTAGAAGTTTTCGTCAAGCTTTCAAAGTTATTTTACAAGTTACTCAAGAAGATGATTGGGATATGATTACCGAAAAACGTCGTCAAGATTTGTTATTATATCTTGCCTTAAGTCAATTTGATGGCCGTCCAAAAATGCGAGAATTATCTCCAGAAGTTAAGCAAGATATTAAGTCATTATTTGGCAGTTATAATAGTGCTTGTATTATGGCTGATGCTATGTTATATCAAGTAGGAAACTTAGAAATAATTGCTCAACTTTGCCAAAAACAAACCGTAGGTAGAAAACTGAAAAATTCCCTACTGATTCATATTAGTGTCTTAGATAATTTAGAACCTTTATTGCGTTTATACGAAGGTTGTGCTAGTCGTACCGTGGGAAGATTAGAAGAAGCAAACGTTATCCAGTTTTCTTGGCGTATTCCTAAAATAACCTACTTATATTATCCCGATTTTGACGAAACTCCTCACCCCCGTCTTCATAGTCGGATGCAAATTCAATTAAATAATTTACGGGTTAATTATTCTGATTATATAGAAGATGAAGACCCCCCTATTCTACATTACAAAGATAGTTTAGTTTCTCCTGATTATCCTTTGTATGAAACCTTTAAAAAATTAACCCAAAAAACACAAGAACTCGGTTTATTAGATGATTATCGTCAAGTCAACCGCTTACAAGGATGGTTAAAATGTTTACAAGAACATAATTTAACATTGGAGGATTTTAACCACTCTAACTTGTAGATAGTTAAGGTTTTTTTGATCGAAAAAAACTACTTTGGTATCCAAAACGAATTTTCATGTTACCCTTAAATATAATTTTCCTCGGGAGCATCCCAAAGCTACAAATTGTCCTTGATTGATAATAGTTGATCTGATTAATTTCCCCCCGTCTCCCCATCTCCCCGTCTCCCCGTCAAACTCCAAGAATAAGTTTTTTGCAAAAATGGGATGCTCCCTTTTCCTCTCTCCAATAATTAAAAGGTTAAGAATAGACTAAAGAAAAAAAGGAAAAAATAGGTTAAAGTATTCCGTCTAGAAAGCCTTATTAATAAAGTTAAGGAGAGTTTATGAAAATGAACAGACGGGATCTTTTAAAATTTTTAGGTGTGAGTACAGGGA
Source organism: Crocosphaera sp. (assembly GCF_030064895.1). Taxonomy (GTDB): domain Bacteria; phylum Cyanobacteriota; class Cyanobacteriia; order Cyanobacteriales; family Microcystaceae; genus Crocosphaera. Next base: position 15,038 of record NZ_JASJEB010000044.1, on the reverse strand, counting down.
CAGTCTTATTATCTCAAGGAACTAAGGCTTTATCCTCTTCCTTTATGGTTGCTGCTGAAGGTAAAGAAACAGTTAAAACAATCTTTAACGCCAGCCAATCTTTTACATTTACCCCAGTTAAAATACCCATTCCCTTAACCATTGAAAAGTTAAGTGAGCAACAACAAAAATTAAGCTATAAGACTTATGAAGTCATGGACGATGTAGTCTTACCAGAAGGCTTTACTTATGATGTAATTGCCCAATGGGGAGACAAAGTAGGAGATTCACGTTTCGGTTACAATAATGATTACTTATCCTTCGTTGAAACCAAACCCAATGAAGGATTTTTAACCATTAACTTTGAATACATTAGCGGTAAAACTTGGAGAGAAACCTACGAAAAAGTGATCGGTAAATCCCTTCCTTTTGACGAAGTTCAGGCGATCGCAGATGAAAACAATGGGCAAATTAATGCCTTTGCCTTAGCCAAAAATGACCCCATCAAAGCACAAATAGAAGCGATCGCGGCTGAAGCTTTAATCGATCAAGGAATGGGGATAATTTCCCTAAGAAAAAATGCTCAAGGACAATGGGAACGCACCCATTCAGACGCAGATAGACGCATTACTGGAATATCCGGGTTAAAAGATGGTCGTTATCTCAAAACAACAGGCCCAGGAATCAGAGTGTTTGAGAAACAAGATAAACAGGGTTATGACGATGGTTTAGGCAGTAAAATTATCGGAACCAACCAAAACTGTGCCGGAGGAACCACACCCTGGGGAACTGTTCTCAGTGCAGAAGAAAATATTCAAAATCAAGTTCCTGAACCAGTCAGGGCCGATGGTTCCTCCTTAGACCCCTCTGAAACTCCCTTTGTGATGAACGAAAGGAATATTGATGGAAGAGGTAATGTCTTCGGTTTAGCCGGCAATAAATACGGTTGGATGCTAGAAGTTGATCCCAGCGATAAAAATGATTATGGGACAAAACATACTTGGTTGGGGCGTTATCGTCACGAAGCAGTGGCCTTTCGCGCCGAAAGTGGCAAAAAATTAGCTGTTTACTCAGGATGCGATCGCAGAGGCGGCCATGTTTACAAGTTCGTCTCAGAGAAAACCATTGTTGACCCCAAAGATAAAAATAACTCCTGCTGCATGGACTCAGGAATGTTATACGGTGCCGTTTTTAACCCCGACGGAACAGGAAAATGGGTGCGCTTGACTCCAGAAACCCCTGTTAATCCGGTCTTACCCTCAAAAGTGCAAGGAGGTTTAGTCACCTTACCCAACAGCGATCGCAGGGTTGGAGGAATTATGGAAGTTACGGAAGATCAAGAAATAATTCCCTTTAAGAACCGATTCAAAACCTTGGGGGATCTCTATACGGGAACTTATGAGGAAAAACAAGGAGCAATTTTAATCGACGCTCATTTTGCCGCCAATGCGGCCGGAATCACCTGTACAGCGCGTCCAGAAGACACAGAGATAGGCAAAGATGGCACTTTATTTATCACCTTTACTTCCGGGACTCCTGGGGGTGACGGTGGGCCAGATCAAGGTGTGTTTCGTGGTCCCAATGGGGAAATAAATTATGAATATGGTTGGATCATGAAGATCATGGAAGATAGAAACGATCCAGCGGCCATGACCTTTCGTTGGGATATTTTAGCCACAGGAGGAGAACCTGCTTTAGGAGGGATGGGTTTTTCTAACCCGGATAACCTCATGTTTGATCAAAAGGGAGACTTATGGATGGTTACGGATATGTCTACCAGTCGTCATAACAGAGAAATTAAACAGCGTGTTCAAGATGGGGAAGCAGTGGGGACAAGTAGTCTAGTGGGAATTTTTGGTAACAATACTGTCTGGTATTTACCCCTTCAGGGAGAAAATAAAGGGATGGCCTTTCCTTTTGCGATCGGACCGATGGAAGTAGAAATGACTGGCCCCTGGTTGACAGAGGATCAACAAACCCTATTTTTAGCTGTACAACATCCCGGGGAAGCTTATGGAACCCGTCAAAATATGGCCAGCGAAGTGCGAGAGTTTTCTATCTTAACCACGTCAGGGGAGGAGTTTAAGCAAACGAGAACTGTTCCTCTGGGTTCTAACTGGCCAGGTAAACAAGTTAATGATCCTCCTCGGCCTGCGGTTATTGCTGTTAGATCGGTGAATAAATAATTATCAACTTCTGATTTCACGCTTCTGATACCAAATCCGATTGTCAAAACCTCTTTATCGTTTTGCTATCTTTCCTCCCACACCTCCCACAGCTGCCACCCTCCCCACCCTCCTCAACTAGAAAGATAAGGGGGGTATCTAAACCGGATTTGGTATGACTTCTCATGGTGGTGGTGTACATCATTTCTGTTTCCGAACTCCGAACTCCGAACTCCGAACTCAGGTTAAATACCATTTTCCACTTTATTCCACTTATAAGTAGAACATGGAATGGTCATAACCCTGAATCTACCTTGTTTTTGGGACTGACATCACCCCAGATGACCTCATAAGATAAGGGTAACAAGAGAAAAAGAGGTCACACAAATGTTCACCACCACCAACAACACCACCATCGTCCGCAACTACATCATTCTCGCTGCTACTGTCATGTTCGCTTCAATGGGTTTAACCGATACATTTTTTGCCCCCACTCGCAACGGACAACAAGAACGCCTCAATAACTACGGACAAGTTGTTAGTGCTGGACTCGTTTCTTACTCTCAAAAATTGGGACGTTAATTCTTCACACATAATTAACACTCTATAATTATTCATTATTCATTATTCATTATCCGTTATTAAAATTTTTGACCGTTTGCTCTTGTTATTTACCTCGTCGTTTGACGAGGTTTTTTTATTTGTTTTTAGGTTATAGTAAAAGGGTTAAATTAAGACAAACCTTTCATGAACTGGACTCCTGAAGCTGAAACAAGACTTAAAGAAATTCCTTTTTTTGTACGCCCGGCAGCCCGTAAGAAGATCGAAAAATGGGCAACAAAAGCAGGACATAATGAAATTACCATAGAAATTTATGAACAAGCTAAAGCCAAGTTTGGCAGTAAATAAGAAAGTTGGTATAATTTTTCTATGATATTTATTAAATGCTTTTTATAAGATTGAATCAGAAAAGGCATTAGTGAGATTAATTAATGAAAATAAAAAACAGATGAAACATAATTATTTTTTACTGTTACTGGTATTCTTAAATATTCTATGTATGCCGAAAAATGCCTATGGAGATGAAGTATGGTCAACAGAAGAATATAACGTAATTTATCTTGAAGATAGAAACAAAACGGCAGTTTGGAGTTATGGAGATGGACGAGGACATATTTTTATAGACGGTTTAGGGGGTCAATTTAAGGATCGAGACTCTTATAACGGTTATTGGACACAATCTACTTCTTCTCGTCGTTGCGATACTTTTAGAGAAGGAATTGATGGTAAACCTACTTATCATTGGGGTAGATTTGAGATTACATTTATTGACCCAAATTTTCCTTCACGTTGGCAAGCAAAGTTTGGCCTTTGTGACCAAAACCCCACTATTACTCTCAATGGAACTCCTGTTAAATCCCCTATAGATTAGTAAAATAGTAATTATTAAATCAAGGGATATTTAAAAAACGCATTACTCTTCAGTCTTCATAAACATTGACAAATATTCTTCTTCAGTCACACCTGTTTTTTCCAATACTTTTTCCATAATATTATCAAGTTCTTCCTTTGCTTTTTTTGCTTCCTGGAAATTAATAACAGGATTATAATAGCCAACAATTTTGTTATTATATTCTATGGCAATTGGTTCTTTTTGAGTTAATAAAGCGTCTTTTTTTAGATCGTTTAACTGAATTGTTTTCATCGTTAATTACTCGGTATTTTCAATGATAAATTAATTGTTTTTAGCTTCGTTATCAAATTTTTTAGTCTTTTCTTAAATAGAAATTTTCTGATTGTTCACCATTTTACTAACCAGACTGAACTTAATTCTACCTCACTTGGAACTATCTAAAAAAACACTTCTTACTTCACCTCCTGGGGAGAACACACACAACACGAAAACCGAGGTAGTAAACGCGCGCGTTGTAGAGGTAGCGATACGCAGACCGGCAATAGCGCGGAGCATTGATGAACGAACCGCCGCGTATTACATGGCTTCGCTCATCTGTCAATAGTTGTTTGATATTATTAACAATGTGGTTATAGTGATCTTGCTGCTGATTTTCTTCATCCCAGACACTCCCATTATTAGGTGCGCGCTTATAATCATCATGCCAGGGGTCTAAACACCATTCCCAGACATTTCCGTGCATATCACTTAGTCCAAAATCATTAGCCACACCGAAGTAATCGACATCTGTGATTTCACCTCGAGACACCCCTTTTTCGCCTCTCCCATAAGCCCCATATTTATCGTTTGAACCATTATAATTAGCTAAGTCGGTTGATATAGTTTCCCCAAAGTGAAAGGGGGTTCTAGTCCCTGCACGACAGGCGTATTCCCATTCTGCTTCACTCGGTAAACGATATTGTCTTCCAGTATGGTTAGATAAACGAGCGCAGAATTCTATGGCATCATGCCAACTAATATTAGTAACAGGCCGCTTATCTCCTTTATATCCAGATGGATTAGAATCAAGTTCTTTTTCTACCTGTTGCATCGCAACAACGGCTTCCCATTGTGCTTGAGTAATGGGGTAACGTCCCATAAAAAACATCGGCACGGTTACTTGATGCTGTGGTCTTTCATCGTCATAACTGTCCTCTTCATCCGATGGCGAACCCATCAAGAAGCTTCCAGAAGGAATGAGTATCATATCCAAGGGAACACCATTCAAATCTTCTACAAACCCTTGAACTCGTTTTGCTTCTTTTTTTACCCTCAGTTGAGCCATTTTTTCTTAAAAATGAGTAGATTGGAAAACGTTTCGGTGTTACCCTACTAGGCTCTCCAATCTGATTTATTTTCGGGAGTTATTCACCCCACAGGAACAGGTCTGGACTCTTCAGGACGCTCCCTGTAAATTCCCATTTACAAGCTCTGGAATAGAAGAGTGCTGGGGAGAACACACACAACACGAAAACCATTGTTATCGCGCGCGTTGTTGTTGTTGCGATACGCAGACCGGCAATTGCGCGGATTATTGTTGTACGAACCGCCGCGTTTTCTCATGCCTGTCCCATCCTTTATTTTCAAATGTTGTCGCTACTTATTATGGAAATTTTAGACTTTCTTTGGAAACTTAAAATATTTTAGATTTGGTAGTAATTACCAAAGAACTCATAGCGGTTTTCATATCAGTAGCTCAAAGTAATATGTTCAAAGTTACCGCAGGGTTATCGAGAATAATCTATCCAATTGAAAACCGCTATCAGAAGTCCCAGTGTTGTCGCTGAAATGTCCAATGGTCAAAAATATCTTGTCTGAGGTGATAAGTATCTCCATGTTTGAGATGTGCTTCCCAACTGCTTAATCTTTGTATCACATCTTTCAAGGAGATTTCTCCATAACGATAATCGTATTGTAGCTGTCTTAATCTGTGACGAGACCGCCTTAAATTATCATTTCTAACTCTAACTTGATGAGGTAATACCCGAAATCCTAAAAAATTGGCTCCATATTTTGTCTCGAACAACTGACTTTTTATAGGATGGAGTCTTAATCTAATGGTGGTTAAATATGCTTCAATTTCTTGCTTAGCTGTTACTAAAAAATCCTTGTCATCAGAACAAAGAGCAAAGTCATCCACATATCTGACATACTTCTTAGCTTTAATCTCTTCTTTAACAAAATGATCAAATTTATTCAAGTAAAGATTACAGAATAATTGACTGGTTAAATTACCTATAGGTAAACCTTTTCTCCGTTCTATTAAGGTTAATAAATCATCCCCTGGAAATATCTCATTTACAGCTTCTTGTTCATTACTATTATCAATGATAGCATCAATCAACCATAAAGTTTCTGGACATTTTAGATAATGGCGAATCTGTTGCTTAAGTATTTGATGGTCGATACTGGGAAAATACTTTTTTATGTCACATTGTAAAATATATTTACTACTTCGGGCAAAGCCAATAAACCGTTTCAAAGCTCGATGACTTCCATAACCTTCTCTGTTAGCATAGGAATCAGGAATGAAACTTTTTTCAATTAAGGGGACAATCACATTACAGAGTGCATGATGAACCACTCTATCTCGGTAGGGAGCAGCAGAAATTAATCGTGGTTTCGGGTCATAAATTCTAAAAGTATGATACTTTCCTGGTTGATAGGTGTGAGTTATCAGTTCTTTTTCTAATTTTAGTAAATTTCCTTCTAAGTTATCATTAAATTCTAAAACACTATCCTTAAATCGTTTACCTAATTGTGCTTGCTTTGCTGCTTTAAATAAGTTTTCAAACTCAATAATTTTCGGATAAAGATTACCATATCTCTTCATTCTTATAGTTTAGTTAAAATTAGCTGTCTCTTGATAATGATTTCTGTTGGACTGTTTCTGTTGTTTTATCCATCCTCCTAATTCGACACCGATGCTTTGTAATTGCTGGTTAATATATTGATAGCGTTTAAGGGAAATTAATTCAAAATCATACAGTAACCGTGTCTGATATCTAAGAACATCTAACTCGCTATTTAAGGCTTGTAACTGGGTTAATTTCTCTTTAGCATATCTGGCTCTCAGTAACCCTTCCAATAACTCGTAAACTTCTTTGATTATTCTATCCCCTAAAATAAACTTATGGTCACGGGGTAACTTATTTAAAATCGGGACAAACCACTTGACAAAATCATAAGTTTTCTGAATAACTGGTAATTCATTCATTGATGTTTTTTCCTTTATTTTCCTGAAGACATTTTCAGGAGACAGATTTATGATTATGACAGAAAAAACGGTCATTTATTCTCAATTAATTTAACTGTTTATTACTTTTCTTTTCTATTATATTAACTTTTGTAAAGTAGCCGATTTTTGGGCGGAGAGCAAAGGGCAATAGGGCAATAGGGCAGAGTGCTAAGAAGTCCTGGGGAGAACACACACAACACGAAAACCATCGTAATCGCGCGCGTGGGCGTAGTAGTTGCGATACGCAGACCGGCAATAGCGCGGATTATAGTGGTACGAACCGCCGCGACCTACATGATTTCGTTTATCTGTCAATAGTTGCTTAATATTCTTTACGATATCCTGATAGAAATCTTCTTGCTGATTTTCTTCATCCCAGACACTGCCATCATTAGGTGCGCGCTTATAATCATAATGCCAGGGGTCTAAACACCATTCATAGACATTTCCGTGCATATCGTACAAACCAAAGGCGTTCGGTTTAAAAGACCTTACAGGGGTCGTCTTGCCTCGGTATTGCCCTTCTGGTTCATCGGCATAAGTATAAGACGCATTATAATTAGCTAACTTATCAGTCATAGTGTCTCCAAAGTGAAAGGGAGGATAAACTTTTGTATTGATGGGATTTGCTGGTTCTGTGTCTTCTTCAAAAAGATCGGCGAAAGGATCTCCAGCATCTATGTTGAGAGTTTCTGGTTCTGTGTTCAAAAGATCGGCGAAAGGATCTCCCGCATCTATTTCAGGCAAAGACTCTGGAGGACGTTGAAACCCTCGACAGGCATATTCCCATTCTGCTTCTGATGGTAAACGGTATTGTTTTCCAGTATGGTTAGATAACCGAGCGCAGAATTCTATGGCATCGTGCCAACTGATGTATGTAACAGGATGATCATCATCACCATCATTAACTGGTGATAGTTCTAAGTTTTTTTCAACTTGATCCAGAGAAGCGATCGCCCGCCATTGAGCTTGGGTAATGGGGGTTTGACTCATATAGAAAGATGAAATTTTCACCCGATGTTGTGGACTTTCTCTGTCATATCGACCTTCTTCTGAAGAATGAGAACCCATAATAAACTCCCCTTCTGGGATAGAAATCATAGTTAAAGGTTCTACTGTTGGGTTTGTTTGTTCATCTTGGTTATTATCACCATCAATTTCTGATTTTTCTCTGGTTTCATCAACGTTGTTAAAGTCTATGTTGAAGTCCAATGATTCTTTATAGTAGTAAGCCTCACATGGCTGTGTTTTAACCGTTTCACCACGACTATTAACAAAAATTGTCTCAAATTTGAGTAGCTCTAGATTTTCTGTTTCTGGACTTTCTGAGAAAGTAGCTACATTTACATCAAAAACGCGTAAATCTTCTGAAGTAAGATTTAATAGTTGTAATTGTTGTGGGGAAAGGGAGATAAAATCAACAGATTGTGATGATGGAGTTCTCTGTTCTTCTAATTCCAAAGCGAACCTAGCATAATCTCCCCCTAAACCTTTTAAAATCTCAATAGCCACCTCTGCAAACGCTTTTATACCCTCCTCTTCAGAAGAGTCTTGAGGTGCTTTTAATAAAGCGACAAATTGCTGTAAAGACCTATTTAAGCGGTAAGCTACATACTGAGAAACAGCATCAAAGACTTCAGCCGAATCGCTAACAGGAGCATCTTGTAAGAAAATTTGACGAATTCCTTCATCCATAAACCCATACTGTACCGCATCAGGGTTCGTATCGGCTTCAATGGGGACTAGCGGTTTTAATAAGCCCCCTAAAAACACTTCGGCTACATGAATTTGATTTGATTGGGGTAAAAGAGTATCTTGAATTAAACGCACCACCGGTAAACTAATAACAGGGGCAGCAGCCAATAATCCTGCTAATTTACGGGCAATAGGAGAAGCAGTTTGACGAAAACGAGTAATTCTTCCCTCTGCATTGAGTTGGCCCACTTCGATTTCCGGTAAACTGTCTTCCTCAAACTCCATCTGTGGGGGAAAGACAAAACCTGATGAGATGGCCTCACTTTTCCCCGCTACCATTTCACTCCAAACCTTTGACAAATCCGGGTTTAAGTTTAGAACTGGAACTTTAATGCCTTCTGAAAGAGGAAAATCTTTTCTTAATAATAACTCCTCGATCTGTAACTGTTGATTGGGACCCCCTGGAGCTAAACTTTTCAACAACACTGAGGCACCATTGCCTAAACCAGTTCTTAACCATAACCAGTCAGGTAACATTTGCAGAATAGCTAAAGGTTGTTGTTGTGACCAAATTTCCAAAGGCGCAATCATAGCACCATCATGCCAGAAACGGGAAACACAATCACTGACAATTAATACTAACCGTCGACCATTGGGATCTCGAAGTTCACGAGGACTCGCAAAACGTTGTACTTTGCGCTTAGTTCCCATACGGGGTAACAGCTTAACCAAACCAGCTTCATCGCTGACTAATCCCCAGGTTCTGACATCTCGAAAGATCCCATAATGTTCAACTAATCGCTTTAAATCTTTAATGGTATGTCCCCAAATCGACATAGATGGGCTTTCGTCTATCACTAAAGCCAAATCTAACCAAGGTTCTGTTTCTGACTTTAAAACAGGAAGATAAATCTTATTTTCAGCAATATTTTTGGCGGTAGCAATTTCATCTAAAATAACCTTTCTTCCCGTTGCCATTTTACGCATCAAAGGACGAAAACTTTGAGCGATTTCTAAGGGTTCTCGTAAGGAAGGAGCATCAGGGACTCGAATGGGTAAAACCTGACTACTATTGGTCGTAGAAGTAGTTGAAGTAGAGGTTTCGCCATAGATGGGAACCGAATATTTGTTTTGAAAAATAGTTGTTTTTGCTGTTTTTTCTTGTGCTTTTTCTGTGTCTTTTTGATTAATTAAATCTTGAAGCTGAGTGATTAAATCTTGGAATTTTGACCACCAAGAGGTTGACTCGGATTCCTTGGTTTCAACCGTCACTAAATTACGATTATACTTCTGTCTTTGTACAGCCAACCATAGAACATCAGCGATGTCTTCTCCAGTTAAATCCAACTCTTCTCCTAAGATATTTATTAATTGTTTGAGTTGACTTTCTTCAATCATTATCCGATAAACGCTTTAATAATAAATTTTTTACTGATTCCTCATCTTTTGCTTTGGGACTAAGGGAACAAGTTAAGACATAAATGGTATTAAGTAGTTGATCCGTTGCCCGATTTCTAGCAATTTTATTCGCTTTTCCTTCATCAAGAAATTCACTAATAAGGGAATTAATAATGTCAGCGTATTCGTTAAATTTTTCGTCACCAAAATGAGCCTTAACAATGGCTTCTAATCCTTCTTTTTTAGGATCTGGCATAGTAATTCGTAAACATCTTCGCTTAAAAGCTGGCGGAAAATCTCGTTCTCCATTACTGGTCATGACAATAATAGGAAAAGCCTGACAACGAACCCAACCATCTTCAATTACTGCCTCTATTCCTTCATCTTGTGTGTTAATAGTGAAAGGCTCTATTTCATTTTTTTCTGAGTTATTTTTCGGAGAACGTCTCACTAATTCATCAATGGGAAATTGCCCTTCTTCGAGTAAATTTAACAAATCGTTGGGCAGATTAATATCACTTTTATCTATTTCATCAATTAATAAGACTCTGGGTAAATCTGACGCTAAAAAAGCTGTCCCCAATGCTCCTAATTTAATATAATTTCCAATATGAAGCTCTTCCCCTTGTTGAGCATCCTGTAGTCGCCCAATGGCATCATAACGATATAAACCCTCTTGAATGGTTGTCCGTGCTGTAATTGACCAAGATAATACTGTTCCTAAGTCTAATTCATGAGCGATCGCATAAGCTAGGGTACTCTTCCCCGAACCAGGATTTCCGGTTACCAACAAAGGTCTTCTTAAATAAATAGCTGCATTGACAGCATTAATCACATCTCGAATATCAGAAGAAAGTTCCTGATTTTCTGATGCTTCAGTATAAAGTCGAAAATTTTTTCCTCTTAATTGTTCTCTTTCCCTTTTTTTGGCAAGTTGTCGAATTTCTGGCCAACGGTCTCTAATTTCTTGGGAATTTTCTAAGTCTGACCATTGACCAAATTTCCGCCAAGGGGGAGGTTCTAGATTTTTGAGAATCTCAGTAGCTTTTTCTCGTTGTTGACCATTGCCTCGAAATAAATGCCAATCTTCAGTCATAAGTGTCTCCTTGGTTATTTACCCGTTTCAATTAAAGGCTTAAAATGAGAGGGAATTCTCTGAGGATCATCCGCTAAAATTCCCAGATGATAACCGATTTTTTCGGGCTTTTTGTAAGCTTGTTTACGACATTTCCACACTTGTTCAAATAAATCATTCCAATTATTTAAAGGTTGTGTTAACAAATCTTTTAATTGTTTTCTAGGATCGGTTAAGTCATTAGACCTAAGCCATAAAACTAAGGGAATGCCACTTTTAACAATATAATAAAATAAGTCTTGTTGTACATCAGCTTCATCATACCAGCATCCCATGATTTTTAACCCAATAATTTCCTGAACTTCCCACTGATTAGCTAATTCATCCAAATTTTGATGATTATAGCTTTCCAATTCTTTGAGAGATTCAATAAATTTAGCTAAATTAGGCTTTAACTTATTTTGAACATTACTACGCCATCTGAGCAGAAATTGATTATAATGTTTTTTATTGGAAAAGCGATCATACGAACTTACGAATAAAGGATATTCTTTTCCTAAAGAACTCTGAGAATTTCTTTGTTGATCAATAACAATTTCATCAAATTCAAAGGCGTATCCTAAGTAGGGATAGGTTAAAAATAATTCAAGATTAAGACGATAAGGAATTTGAAGATAGTCTTGACAAACTTCAACTAGTACCCCGACTTTATCTTTTATCTCTGTAAAGTCACACTGCATTAAGTTTCTATTTTCACAATCAAGAAATTTGGGAATGGATTGATAACTATCTGTTAAGGCATTGTATGACAATAAATCCGATTCTAGATCAAATTTATTTTTCCCTTTAGGGATAACTGTTATTAATAAAAAGTAGATATATATATTATTATTATTCTCTCGGACAGATTCATCAGCATAAGTAGGTAAAGCAAGATCAAAGTCTTGGGCTATTGACTGAATCCATTGCTCTAATTGACTAGATAATGGTTTCTCAATTTGACAACGGCTTAATCTTTCAGCAAATTCGATAATTGTCGGTACATCATCATTTCTTTTAGGAAATTTAGTTAAGAGTATTTTTTTTAAGCTGTTTAAATCTATAGTGTTAGATAATTCGGGGCAAGTCCCCAAGAAGTCATTTTGACTATTTTTCAGAGTTTCTTGACAAATTTTAGTAATTAATTGATTATCATTAACTTTATTGAGAATTACATATAATTCATTCCATTTTGAAATAATTTGAGAACGTTCAGAAGATAACTCGTCTCCTCCTAACTCGTTGTAAATACTAGGGGGTGGCTTTATTTTTTTATTATAAAAATCTTTTAATTCTGGGTTATCCTCATTATCATGATAAGCTTTTTCGATAAGCTCCTCTAATTTGCCTTGAGAAATTGCCCATTGAGTTATTAAATTGAAAATAATTGCTGTTATATTATTACCACCAGCAATTTTGTCTAAACTTTCTTCTAATTCAAAGTATGTAAATTGCTCCAAAGCTTCTTTTGTAGGATAAGCACTTCGGATGGCGTTACATAATTCTTTTTGATCACTTCTAGATAATTTCATAAATAAGACATCACAGAAATAAACTATCAACCTCGTTTGTTTTGCATAACTTCAATCGGATTAATTAAAGGAATAGTTAAGTTATACAAAATCAAAAGAATTGATCCATAAATTGGATTATAAAAACTCAAAGAATCAAAAGGTTCTCCTATAGCAAATACCCACACAATAAAAGCTATGCTAGAAATAGTGGTTTGTTTAATAGCTGCTGGTTTGTTTGCTTCCTCTGTCTGCTTCAGAATATAAAGAGCCGTCAGCCCAGTAAAGATAGCTAACAAAATCCATAAAATTGTATTTGTGGGAATATTACTGGCACTTTTGATTAGTCCTGTAATAGCAATCCAACCGCCAACAATTTCGGTAGGAATATACTTAAGTAACTTATCAAAATAACCATCAAGCTTGGCTCCTTCTGTTTTTGCTTCTAGTTGGCTGGTAATAATTCTCCGTCCCATTTATTCTCCTTAATTAAGTTAAAAAATCCTGAATTTCTTGATAAATAGAAGAGAATAAAATTCCTTCTCTAATGGTGCCAAAAGTTTTCGCTCTTTGAGCATGATGCAATGCGACTAAAAACCAATTTTCATCAAAACAAGGAGAACCACTAGACCCCAAAGACGTTTTATTAACATATTGAACTAAGCCATTTTGTTGATAAACACCTGTGACACCATCTTGACTAATAGACAGTTTCATTGAATCCCCTTCTGGATGTTGCAAGACATTAATACCCATTTTTTCCATTGGAAGTTTTTGGGGACTCCAACGAGCAGGTTTTATCTTCTTGTCTTGGCTAATTAATGGTTCTATTTGTAATAAAACATAATCCAGGTTTTCAGTTTTACTAAAACATAAGATGGGAGTTTCTTTATCTAATTTAAAAGACTTCCCTTCTGTTTCTTGCCCCATATCTGAGGTAAAACAACCAAACTTCAAAACCGTATTCAAAGCATTGGTTTCGAGACTGTCTTCCTCACTGGGTCGTAAAACATGATAATTCGTTAATAACTTATTCGGGGTAATTAAAACTCCCGTTCCTATAATCTGACGAGTCGGCATTTCCAGACGACAAACTGAAGCTGATTGTTCAATAGCCCGTTTGAGAAAACCGACATCCCAATAGTCCAATTCTGGTTTCAGCCAACTTTGAAGTTGAATGTCATCTGTTTCCCCTTGCCAATTAATATTAGGACCGAAATCATGGGTTTTGACAGAAGATTCCAGATTAAACCGCTTTAAAACAATTGATTCATAAAAGTCTTTTAGTTCTGGATTTTCAGGATTCGTTTCGTAAGAGGCTAAGATTAAACGGTAGATTTTTCCTCTAGGTATTGCCCACGTTGTTACTAGATCAAATACCAATTGTTTTAGGTTGTTTCCTCCTGCGATCGCCTCCAGATTTTCTTCTAATTCAAATTGAACCATCATTGCTAAATCCGATTTAGTGGGATAAGCACTAACAATGGCGTTAACTAACTTTTTTAACTCTGCACCAGACAGTTTCATCCTCCAGTCCTCGAAGATCAGATTTTATTAGAGATAACCCTATGGGAAATCCCATAACTATGTTAGGGAAACAGTCTATTTAATGGTTGTAGTTAACAAATGTCTCTAAATTGGCCATTCTTTGCTCAAGTTCGACAATTCTCTGAATCACGGGGACTTCTGACTCACAGTTGAGATATCGAGCTATGGCAGTGACAATGGCTTCGGTTTTTGAAACTCCGTTGTCTTTGATATAGCTTTCTAATCGCTCATTGAGCTTAGGGGGAATTCTGACGCTAATATGAGGAGATTGCATTTTGGAACAGTCAAGATCATACTTCTAAAGTAACTCAATGGAACTCAATGTGCAACACATTAAATCCTCCAAAACATGATTGTGCGCTCCCTAATCATGTTTTGAAGGCCGCGCGCCTTAATTTCTCTATTTCAAAGTAGTTAAGCGAGGCAGGATTTTCGTTTCTAAAACCAATAATAGACTTTCTTCAAGCTCAGTCAACCAAGGCCGGTCTATTCTCCCTAAACTAGCCAATACAGCCTTAGCAGTTTCCTCCATCTCAGGGTCATACAATTTTGAAAGGCGATCGCACAATTTCCGCACCTCCTCCTCCTGCTCGTTGGAATAGGGTAACTCCTTAAGATTCTCAGGTTTCACTTGATAATTGCCATCCCATAAGCGGACAGTACAACTAAAGTCATGAACTTCGGTGATAACACACCAACACCCCCCTTTACCCCGTAAATCAGGATTGTCTTTAACCATAATCATAGCGACTTCACCTTTATGCCAAGGATTAGGAACTGGTTTCTGTTCACGGATTTTGTCTACAATGTTTTTCACAACACGGGCTGGAGGAACTTTACCTCCGACTTGGGAGACGGCTTCATTCCAGGCTTCTGCTTGTTCGTCAGGGTTAAGCTTTGACAATGGGCGAACTTGTCTCTCGTTGGTTGGGAGAAT
>NZ_JASJEB010000007.1 GCF_030064895.1 Crocosphaera sp. | reverse complement strand
ATGAACCTAGATAACTGGCGTAGGGGCATACCCCTGTGGGCAGAAATATCCCGTCGTGAGTCGGGAAGCCCACGCTATACTGCTTAGCAGTTAGCGTGGGAGGATGTCACCTTTAGCCGAATTTTTACAACTTCCTGAAACACAACCGGCTTCTGAATTTATTCATGGGAAAATTAGTCAAAAAGCAACGCCACAGGGGAAACATAGTCGTTTACAGTATAAGTTTTGTTTAACGGTTAATCAAATCTCTGAACCACCAAAAATTGCTTGTGCTTTCCCAGAGTTACGGTGTGTTTTTGGAGCTAATGCGATCGTTCCAGATGTGGTAGTGTTTCGTTGGGAAAGGATTCCTCGTAATGATTTAGGTCAAGTTGCCAATGGTTTTGAAACTTATCCTGATTGGTCAATTGAAATTTTATCCCCTGCTCAAAGTTCCACCAAAGTATTAGGAAATTTATTATACTGTTCCCAATATGGTACAGAATTAGGCTGGTTAATTGATCCTGATGAGGAAACAATCTTAGTAGTATTTCCTGAACAAAAAGTACAATTACTAAAAGGCAATGAATCTTTACCAGTTTTACAGGGAATTGAATTAGAATTAACGGTTAGACAAGTTTTTGATTGGTTGAATCTTTAGAAGTAAATAAAATGACAAGTTTAGAGAAAACACAATTTCAACAAGTTCTTGAATATTTGAAATCACTTTCATTTCAATTCATGTTTAAGCTTTTAATTGACCTAAAAAATTAATTTCTATACTTTAATATTGTATCAAAAGTCATTCTATCTTTTTTTCAAATATCTGAAAAGTAATATATATGTAATACTTGATGTAGTATAAAAAATGGGAATTATAATAACAACACCTTAAATTATAATAAAAATGGTTAATAAAAATATTAAGTTACGTATTACCAAGACAGGTCAAATTATATTTTATGGAATTGCAGAAAAACAAATCCACCGTTATGTAGAAAGACTTAATCATTATAATACTTCTTATAAAGTTATTCATGATCGTTATAATCTAGGTAAAGTTTTTATCAACTTCTCTGAAATTGAATTAAAACTGTTTAAAATATTAGTAAACTATTATAGTCTTACAGACTATAGAAAATATAAGTTACTGAAATCAAAAGAAACTATCTATTTTTATAGTAAACATCATATTGTTTGTACATCAGAAGAATTAGTACCTGTATTTAAAAATCATTTCAATGAATCAAAAAAAGCATATAGACTTTTCCGCATGAGAAATACTCCAATATTTGTTTTAAATGAAATTTCTTTAGCTAGTAAAATAGATTTAATGAATTATTGCTATGTAGTTGATGACATTAATCATATAAATAAAGACAAAACGATGCAGAAAAAAATAAATATTATCAAAGAAATCCATAATAATTTAAAACCACAAAATAACCAAGTGTTTAATTTTGGTACATCTAGGAGTGCATGGATAAATAATAATCAGCCTTTAAGTTATCGAAACCCTTTTAGATAGGGAATAAATTATGACACAGTACATTATCATTAAATAGAAAAGTTTTGTTATACTTTTGTGAGAAGAAAGAAAATAGTAAGATATATTGAAATATCAAACTAATAATCTTGTTAATTTCTCATAATTAATTGTTTAAACCCTTCTCTATAAGACCATTCTTGGACTGTTGATGTTTTGTTAAGAAAAAATTTATCTTCTTTTGTCCAATTTTTATCTTTTCTATCTTCATCTATAATTAATGATATAAATTCATAATTATGCTTTTGTTTATATACTTCTAAATCCTGCCACTGAGTATTAACAGTGGATATAATGGTTTTTGTATCACTTCTTTTTTCAGCGTTTAGTACATGGGTTAAAGTACAATTTCCTTTATATACAGTAAAAAAATGAGGATGCCATTTTCGTTTCATAGATCCAACATATTCCTGGTTCCTTTGACATTCGACTGGTAGTTTTTTAATATATTCTTCTACAACATCAATTATAGTTTTAATCTTACGTCCTCTATTAAGAACATACAGATTTGAGATTTCAATCAAAGATTGACTAATCTCTATTAATTTATAAGCAAGATTTTCATCGTTATTAAATTTTCCTACAATAATTTCACCATTAAATTCTAAATTATGATTGATACAAATTTGTTTTATTATTTTCTCTTGCTTATTACTAATTATACCCAATGATGTAGAGGATTCTAAATTACTTAAAGTTTCTCCAAAATCAGTTAATATAAATCCACCTTCTATTTCTTTATAGAAAATATCGATAATATCCCCGTCAGCATAAAGAAATGGTGTTGAGATTTTAACAAAACCATCAAACATAGAACAAGAAAATAAATTTCCGACTTGATTTCTAATTTTTAAACAAGTTGTGTTCATTAAAATATCCCCAAATCCATATCCATGCTATATTGTATTGGTGGAATTTGTCTCATTACTCCTTCAAAATTAATATTCGCCATATCACAAAATTCGTCCCAAACATCACCAGGATTATTTACACTAGAATGAATATAATCTTCAGCAGAATAAGCACATCTATCTTCATAGTTATTTGTCCAATAATGAATATGATTTATCCCGACTAACTGTCCGTCCGGATTTCGATGGTTTTGCCCCATGTCTAACCCAAAAATTCGTTTAGGTATTTGTTGATGAATAATAGAATATGTTAAGGTTTTTTTGAGTCTATTATATCGACCATCTATAACAATGGGATATTCACTATGTGAGAGAACTTGCGCTCTGAAAGTAACCCTTAAAGATGATTGACTTTGACCATTCCAAATAATATTTTCTATAATTTTTTTACTTTGGTCTGACATAATAGCCTCATACTCATTTTCGGTAAAAATCATTTAAAATATTCCAATTAATTTTTTTCAATTAATCTAGGTGAGGTGCAAATTTTAAAAAATAAAAAACTAATTAGAAACATTTTTTATAATGTATCGTTGTTTATTCACAAAACTTTAACATTGTTTAAAAATCATATCAAATATAACACTATAAAATAGTTAGGTCATATAAACGTTGATTAAAGGGAAAAGGAAACAAAAAGGTAATCTCAAATAATATATTTTGAAGTTAATTTTAAAATAACACTACATTTAAAAACTGTCATTCTTTTTGAGTGATACTATAGTTTATGACATTTTTGTATTCATACCCACTACGGATAAAAAACACATAAGCTTAGATACATACTCTATTAGCCTTTTGAGACCCATTTAAGACGAGTATGATAGGATTATCTGTATATTCCTAATTAATGAATGACTGAAACAATAATTGTTCAAAATAAGCCCGTGACGAGGATTGAACTCGTGACCTCACCCTTACCAAGGGTGTGCTCTACCACTGAGCCACACGGGCGTTTAGAAATAGGTGGTGGGCCGAGCTGGATTTGAACCAGCGTAGGCATAGCCAGCGGATTTACAGTCCGCCCCCATTAACCACTCGGGCATCGACCCATTTATCTCACAATTATTAATAGTAGCACAGGGGTTTAAGGATTACAAGGGCTAAAGAAAAATTTTATTTTTTCACTTATTCTCGGCTTCTCATTTTCTAGAACTCTTGTTCTATTAGAGGACAATTTTGTTGATTTTGCCCATAGAAATGACCCTAAAACTAGAACATTGAAACTATATGTTTTCTACTAAAGCGCAATAGAAGACTTGCAATCGAGACTAACAATGGTTACACTTCTTTAAATAAATTTCATTTTCTTGGCATAATGTAGGTTAGCTGACTTTTGGAAGGTGAGAGTTGTTCAACAGCGATCGCAAAACTGAAGTCAAGCAACCTTAAAACCAAAATAAAAAACCGTCGACGTAGACATATTTTCAAACAGGAGGAGCGTAGTCAATGGGACTACCTTGGTATCGAGTCCACACAGTTGTTCTGAATGACCCAGGACGCTTAATTTCCGTCCATTTAATGCACACTGCCCTAGTAGCTGGTTGGGCAGGTTCTATGGCTCTTTATGAGTTAGCCATTTTTGATCCCAGTGATCCCGTTCTTAACCCAATGTGGCGACAAGGGATGTTCGTTCTTCCCTTCATGGCCCGTTTAGGAGTTACCGGATCTTGGGGTGGCTGGAGTGTCACCGGAGAAACAGGTGTTAACCCTGGTTTCTGGTCTTTTGAAGGTGTTGCTGCGGCTCACATCGTTTTATCTGGTTTATTATTCCTAGCTGCTGTTTGGCACTGGGTATTCTGGGACTTAGAGCTATTCGTAGATGCTCGTACAGGGGAACCCGCCCTTGATCTTCCCAAAATGTTTGGTATTCACTTATTCTTATCCGGACTCCTCTGCTTCGGTTTTGGAGCGTTCCACCTCACTGGACTGTGGGGACCTGGAATGTGGGTATCTGATCCCTACGGTATAACGGGCCACGTGCAACCGGTGGCACCGGAGTGGGGCCCGGCTGGGTTTAACCCCTTCAACCCTGGAGGAGTTGTTGCTCACCACATTGCAGCTGGTGTTGTAGGTATTATTGCAGGTCTATTCCACTTAACAGTAAGACCTCCAGAACGTCTCTACAAAGCTCTAAGAATGGGTAATATCGAAACCGTATTATCTAGTAGTATTGCTGCTGTATTCTTCGCTGCTTTCATCGTTGCTGGAACTATGTGGTATGGTAACGCCACCACCCCCATCGAACTGTTCGGACCTACCCGTTATCAGTGGGATAATGGTTTCTTCCAACAAGAGATCGAACGCCGTGTAGAAACCAGTTTAGCTGCTGGTGAGAGCTTATCTGAAGCTTGGTTAAACATTCCTGAAAAGCTTGCTTTCTACGATTATGTAGGTAATAGCCCTGCTAAAGGCGGTTTATTCCGTACCGGTGCTATGGATAGTGGTGACGGTATTGCCCAAGAATGGTTAGGACACCCTGTGTTTAAAGACAAAGACGGTCGTATTTTAACCGTTCGTCGGATGCCTAACTTCTTTGAAACTTTCCCCATTGTTTTAACTGATGCGGATGGTTTGGTCCGCGCTGATATTCCTTTCCGTCGTGCTGAGTCTAAACTCAGTGTTGAGCAAAGTGGTGTAACTGCTACTTTCTACGGTGGTGCGTTAGATGGTCAAACTTTCAGCAATGCTGCTGATGTTAAACAGTTTGCTCGTAAGGCACAACTCGGTGAACCTTTTGTCTTTGACCGTGAAACTCTCGGTTCTGACGGGGTATTCCGTACCAGTCCCAGAGGTTGGTTTACCTTCGGACACGCTGTATTTGCTTTATTGTTCTTCTTTGGTCACATTTGGCATGGTTCTCGTACTCTGTACCGTGACGTATTTGCTGGTGTTGATCCCGATCTTGAAGAACAAGTGGAATGGGGTCTGTTTGCTAAGGTTGGAGATAAAAGTACCCGTACCAAAGCTGAAGGCTAATTATGCTTTGTTGCTAAAGATCCCATAACTTAAAGTTATAAAGAGTCAAGGATAACCATTGCCTTGACTCTTTACTTTGGTTTATTAAGTTTTGGACAAATTTCTATAAGTTTTAGATAAAGTATGATATAAACTGTAAGTGTATTTAATTAAAAGTCTTTGATGTTCGTCAGAGCAATGCTCTGGTAAAGTTATGCAACTAGGTCAAATTCTGCTCCAGAAAAAGTTGATTTCCACTGAGCAACTAGAAGAAGTAATCCAACTTCAAACTTCTCAGAAACGTCGTCTCGGGGAACTCCTACTGCAAAAAGGTTTAATTGTTAAGAATCAACTGGAGGCAGCCCTAAAAGAACAATATTGGCGCAAAAATGGTTTTTGGGTCATAGATTAGGCTTTAATTATTCATTTTTAGTCTGATTTTTGATAGTTATTTCTTACTGATTTAATCGGTTTAGGTACAGGTGAACGGCGAGGAGGAGAAAAGGGGCGATCGCTATTTAAGGGGCGTTTTTTGGGCTTTAGTTGGAATGAAGCTCGTTTTTTGGCGACATTTCCCCTCTTTTTAGCTATCTGTCCTAAATTTGTTCCTGTTATAATGGTGAGTCGATTATTGACTAAGCCTACTTGTAACTCCCAAAAACAACCCACTGCTTGATCAGGAAGGGTTCCGTGCAATTTTAACTTAAAAAATTTGGGTTTTTCTGAGGGATGTTTAGGAGACTGACGAATTTTAACAATAGCAATTTTTTTCCGATGGGAGGCATAAACAACTTGTCCACGAATGGAAAAGTCTCCACTCTGAATAGGAACTCCAGAGGATAAGCTATCTTCGGGTAATGATAAATGAGTTTTTTCTGGATGTAAAATTTCCGGTTCCCAAACTCCTGCTATCTGTAACTGTAGTTGATCGTTAGCGAGTCGAGTTCGCGGATAAACAATCCACAAATGAGATTTATTTAAGTCAATATGTTTTTTGAAGAGACTGAGGACTTTACCTAAAACTACAGTATCAATAATGTTACCGTCTTTGGTAATCAGGATCCCTCGTGTTTGATGTTCTTGAGAACGCTGATATTGACCCTCAATTAAACCGATTGCCCGATATTGTCTGGGATGACTCGGAGAAGGAATAGGAAGGTTATTGTAAAGGCCATGATCAGAGGAAGATAGCATAAGATAAGCCGTGTAACGGAATGCTTCTGATGACTAAATTATCAGTTTTCTTGAAGAAACATCAGTAAATCAAGCATTTTTTAAGGTTGATTCACGCCTATAACCCTTCTAAATAACTTAACAAATCTGCCATTTCCTGGGGACTGGGTTGAAATTTCGGCATAGGTGGGGTTTTTCCACTAATAACTTGTTGAATCAGACTAATTTTCGATTTATGTTTTTGGACATGGTGTAAACTCGGTCCAACAACACCATCTGCATTTAATCCATGACAACCGGCGCAATTGATTTGAAATATGGCCTGTCCCCTACGAACATCTCCTGGAAGCGATAAAACTTCATTAATGTAAGGATCAGATATTTCATGAAGATACCAACCGACTATGACCACAATAGCTAGAAAAATCATGCCTAAAAAAATTAGTATTAGTCTTTGGATAGCATCCTTCGGTTGGATTAACTGTTCAGTCACGGTAATTTAAGGGGTGATTGTGTTGTCCCTCCCTTTACATTTTGCAATCTTTTGAGGGTAAAAAGCTAGTCTTGTTAACTAATGTAACAATTATAGGAGGATTTTGCGCAAAATATTAATTTTCTTCTAAAGCCTTGACAAAAAATCAGTTATCCCCAGTAGAAAGATATTAAGGGAAAGCGTTAATTTACCCTAGAATTAAGGCAACATTCTCCAGTACCATATAAAGATCCCGCCATTAACGGTGGGTTTTATATCCGTCTCAATGAGGAGAACCCCCATGATTGAACCTTTACTCTTAGGCATTGTTTTAGGTCTTATTCCCATTACTTTAGCTGGTTTGTTTGTTGCGGCCTATTTACAATATAAGCGCGGTAATCAACTTAACTTGGATTAAGTTAAATGTGGAACTAATACCAGTTGATGAAAATGGTATAACTTGATACCTAAAATAATGGCTATCTTTTCACATTTAAACCCCGTCTTTAATGGCGGGGTTTTATTAGTCCCATGTTTTCTTTTATTGCGCTTTAGCACTATGAGCAAAATGAACAAAAATTTTTATAACAATAGAACTATTTTAGTCTTTCAATCGGTTATTATTTAGAAATTCAATATTTTGAGTTCGAGATGAAATATCAAGATAGTAATGGTCATCATATAATTTTCTTTGGAGATAGTATGAAAATTTTAGATCAGGAAATTCAAGATAACACTATTGATCTAATTTTTGCTGATCCTCCTTACAATATCGGCAAAAAATATGCCAATTTTGTTGATAAATGGCCAACGCAAGAGGACTATTTATCTTGGTGTTATTCTTGGTTAAAATTATGTCTTAAAAAGCTCCATCCTGAAGGCAGTATTTATCTGATGGCTAGTACCCAAACTATTCCATATCTAGATATTTATTTACGTCAAAATATTCATATTTTATCCAGAATTATTTGGCATTATGATAGTTCAGGAGTACAAGCAAAGAATTATTTTGGTTCTTTATATGAACCTATAATTTATGGAGTCAAAAATCCGAAATCATATACCTTTAATCGGGATGATATTAAAATAGAAGCAAAAACAGGTTCCAAAAGGAAATTAATTGATTATCGTAAAGCAATTCCTAAAGTTTATAATTCCCAAAAAGTTCCTGGAAATGTTTGGTATTTTCCAAGAGTTCGTTATGGTATGGAAGAATATGAAAAACATCCAACTCAAAAACCAGAGATACTTTTGAAACATATCATCTTAGCAAGTAGTAATGTTGGAGATACTATTCTTGATCCTTTTTCGGGAACCTTTACCACTTCCGCAGTTTCTCAAAAATTGGGAAGGAAATCTATTGGAATTGAAATTGAAGAAGATTACCTAAAAATTGGTTTAAGGCGTTTAGGAATTGCTACACATTATAATGGTACTCTTTTGCAAAAACCTTTAAAAAACTATCAAAAAAATAATCAACAATTAGAATTATTTAAAGATGAATAATAAACACCAATTCACAAAGGTTATTTTTGAAATAATAAATCAATATTTTGAAGAAAATGCTGAGGATATTTTCCAAAATAGTCCTCTCTTACAATATTTGAATATTAAAACAAAATCAGCAAATAAAGGCTCAAAGTCTAGACCATCTCTTGGTAATCATTATGCACTTTATGTCTTAGTTGAAGATTATATTAATAAAGGGTTTGATAATCAAAAAAGTTACGAAGACTATGAAGGGGCAAGATTTTCAGATTTATTACGTCGTCAAAGAGAATTACCCTTTGGAGAAAAGTTGCAAAATCATGCACTGAATCATCGTCTTAACATGGAATTTACTAAATATTTTCCTACTATTGGGCAAAAACCTATTTTAAGAGATGTAGAAACCAGTCGTTACTGGATTAATGAAAACTTATTAATCATAAAAGAAGATAACTTAATCCTCTATAAAACTGGTCTAACTAATGCTAATGATGGTGGGATTGATTTTGTAATGAAACCACTAGGTCGTTTTTTTCAAGTTACAGAAACTATAGATGTTAATAAATATTTTTTAGATATTGATAAGGTGCAAAAATCCCTTATTACTTTTGTCGTAAAATCCAATGAAACACCAGAAAAGATTAAACAAAAAATAAAACAACAAGCTAAACTTAAATATAAAGTAAAGGCAATTGTTGATCGTTACTTAAACTCTGTTGAGGAAATAATTAATCTTCCTATGTTACATGAATATATTGACATAATTATTGCTCAGGGTAAAATATCAGATATTATTAAAGAGATTACTGTTCAAAGTAAATTAGAATTTAATCTAAACTCATAGCTAAAATTACTTCATGAATTACTATAGAACAATTCATTTTGCTGATACAGATGCAGCCGGCGTTGTTTATTTTTCTACTTTATTATCTATCTGTCATGAAGCTTATGAAAATAGCTTACAAGTTGCGGGAATTGAATTAAAAAGCTTTTTCACAAGTTCAGATATTGCTATTCCTATTATTCATGCTGAAATTGATTTTTATCAACCTTTATTTTGTGGCGATCGCATACAAGTGAATCTTATCTCCACTAAATTAAATGCAACGGAATTTGAGATTAATTATCAAATATTTTACGAAAATAGTTTAGATAAAATGCTTGCTAAAGCAACAACAAAGCACGTTTCTATTAATACTAAAATTCGTAAACGCAGTGATTTACCATTATTTATAGTGAAATGGTTAGAGAAATGACTTAATTCTAATTTTTGGATGTAACCAAATGAATAATTTTATTAATTACTTCTTCAATACTTAAGCCATCAGTATTAAGTTCGATCGCATCACTGGCCTTGCGGAGAGGGGCTAAAGTTCTATGAGTATCTTGATAGTCTCTTTGTTGAATATCTTTTTCCAGTTGTTGAAGATTTATATTATCCTCCCCTTGTGCCTGAAAATCTTTTAACCGTCTTCTTGCCCGTTCTTGAACCGAGGCAGTTAAAAAAATCTTAACCTCGGCATCGGGAAAAACATTAGTACCAATATCTCGACCTTCCGCTACAATACCCCCTAGTTTTCCTAATTCTTGTTGATAAGTGACTAATTTTTCACGAACCGCAGCATAAGCAGAAATAGTAGACACTAAAGCTGTAACTTGGGGTGTGCGAATAGCTTGAGTAACATTTTCCCCATTAATAATCACTTGGGGAGGTTGTTGATCACGAGGAGGGATAAATTCTAGGGTACCTTGGGAAACTAATTCTGCGATCGCACTTTCATCGTCTGTTGCTATGCCCGAGTTTAACACTAACCAGGCCATCCCCCGATACATCGCTCCGGTATCTAAATAGGTTAAATTTAAGGCTTTGGCTACTTGACGGGTAACGGTAGATTTTCCAGCACCGGCGGGCCCATCAATGGCAATAATAGGTTGTCTGACTCGTAAAATCATATTATCAATTAGTCGAGTAGACCCTACATAAGCGGCGATCGCTAATAACCCTGTTTCTTCAATACTATCTAAGGGTTGTAGGGTTTGAGGATGGACGCATTCAATATATTGAACTTTTATAGCAGAATAGTTGTTTAATTGCTCTTTAACAGTATTAATTAAGACTTGAGTTTCCCTTTCTCCAGTGAGAAAAACTTGTTTAGCTGCTTGTAAACCCTGATATAAGGCGATCGCTTCTTGTTTTTGCTCTGCTTTCAGATATTGATTACGAGAGCTATAAGCAAGTCCGGAGGGTTCTCGCATAATGGGGCAACCTTTGATCACCACCGATAGGTTTAAATCTTTAACTAGCTGCCGAATAATAGCCAGTTGTTGGGCATCTTTTTCCCCAAAATAGGCAACATTGGGATTAACAATAGTCAGCAGTTTAGTAACAATGGTGGCCACCCCTGGAAAGTGGCCAGGGCGAAACGGACCACATAAGACAGAGAGCATCTGAGACGGGGGAAAAACCTGAGTGTTTGGCTCAGAGGTGCTGTTAATGCCCATTTCTGGGAGTGTTGGGGCAAATATAGCGGTCACTCCCAGTTCTTCGCACAGTTGAGCATCTGTTTCCAGTTGACGAGGATACTTAGTTAAATCTTCCTGGGGGCTAAATTGAAGAGGGTTAACAAAAATGCTCACCACCACCTGGTCAACCTCAGACATAGCACGACGAATAAGGCTAATATGACCTTGATGTAAGGCTCCCATAGTGGGAACCAACCCGATAGTTTGGTTTTCCCTCAGAGAATCTAAATAAGTACGTAACCCGGCCACAGTTTTAAACAGACGCATTTTTTTGCTGTTGATTATCTTCCCAATATTTCCAGTTGAACCGGAGCTACACCACTGTTGACTAAACCAATAACATTGGCTGCTCCTTTTGATAAGTCTATCACCCGTCCACGGATAAATGGTCCGCGATCGTTAATTCGCACAGTTACAGAACGACCATTATTGAGATTGGTCACCCGTACTTGAGTGCCAAAGGGTAGGCTTTTGTGTGCTGCGGTTAAACCATTTTGGTTGTAGCGTTCTCCATTGGCGGTTAAACGGCCATGAAACCCTGGCCCATACCAAGAGGCCATCCCTTTACGACGACTGGTGACAGGGCGAACAGTGGCTAACCCTGACTCGTTGTTACTGGGTTGGTTGGGATTAGCAATGGCGGTTAGAGGGGGTGCGTCTCCCATCAATCGCCGTAAACGGTTGGTAGCTTGTAAAGCGTCAATGGCTTTGTTTCGGGTGGTATCGGATAAGATAACGCTTTGGTCGAGTTTGATTAATTCTTCTGAATTTAATTTAATACTATGGGTTTTATCTGAATTTAAGGTAACGGTTATGTTTTCTGCTTTAAAAGTATTATCGGTATCAAGTTCATTTAGCCGTTTAGCGAAGGCTTGGGCGCGATCGAGGGCTTTGCTTTCCATTGTAGTGAGGTCGGCCTCATTTCCTTGTTCTTTGAGGGCTAATAAGTCGGCTTTTGAACCGAGAAAGGTTAAGACAGGAATTTGACGAATTCTTAGTGTTACTGCCAGTTGAGACTGCCATTGGTGAACATAGAGTGTGGCGATTTGTTTTACCCCAGTTTCAGAGGTGTTATCTGGTTGAATCGGTCCTAAACTGACTATATTTTGCGTCTGAAAAGGGTAATTTTTTTGCTCTACAAGGTTCTCAAATCCCATAATTTCTTTTACTGGGCTTACCTTGTGTCTGCTATCAGATGCTTGTGAAACCTGTAAGGAAATACCAATTAGGGTAGTGGTTCCCACAGTGGTCATTAAAGCAGTTGTTAGTCCGGTTAAAAATTTTTTGTTCATCAGAAATTTTGGGCTTGAAACCCCGTCCTATTTGGACGGCTTTACATATCCCTTACGGGAGGGGGTTTTAGTATGCCGATAAGGCCGAGAACCCCCTAACTCGTTTAAGTCCCTTCCCGCAACACAACTAAGATGTCCTCTCTAAAAGCACCTCACCAATTAGGTTTACAGATAGTCCGAACGAGGGAAGTATTCGGAAGTGTGTACCAAGCTGAGTCTCCATGCGGTATTCACCTCTTACGTTGACTAAATTGGTCTAGGCAATCCCTGCCCTAAAAGTGCAGGGTTGGTGAAAGATATTGTCTTAATTAAGTTATTTAAACCTTTGGAATTGCCAGTTGATAGGTTTTCCAGCTTTGACTCCTCACAGAACTTTGTTTTACATTTCTTAAACTTTTACAGAGTAGCACGAATTTTCCAAGGGGTGTGGTTTTGGTGAATAATGATTGAGAATGGTTTTGGTTGAAAGGTTGATTAAATAGGGAGTTTGGGCAAGTTGTTGTGCATTTAAACGGCATATCATAAAGTTAAGCAACAAATTAGTAAACCGTCTCCCCGTCAGTCTTCATCTACTTGGCGGACATTGAAAAAGAAAAATCTTAAACTAAGATAAATTGCTCTTGGGCTGAGAAAATAATGATTATGATCAAAGAACTGAACATATCTGCTTTTTTCCCTGATATATTTTTCTTATGACAGCTATTATCGGTTCTTTAATTATTTTTTGTTTTTGTCCTTTGCTAGGTGGACTTCCTTTAATTGATTGGCTAACTTATGTTTTTAAAGGCCAAAAATTATCTGAGATGGGAACGGGGAATGTTTCTGTTTCGGCAGCTTTTTATCATGGGGGTACTTTTGTTGGTATTTTAGCTGTTTTATCAGAAGCAGGAAAGGGTGTTTTTACAGTTTTATTAGCCCGTTATTTTTTCCCTGGTGAAATGTGGTGGGAACTGATGGCATTAATAGCTTTAATTATCGGTAGATATTGGATGGGTAAAGGTGCCGGAACCACTAATTTGTTTTGGGGTATTATGGTTCATGATTGGGCAGCAACTTTTTTAACTACACTTATTAGCTTGAGTAGTTTTACGATTTTTCGAGATAGGGTAACGGGGCGTTTATTGGCTTTATTTTTATTAGCTTTTATTTTAACAGTTAGAAATCCCCATGATCTAATTTATGTTGTCTTGGCTTGGAGTTTGTCGGGGTTAATGGCTTGGATTTTTAAGCAAGTTCCTGATGATCTATCTTTACCTGAAAGCGGTGTTAAATCTTCTTCTAAAACTATGTTTAAATTTTTTCGAGGTGAAAAATCTCTTTTATCTTTAAATGATAAATTAGATGGCAATAAAGTGGGTAATAAAGCAGCTAATTTGGCTTATTTAAGAGGTCTAGGTTATGCTGTTCCCAATGGCTGGATTTTACTGCCTGGAGATGATCCACAAATAATTTTAGATTATCTCGATCCCAGTTTAGAAAATACTTTTGTTGTTCGTTCTTCGGCGTTAGGGGAAGATACAGAAACAGCTTCGGCGGCAGGACAATATTTGACTCTTTTAAATATTAGCAATGAACAGGAATTATCGGCAGCTATATTGGATTGTCTTGCCGCTTATAATCATCCTCATGCGGTTAAATATCGTCGAGATAAAGGACAAAATGAGCAAGGAATTGCTTTATTAATTCAAAAGCAAGTTAAAGGAACTTTTTCGGGAGTTGCTTTTAGTCGAGACCCGGTTAATCCTCTGAATAACTGTGTTGTTATTGAGACTTTACCAGGGAACGCTAATCAAATTGTTTCGGGTAAAATTACCCCTGAACAATATCAAGTTGAAGTTTATGAAAATTTGGAAAATGATGCTATTAAAATTCGTAATCGAGAAGAAGTGAAGTCTCAAAATGTTCCCGATTTTATCATAGAAAAAGTTGCCATGTTAGCTAGAGATATTGAAAGCATTTATCATGGCATTCCTCAAGATATAGAATGGAGTTATGATGGAGAAACTTTATGGATCTTACAAACAAGAACAATTACTAATTTACAACCTATTTGGACAAGAAAAATTGCAGCAGAGGTGATTCCTGGGGTAATATCGCCTTTAACCTGGTCGATTAATAAACCTTTAACTTGTGGTGTATGGGGTGACATTTTTTCTCTCGTTTTAAAAGATAAAGCGAAAGATTTAGACTTCGATGAAACTGCTAGATTACACTTTCAACAAGCTTATTTCAATGCGACATTATTGGGTCAAATTTTCCAACGCATGGGACTTCCTCCAGAAAGTTTAGAATTTCTGACTAGAGGAAGTAAAATGACTAAACCTTCTTTGATTTCTACTATCAGTAATATACCTGGTTTGTTACGCTTAGCTAAAAGAGAATGGACTTTAGAAGATGACTTTTCCAAAGATAATCAAAAGTGGTTTAAAACTCTTTTAAAAAAATTAGCTCATCAAGAAATAAATCAACTTTCATCTACAGAATTACTCCAGAATATTGAGGATATTTTATTTTCCTTAAAATCTGCAACTTACTATAGCATTTTAGCTCCTTTAAGTTTAGCAATTAGACAATCTTTATTGAAGGTTTCTCCCGAAAACCTCAATAATAGTGTAACTCCAGAAATTGCTGCTTTACAAGCATTAGAAAAGTTAGCAGAAGAAACAATTTTGTTGATTCATCCAGATAATCTTGAGCAGAGTGATGATTTATTCTTGCTATTAGAAAAAAGTAATGAAGGAGAAAAAATTATCCAACAATTTGACCTAATTATAGAAAAGTATGGTTATTTAAGTGATGTGGCAACTGATATTTCTATTCCTTGTTGGCAAGATAATCCTAACCTCGTCAAAACATTATTTACTCAGTTAATTATTAATCAGAATAAGAATAAGAATAAAAATAAAGCCCAGAAAAATAAAAAAAATTGGCAAGTAAAACAAGTACAAAAAAAATTAAATTTAAAAGGAAAAGTAACAGAGATTTACTCTCAACTTTTAGCTCAGTTACGGTGGCACTTCTTAGAACTAGCTAAAGATTTAGCTGCAAAAAATATTATTAAAGAATCTCAAGATATTTTCCAGTTAACATACTCTGAAATTGACTCAATAATTAAAGAAGAATATGAATATAGCTCAGCACAAATACAGGAAAAAATCAAGGAAAGAAAAGAAGAGTTTAGTATTAATAAAAATTTGAAAAATATTCCTTACGTACTTTACGGAAATATTACCAAAATACCAGAAAATCATAACAAAAAATTAGAGAAAAACTCTGGAAAAATACAAGGAATTGGAGCAAGTTGTGGAGAGGTAGAAGGATACATAAAAATTTGCCATAACCTTCAACAAGTAGTGGGTATTACTAATGATACTATTCTGGTTATTCCTTATACTGACTCAGGTTGGGGTCCTTTAATCGCTAATGCAGGTGGTATCATAGCGGAAGTAGGTGGAGCTTTATCTCACGGGGCAATTATTGCCCGAGAATATGGCATTCCAGCCGTTATGAATATTGATCATGCTACAGAAATCTTTCAAGAAGGCCAACGGGTAAAAATTGATGGACAACAAGGTATTATTGAGTTATTAGAAGATTAATTGAGACAACTATGGTTAACTTACTTAAAAAAAACCTAAAAATTAAAGATTGGTTGAAAAATTTCCGTCAATTTGATTGGATAGTTATGGGTTGTATTTTATTGCTAATGGTGGCTATATTAACCTTATTAGCTATGGGAGATAAAGTTCCTTTTCAAGTCCAATATTTTAGTTGGGAAGGTAAAAAAGTAGGGGTTAAAGATAAGACATTTACCCTAAGCTTTAATCGCTCAGTTAATACTAAGAGTGTTGAAAAAAATTTGATTATTACACCACCTCTAGATGGGAGAATTTCTTGGCAAGGAAGAAGCCTAATTTATACTTTAAACAATCCCCCAATTTATGGAACCAATTATCAAATAAAATTAGATAATGTTCAACTAAGTTATAAAGATGAAAAGATTAAATCTTTTGTTAGTTTATTTAGTACCCGTGACAGAGTTTTAGCCTATATTGGTATTGAAGGAGAAGAGAAAGGTCGTTTAATTTTATACAATATTACTAATATTAATCAACCTCAAAAAACCATTCTTACCCCCCCAGATTTAATTGTTACTAACTACAAGATTTATCCTAATAGTGAAAAGATTATTTTTAGTGCCTTTGAACCCAATATCCGTAGGAACGGTTTAGCAAGACAAGAACTATATACAGTAACCACCGGATTTAACGTTGATCCTTCGAAAACCCCCTCCCAGCGCGCAGGAAGACTAAGACGTATCCTTGATTCTCAAGAGTATCAAAATACCAATTTTGCTCTCTCAAAAAATGGTAAAGTTATTGTTGTCCAAAGAGTTAACCAAAGAAATAAAAATGATCAGAGTTTATGGTTAATTAAAGAGAATAATCAAATTATATCTTTAGGTATTCCTGGTTCTGAATTTGTGATTTCTCCTGATGGAAAAAGCTTAGCTGTTAGTCAACAAGGAGGAATACGCATGATTTCTCTGGGAGGAGATGGTAGCAACTCTCGCATTTTTGAAAATTATGAAAGACCCCTTGGTTTTTCTAGCAATGGAGAAAAACTTGTGCTGGTTAAAGATAATGTTGACTACACTCGTTCTTTAGTTGTTGTTAGTCAAAATGGAGAAAATAAAGAACTATTTCGTAGTCCCTATCCTATTCTTGAATGTGAATTTGAACCCAGAGACGAACAACTTCTTTACTGTTTAAAAACTGATCTCGTAGAAGGAGAAAATGGACAATATCGGCAAGAACCTTTTTTATCAGTCGTCGATCTCAAGCAGGGAACAGATTTTCCCTTATTAGCCCTACCCAACTCTGAAAATGTTATGTTAAGTATGTCCCCTGATGGGGTTGCTTTATTATTCGATCAAGTTGTGACTACTTCTCCTCAGTCTTCTACAGATTTGCTGACAACGGAAAAACAAGCGATCGCCGATGGACAAGTTTGGTTACTGTCTTTACCCGACTTAAAAGAAGAAAATAAATCTTTAAAGATTCAACCACAAGAACTCATTTTTGGCTTTAAACCTCAATGGTTACCTTAAGGAAGTCTTCAAGTCCTAAATTAGAACTCAGAATGAGTTAGAATTGAATAACAACCATGAGAACGAATATCAAAAAGGTTAACATGACTAACATTATTGCTATCATTGTCTTGGGATTTTATTTACTAGGAATCTGGAAATTTATTTCAGGTTACAATCGTACAAATTTTAACCGTCAGTTAGGGAATAAATTAATGCTGTCATTACTTTGGCCTGTGTTATTAGTGGTTAATACTTCCTATCGCCAAAACTTTACCAAGGCTTTAAAAGGAAGAAGATAATAATAATCAAATGGAAAAAGTTGGTAAACTTTGGTTAATCGGTGGAACGGGAGACAGTGTTACCATCGCTCAAACTATTAGGGAACATTCTTTTCCTTGTTTGGTCACTGTAACCACTTCCACTGCAACTAATCTTTATCCGACTAACTTGTTGATTAGTATTCAAACAGATAAATTAGATATAGTAGGAATTAAAAAATTATGTTACAGAGAAACTATTCAAGGAATTATTGATGCTTCTCATCCTTTTGCTATCAATATTTCTCGACAAGCGATGCAGATTGCTAGGCAGGAAGGGATTCCTTATTTACGTTATGAAAGACCTAACTTAACTAATAATTCCTATGCTATTTATCTAGATAGTTTTGAGGATTTAACTACGGGTAATTATTTACAAAGTAAACGAGTTTTATTAACCATTGGATGTAAAAATTTATATCAGTTTGAACCATGGCATCAACAAGCAACTTTATATACTCGTATTCTCCCTAGCTTGAATTCTTTAGAGATGGCCTTAAAAGCAGGATTTCCAGCTAGTCAAATCATTGCTTTACGTCCTCCCATTAGTTTAGAGTTAGAAAGGGAATTATGGCAACAATGGGGCATTAACTTAGTGGTCACTAAAGCATCTGGAAAACAAGGAGGTGAAAATATAAAAATAGAAGTTGCTCAGGAATTAGGAATACCTTTAATTATTATTAAAAGACCAAGCATAAACTATCCACAACAAACAGAGCAGTTATCTGATATTATTAAATTTTGTTATCAATGTTTTCCAAAATAAATTATGTCTGATCCTATTACTCCTGCTGTCAGCGATCGCATTTGTAAACACATGAATGACGATCATAGTAATGCCATTGTTTTATACGCTAAGATATTCGGAAATGTTCCAGAAACAGAAACAGCTATCATGGAGTCTATTGACCCTGAAGGAATGAATTTATCTGTAAAAGTTAAAGGTGAAAATAAACCTATTCGTGTCAAATTTGACCACGTTTTAAAAGACTCAGAAGATGCTCATCACACCCTAATTGATATGGTTAAAAAAGCTAGAAATCCTCAAAATTAGTGTTTAGTTAGTAGGGGGTTTATTGCATTAATCCTCTACTAGCAAAGTTTATCCTTAATTGTTTTCAAAAATAATAAGCATAGTGATGACTGTTCACTGATTAAGCCACACCATAATTGGTATAAGGACGTTTATAAGGAGGATGTAACCCTAAGATAATATCATCGGCAGGAACACCTTTTTCCACTAACTCTTGACCGAGATCATATTCAGTCATATTATGTTGAATCCAGATTTTTTCGCCTTTAATATCAATATGAATGTAAACAGCATAAACACGGGTTAATCCTTGCCATCCTAGATCAAGAAGTTGATAATGATCGTGTTCCTTATCAAAGAGAAGTTGACATTCGATATTAGGATCATTGTTAGTTGAGTGGTATGTTAATAATCCTTGGACAATTTGGCGATAGTGTTCTAGTTTTTCCATTGAACAATTTCCTCCTGATTAGGATTATAAGCCATGATTTTAAGCGCATATTCTCGCATAGCAGTTTGAGTAAAACGTTCTTAAAAAAAGGTATTAAAAACGTCAATAGGTACAGCTAAATAAAGGACTCTTTGAGGTTCAGTCATTTGTAAAGCGAGACGATAACTCAGAAATTGACCTAAAGCATTGTGAAAATCGTTGACATTAGAAGGATTAATAAAGCCTTTGATTTCAACTGCTATTTTTCGTCCGTCTTTCTCAGCAGCAAAAACTTTTTCAGCCCCTAAATCAATCTCTAGTCTAACACGATCAATCCGAATGGTTAAGGGATCTTGGGTAATTGTCTATCCTTCTTTGATTAATGCTTGTTTAACTGTTTGATGAAATAAGTCTTTAGCCATAAATTATCAATATGATCTTAAAAACCGTAATTTCCAAAAGGGAGTGAATGTAATCTACCGAAACCTATAATAATCTAAACATTAGGAACAATATTTTTTAAAGCAGCTTTAATAGTAGAATATTGGTATTGAAAGCCTAATTCTAGTGTTTCTTTGGGTAGAACTTGTTGACCTTCCAAAACAACTTTTGAACCTTCTCCTAAAAGCACTTCTAAGGCAAAATCTGGTACAGGTAACCAGGAAGGTCTATTCATAGTTTCTCCTAGTGCTTCACATAACTCTTTCATCCGCACAGGATTGGGTGCAGTTGCGTTAAAAGTTCCTACGATGCCTGAACGTTTTAAAGACTCTTTAATTAACTGTACTAAATCATCAATATGAATCCAAGAAAACCACTGACGACCACTGCCAATCGGTCCCCCTGCGAATAGTTTAAAGGGCGGAATCATCTTAGCTAAAGCACCACCTTTGCCCAAAACAATACCGACTCGCAAAATAACTAAACGAACATTGACTTTTTTTACTTCTTGTGCTTCAGTTTCCCAAGCTTGACAAACTTCGGCTAAAAAATCATCACCAGGGGGGCTATTTTCATCAAAGGTTTTGGTATCGCTGGTACCATAATAACCAATAGCAGAAGGATTGATTAAGACGGAAGGTTTGTCCTTTGCTTTAGTAATCGCTTCGACAATTTTTCTGGTTCCTAACTGACGACTTTCTAGTATAGCTTTTTTATGTTCAGGACTCCATCTTTCGGCGATGGGTTCTCCTGCTAAATTAACCACAGCATCACACCCTGAAATTTTGTCTTGCCACTCTCCTGATTCTGTGGAATTGTAGGCAACAATCTCAACATTGGGAAAACTAGCGCTAGGGTAAATGTTTTGGGCGCGATTAACATTTCTGGTGAAGATTATCAATTGATGATCCTCATCTTTTAAACTATTGACTAAGCGAGTTCCCACAAATCCAGTTGCGCCAGTAATTGCGATTTTCATTATTGAAATAATTATTGTTATATTTCTTAGCATAACTGATCCGGTTGTTTTAATTCAATTTAGTACACAGTTACCTAAAAAAGCAAAATTGCAGTAAAATTAAGATGTTGTATTCTTAAACTGCTTATGGTTATTAGTCAAACCCTTCCTCCCCAAAATATTGAAGCGGAAGAATCTATTTTAGGTGGAATCTTACTCGATCCCGAAGCGATGGGACGGGTGGTTGATCTAATCTCTCCAGAAGCGTTTTATGTACAGTCTCATAAAGAAATTTATCAAGCAGCTTTAAGGTTACATGGACAAGGACAACCGACGGATTTTTTAACGGTTAAAAGTAGCTTAGAAGATTATCATTTATTGGAAGAAGTTGGGGGCTTAAATAAGTTAACTCAGTTGTTAGATCGGACAGTTTCTGCTGTAAATATTGACCGTTATGCAGCGTTAGTAATGGATAAATATTTACGCCGTCAATTAATTGCTGCTGGTCATGAAATTGTTGATTTAGGGTTTGAAACTAGCCAAGAATTAGAAATTGTTTTAGATGAGTCAGAAAAGAAGATTTTTGCTTTAACTCAAAAGCGTCCTCAAGAGGGACTAATTCCTATTTCTGATACTATTATTAAAACGTTTAATGAGTTAGAAAAACTCCATGAACAAACTACTTTACCTGGTATTGAAAGCGGTTTTTATGATTTAGATGCTATGACAGGAGGACTGCAACGTTCTGATTTAATTATCATAGCTGGTCGTCCATCGATGGGAAAATGTTTAGCTACTAATTCAGAAATTATTTTAGCGGATGGAAGTTTAGCCACTATTTCAGATATTTATCATAGTCGTCAGGCTAAATTATTGACTTTAAAAAATAACTTTAAATTTGCCTTAACCGAACCTTCTAATTTCATTGATGATGGAATAAAACCAGTATTCAGAGTCATAACTAAACTAGGGCGTTATCTTGAAACTACTTTAACACATCCCTATTTAACTATTGAGGGATGGCAGAAACTTTCGCAACTAAAACCAGGAGATAAAATTGCAATTCCTCGTCAAATCAATATTTTTGGAACCGCAAAAATTCCTGATTACCAAGTTAAAGTATTAGCTTATCTAATAGGGGATGGTTGTTTAACAAAAACTTCTCCACTATTCACTAATAAAAACCCATTATTACAAAAAGACTTTATAAAGTCTGTTGATAATTTTAAAGGAATAAAAATCAGAGAAGATGATTCTCGAGGGACAAGAACCTCAAGTTTTTATATAAGTGGAGATTTAGATTATATCAGGAATAATCGACAAAAATTTGCAGATTGTCTCAAAAAAATAATCAAAATTAGAAATTTATCTAATCAAAAATTAGCTGATATTCTAAAGGTTAATATCTCTTCAATATATAATTGGCAAAAAGGAATTTGTGTTCCTAATGAAACTACTTTTAATAACCTCTGTGAAATTCTCAAAGTTGATTCTCATGAACTTGCTCCTTGTGGAATAGCTAGTATTAGAAATAATGAGAAAAATTCTTTGACAATTTGGTTACAAGAATTAGGAATATGGGGTAAAAATTCTCATCATAAAACCATTCCATCAATTGTTTTCACACTAGAGCGTTCCCTATTAGCATTATTTCTTAATAGATTATTTGCTACTGATGGTTGGATTTCAGTCCTTACAAGTAGTCAAGTTCAATTAGGTTATGCTACAGTTAGTGAAAAATTAGCTCGTCAAATTCAACATCTCTTACTAAGATTTGCTGTAATTGCTAATCTGAAAAAACGTTCTGTAAAATATAAGAATAATCCTAGACAAGTTTGGCAACTTGATATTACTGACTCTCAATCAATTAAAAGTTTTATAGAAGAAATAGGAATATTTGGAAAAGAAAAAGCCATAGATTTAGCTAAAGAAAGTTTAAAGAATAAACGATATCAAACTAACTGTGATCTTATCCCTATAGAAATTTGGAAACAAATAGCTTTAGCTAAAGGTGATGAAAGTTGGTCAAGTTTAGGGAAAAGAGCAGGAATTAAAAACTATAGTAATCTTCATGTTGGTAAACGAGCATTATCCCGTAATCGACTCTTTAAGTTAGCTTTAGCTTTAGATAATTTATCATTACAGCAACTAGCGACAAGTGATATTTATTGGGATGAAATTATTTCTATTGAATATATGGGTGAACAACAAGTATATGATTTAACAATTCCGGAAACTCATAATTTCGTTGCTAATGATATCTGTGTTCATAATACAGCTTTTGGGTTAGGAATGGCTGCAAATATTGCAAAAAAGGATAATTTACCTGTAGCAATGTTTAGTTTAGAAATGTCAAAAGAACAGCTTTCTATGCGTTTATTGGCAGCAGAAGCAGGGATAGAAAGTAACCGTTTACGTTCCGGAAGATTTGTGCAAAATGATGTGGAAAAGATTAGTATTGCTATCGGTACTTTATCTAATTTACCCATTTATATAGATGATGCTGCTAATATTACTGTGACTCAAATTAGATCCCAGGTTCGTCGTTTATTAGCGGAAAAAAAAGGAGAGTTTGGGTTGGTTTTGATCGATTATTTACAATTAATGGAGGGTGCTGGTAGTGAAAATAGAGTCCAAGAATTATCAAAAATAACTCGTTCTTTAAAGGGGTTAGCTCGTGAAATTAAAGCACCAGTTATTGCTTTATCTCAGTTAAGTCGTGCTGTTGAATCAAGGAATAATAAACGTCCAATGATGTCAGATTTACGAGAAAGCGGTGCTATTGAACAAGATGCAGATTTAATTATGATGTTATATCGGGAGGAATATTATAACCCTGATACACCAGATAGAGGGGTTGCTGAAATTATTTTAACCAAGCATCGTAATGGACCTACTGGAACCGTTAGACTACTATTTCAACCGGAATTAACTAAATTTTTGAATATGCAAAATAGTTCTAATTATTCATAAGTTTTCTGGTTTTTCTGTGTTTAGAGAGAAAGATTATTCTTAAGAATTTAAACATTGCAGCAATAGCTAATGTCAAAGATAAAAATTCTCCTGGACTTGTTTTTAGTTCTTTACTTTTCCAGCGTTGAGGATGACTATATAAAATATTAATTAATTTTGTATGTTGTTGTAATGTTAATTCCTTAAACTTAATTTTTAGTTGGTACTGATTGTTACTTCTTTTTTCGCCTATTATATAACTATCAATCTTGAGGTCATCTAATTTTAAAGTAAATTGTTCAGCAACATAGTTTTTAGAATAAGCTAAAATAGTAGCCTCTTCTTCAGAGATTTCTAAAGTTTTACCGAAAATTACTTGATTAGGTTCAATAATTTTAACCTTTTTTCTGAGAGGAAAACTATCATATATACTTGGTTTAGGTTTATCTAAAAATGCTAATAAAGCAACACAAATAATTAAAGTATTGTATAAACTCCAATAAGTACCAATATTCAAATCTATAACACTGCTTGGATCACTAAATAAACTCACTACTAAGCTGATTAAATTAATTATTAAAAATATTATCAAAGGTAATGCTAACTTAAAATTGTAAACGTAATGATTGCGAGATATTCCTTTGATAGTAACTCTAAATTTTGTGTTGAAAGGATTAAATATTACTTTCAAGCTATTATAAGACGTAGGAAAACAACTTATCAGACTATAAATATCAGAAAAAATAACCGACCTTGTTTTAAAACTTAACCAATGAAATACAGACAGATGGGTAATATAGCAGGGTAAAAAGATGTAAATAAAATCATCAGAGGTGATCCGAATAAAAACAATATTAAATATAGAATATAGAAAAGGAAGCATCAAAAATAAACAACGAGGAATCCCGTTAAACCAGTGTAATATTCCTTCTAAATGAGCTAATCTTTGCTTGAATGTTAAATTAGGAATAGTCAAAGGATTTTCTTTAATAAAAAAAGCTTGTAATGTTCCTCTACCCCATCTTAATCTTTGAGAAATGTGTTCAGAAATACTTTCTGCTGCTAAACCGGCACTTAGTTTTTCAGATAAATAAATAATTTCATAACCTTGGGATGATAAACGAATTCCTGTGAAGTAATCTTCACTTATTGATTCAGTAACAAACCCTCCAACCTGTTCTAAATAACTACGTCTAACCACAAAAGAAGTTCCTGCACAAATAACACTTCCTACTCCATCTTTCATCATTTGAAGTTGACGATAAAAAACTTCTTCTTCTGGATTTAAAATATCTTCTAACCCTAAGTTTCTAGAGATAGGATCAGCATTATAAAAGCTTTGAGGTGTTTGTAATAAACCAATTTTAGGATTCTGAAAAAAGCCGATTGTTCGTTCTAAAAAGTTGGTAGTTGGAACAAAATCAGCATCGAAAACAACAATTAATTCTCCATTAGTTTGAGGTAAAGCATTATTCAAATTACCTGCTTTTGCATGAATATTATCTGAACGACTAATATAATAACATCCTAATTCTTTTGCTAATTGTTTAACTTCGTCTCGATTTGTATCATCTAACACATAAATTTTTTTCTTTTTATGGTTTAATAATGTGCAGCCGATAATGGTTCGTTTTAAAATAAATGTTGATTCATTATAAGTGGGAATTAAAATATCAACAGAAGGGGAATATTGTTTATTAATAACCTGCTGACTATAATAGTCTGCTTCCCGTCTGCGATCTTTAAGATGATACATTAAATATAATTGCAACAAACTACTAAATATGACAACCAACTCAAGAAAAAATAAACTAATACTGAAAATTCCATCTATGGGGTTAGATAGATTTAAACTTGACAGCGATCGCCAATATAAATAACGTAGGGTTAAGCTAATTAAAATAGTAACAATTAATCCCCGTGACCAGAATCGAGGAGTAGGGGATATTTTCATAATAACTTGAGTTAAAATGACGGAAATAATAGCAGGTAAATATAAATAAATCCCATTCGGTACTATATTTAACTGTTTCAACCAACTCAACGAAAAACTAGCTATTAGAAATCCAACTATTACTAATAATATACAAGTTATTTGTTGTCGAAATAGATTACCCCAAAAAATCTGTCTAACCGATTTTTTCTCAGTTATGCTATATAGATAATGACCCATAATTCTCAACATCAGTGATTAGAAATAACTAAGAGTTCTATAGCCAGTTTAACTATTAAGTATTAAATTTTGTTGAGAAAAAAATGAGAATTGCTTTAAACAGTAAATTTACTGAAATCTGTACAGTATCTTAAGTAAATTGTATCCTTTTTTACCAAAACTATAAGAATGAAAAAGGTGGGACTATCCCACCCCCAAAAACGCAGGCTATGTTTCTATTATCCCATGATATTACTAAAGAAATCAATAGTTTCTTTCAAAACCATGACAAATTGATCGATCTCTTCATAAGTATTATAAAAATATAAACTCACTCTTGCACTTCCCGACGCATCAAATAAACGATGTAATGGTTGAGTACAATGGTGTCCGGAACGAATGGCAACACCTTCTTGATCTAAAAGGGTTGATAAGTCACTGCCGTGTATTCCTTCGATATTAAATGCGGCTAACGCTGCCCTTCCTTTGCCTTCTTTGGTGGGTAGAGGTCCGTAAATTCGTAGGTTAGGAATTTCCGTTAGTTTTCTAAATAAATAAGCGGTTAATTCTTCTTCGTAAGCATGAATTTTATCCATACCAATCTCAGTTAAATAATCAACGGCTGCCCCCAAAGCGATCGCTTCTCCAATGGCAGGGGTTCCGGCTTCAAATTTATGGGGTAATTCTCCGCAGGTAAAGCCATCAAAAAACACCTCATTAATCATTTCTCCACCTCCTAAAAAGGGAGGCATTTCTTGCAAAATTGCTTGTTTTCCATACAAAAAACCAACCCCAGAAGGACCACACATTTTATGACCACTAGCTACTAACCAATCGCAATCCATTGCTTGTACATCGATAGCTAGATGGGGAACACTTTGACAAGCGTCAATTAATACTTTTACTCCCTTTTCATGGGCTAATTTAATTACTTCTTCAACAGGGTTAATACAGCCCAATGTGTTAGAAACATGAACAATAGTAACTAATTTTGTTTTTTCGGATAACAAGGATTTAAACCTCTCTAGATCAAATTCTTCATTATCCGTTAAAGGTACATATTTAATTACTGCCCCTGTTTGTTTAGCTATCATTTGCCAAGGCACAAAATTACTGTGATGTTCCATCACTGAAGTAATAATTTCATCCCCCGGTTGCAGATGATTTAAACCCCAACTATAAGCGACTAAGTTGATAGCTTCTGTAGCATTTCTGGTAAAGATAACTTCCTGGCGAGAAGCAGCATTAATAAACTGTGCTATCTTATCTCTTGAGCCTTCGTAAGCTTCTGTTGCCCTAATACTTAAACTGTGGGCTCCGCGATGAACATTAGCATTATCTTTTCCATAATAATGTTCTAAGGCATCTAGTACCTCTACTGGTTTTTGAGAGGTAGCAGCATTGTCTAAATAAACTAAGGGTTTACCGTGAATTTCCTGATGCAAAATAGGGAAATCTTTACGGACTTTTGAGGCAATGGTTTTTTCTTTGATAGCAGTCATAATTGAAGTTAGAAGATTGGTGATCTTTGGCAGTTAAGTTTATACTTCTGTGGTTTGACAAACCACACACTGAGTTAAGCGTTGTTGCAGAGATTTTAGGGAAATTTTTTCTATAATTTCAGCAGCAAAAGCATCAATTAAAAGATGGCGGGCATCTGTTTCGTTTAAGCCTCGACTTTGTAAATAGAAGAGTTCATCTGCTTCTAATTGACTTATGGTTGCGCCGTGGGAACATTTCACATTATCGGCTGTTATTTGTAGTTCTGGCTTGGTATTTATTCGCGCTTTGGGTGATAGTAATAAGTTGCGATTTAATTGAGTTGCATTGGTTAATTGGGCTGCTTTGGGGACGAATATTTTGCCATTAAATACTCCCCGGGAATTACCATCTAGAATACACTTATGTAATTGATGGGTAACACCATAAGGATGATTCAAACAAACGGCTGTATGAGTATCAGCAACCTGCTCGTTACTAATCATAGTTAATCCGTTGAGATTACTTTCCGTTTGACTGCCATTTTGCAAAATTTGTAGGCTATGACGCGATACTTTTGCTCCTAAATTTATCTCGTTACAAGTATAGTGACTATCTTGATTTTGTGTAATGGTACTTCTACCAATATGGAAGCTATCTCCTAATTCTCTTTGAATACGATTATGATTGATTTGAGCATTACTATCTAAGCAAATTTCTGTGACTGAATTAGTGAAATAAGGATTGTTTTTTTTCACATCTAAACAGTGTTCTGTTACCGTTCCATAATACTCAACCAATGTAGCACTAGAACCTGTTTCTGCTATGACTAATGTACGAGGTTGGATTAAACTTGGTGTATCAGTGCTAACTGCAAGAAATAGTACCAGAATAGGAGTTTCAACAACAATATTTTTGTCAATCCAAATGACAGCAGCATCGGTTAAACCTGCGGTATTTAAGGCCGTAAATGTGTCTTTTTCTCCTTCTGATTTGCCTAAATGGTTGACAATTTTATCTTTTTGTAAGTCGGATAAATTACTTAGGTTGCCCACATAAACATCTTGGGGTAGTGCAGAGACATTGGATAACTCAGAAGCATATTGTCCATTGACAAAAATAATGTAACTTTGTTTCGCTTCAGGTAAAATGAAACTATCAATAATATTCTGGGCAACTTTCTCAGTTTTGGCTGCTGAAAATTCCAACTGAGATAATTCCGAAAGATCCGTAAACCGCCATTCCTCATCCTTTTTCGTAGGAAGGGTTAATTCTTTGACTTGAGCAACAGCATTTTTCCGTAGGGTATGCACATAGTCAGTGTCAATGATAGGAGAACTCGCCTGACACTGTTGTAATAGGTTGTTGAGGTGGGTTTCTGAACTTATTTTGTCGAGGGTTGGGTTATTCATGCAGTTAACGTCAATGATAGGCAGTTACAGTCTCTCTTGCTCCAGGTTTCGTCTGTTTTCAACATTGATACAATCTGGTGACTAAACCTGAGTCTATACTCATCTTACAATACTTTAGAAACATTTTTGTTGTTAAAGTTGCTTTTTGCTCTCACACCTAATTTTTACTGTTGCGCTTCGAGAATACATTTGTTAACTAGCAAACCATAAGATACAGTTCCAAAAATAACTAACTTTTACTGTTGCGCAATAGAAGAAGTAGTTAAGTTAACCTTGCGATCGCCGACTAGAAAATTAACCATCTATATTTATCATCTGACTCTACATAACAGGTTATAAGCTGTGAGAAAATTTACTGTTGCGCAATAGAAGATAACAGTTTCAGAAGTAGTTAAGTGTTATGCGATCACTGACAAAAAACTGAACCATCTATCCTGATCATCTGAATCTACATAGCAGGTTATAATCTGTTATGAAATTCACTGTTGCGCAATAAAATAGATTAAACATGGATAAAGACTTAAACTATTATCATCTTATTCACCAAAAAATTGCTTCTTTACTGTTATATCAATCTGTTTTAGAGGATGAAATTGGAAAAGCTTTTTTAGAAATATTAGACTTAATTTATTTTAGAAATCAGGAACAAATTGATATTGATTGCCTTAAAGCTTATGGTCTTTGGGTAAAAAGTTTCGCCTCTCAAGGTATAAGTTGGCAAGATTATATTATTAGAAAAATTCTTGTTGATGATAATCCT
This sequence comes from Crocosphaera sp., assembly GCF_030064895.1. GTDB lineage: Bacteria > Cyanobacteriota > Cyanobacteriia > Cyanobacteriales > Microcystaceae > Crocosphaera. The sequence goes on along the minus strand of NZ_JASJEB010000007.1, from coordinate 62,356 downwards.
TTTAGTCAACAGGTTCAACATAATTCTTTAGAAAACTTACCTCAACCTTTAATCGAAGCGGCTGAACAGGATTTAAGTATTTTAAATACTTTATATAATCTTCCCTTAGAAGCTATTAGTCAATGGGTTAAAGAAGCAGCTAATCTTCCTTTTTCTCCTTTTATTGCACAGTATAAAAATAAAGATAATACTTTTCTTCATCAAACAGATCATTGGAAAAATTGTTTACCAGAATTAGCTGCTCATTATCGTCAACACGGAACAGGAATTTTTGCCCAATATAAAGCTTTTAAATGGCACAATAATAAATTAATTGGTATTAGTCAAGCCGATACCATAACTCTAAGCGAAATTGTCGGTTATGAGAGTCAAAAAGAAACACTAATTAAGAATACAGAAATTTTATTATCCGGTTATTCGGCACTGAATATTTTATTATACGGTAGTCGAGGAGCGGGTAAATCTTCTCTGGTTAAAAGTTTATTGAATCAATATTCTTGTCAGGGATTAAGACTAATAGAAGTTAATAAGTCTCAGTTATCTAATTTACCGATGATTGTGGATCAATTGAGAAATATAGCACAGAAATTTATTATTTTTGTAGATGATTTATCCTTTGAAGAAGATAACGATGCTTTTAAAGCATTAAAAGTTGTTTTGGAGGGAAATGTAACAGCAAAAGCGAAAAATGTGGTGGTTTATGCAACTTCTAATAGAAGACATTTAATTAGGGAATATTTTGACGATCGCCCCCGTCCAAAAGATGCTGATGAAATACATAATTGGGATACAGTACAAGAAAAATTATCCTTTAGCGATCGCTTTGGTTTAACCTTAACTTTTCAACCAGCAAACCAAGATACTTATTTACAAATTGTGCATCATTTAGCCTCACAAATTAACTTAAAAATAGACAAAGATGAGTTAGAATTTAAAGCCAAACAATGGGCAACTAAACATAATGGCAGATCAGGAAGAACTGCTAGACAATTTATTGATTTTATACAAGGAGAATTAGCTATTAAGAATTATAAAATATAATCTATTTTTGTATTTTCTATCTTTAGTTTAACAATTCTTATCAAAAGACTCCCATTTATTTAATACAAAAAGCTGGAATCGAGCTTTTCCATGAAATCAAATTGGATCCCAGTTCTCCCCTTGTTGAATGGGTAAATACGGTCAGATCAGACTCAAAATCAGACATAGTAAATAGTGCGCTAGAGGCCTTTGAAAAGGATATTCGACACTTGTTTAAGGTTAATTTGTCTATAATCATGCACTAATTTATCTCTCATTCGGTGCCATTTGTTTCCAAGGAATACGAGAGTATTGCTCACGAAATTCGGGGGTTAGCTTTTTGACAGCTTCTCCAATAATGGTTATATTATAAAGGACTGAATTTTGAGTTTTTTTATCTGTTAAAAAATATTCTTCATCCATATTTTCAACAAATTGTAGAAGGTCTTGACTAAATTGATTAATATCAAGCAGAGAGGATAGATTTCGATTCATAAATTACCTGATAGTTGTTTAAAATTTCTTGACGACGTATCCAGTTAAAGTCTTTTTCTACTGTTGTTTTTTCCAGTAAATCAACCTTGCGTTTGAATAAAGTTTCGAGTTTATATTCAAGGTCGACAAATTGTAAAAAACTTATATTTAAGTCAGGGTCAAAAGTAACCAAAATATCAATGTCACTATCAGGGTTAAAATCTTCTCGGAGAATAGATCCAAATAAACAGAATTCAGTTATTTTAGCTGTTATACAAAATTCTTGAAGTTGCTTAGGTTCAATTCCTAATCTTTGATAAAGTATGTTTTGATTCATAATGATATGATTTGACTTTTTAATTAGACTAACCCATAGAATTTGAAAAACCTTCTATTAAATTAATAATCTCATTAATTTTTGGAATTTGTTCTAACCAATGCTCAGGAATCTCCTGTACACCATAAAAAATCCCTGCTAAGCCTCCTGTAATAGCTGCAACGGTATCCGTATCATCTCCTAGATTAACCGCCTTTAAAACAGCATCAGGGTAATTATCTGTGGTTAATAAACACCATAAAGCTGCTTCCAAACTATCCACAACATAACCACTGGAACCAATTTCATCCCTAGATACTGTTTCAATATTTCCCTGTAAAATTCGTTGAAAATACTTCAATTCTGAAGAATATATTTTATCTTGATAATGTTGGTTAATGATAGGAATAGCATTTTTATAAGCTTGTTGTGGTGTTTTTCCTTGTAATAGTTCAACGGCCATAATTATATAAATACCACAGGCAATATTAGACCGTTGATGGCCATGGGTAATACTTCCCACTTGATGGGTTAATACAATTAACTCTTCTAAACTCAGTTTTTGATAACAAAAAGCAATAGGTAAAATTCTCATTAAACTACCATTACCATTACTCCTTTCTCCTGTTTCACCTGAGTCTAAAGGGGAACTTCCTCGCGATAAATTACCGATCGCTTGTTCTGTAGTTCCTCCCACATCATAAGAGTAACCAAAAGGGGTTAAATAGCCATCTTTTAACCACTGACAAAAGTTGTCACTAATTTGTTTTAAAAGGGTTTCTGGTTGGGTTGGGGATACCTTGATTAAAGCATCCACTAAACACAACGTTAAAGAAGAATCATCCGACCAACTCCCCGGTGGAACATTAAACACACCATAACCAAACATCTCCGTTACAGGTTGGCGATCGCGGTAGGATCGCGGTTCAAATTGTACGGGAAGCCCTAAAGCATCCCCAACAATAACGCCTAAAATCCCTGCATTGACTGGGTTTTCAGCAATTTTCACCATCTTACTCTTCCGTACTTTCCTCTGCTTCCTCTTCTCCTTCCGTTTCAGGAGCCGGAGGAACTAAAGCAACTGCTGCGATCGCATCTTCACTATCCAACCGTTGTACCCGAACCCCAGTAGCAGCGCGAGACTGCATAGAAATAGCATCTACCGCTTGACGAATAATAATCCCTCGGTTGGAAACAATCATTAATTCGTCCTCTGCATTAACCACACGCAGGGAAGCTAAAGAGTCACTGTCTGACTTAAACTTAATCGCCCGGACTCCCATTCCGGCGCGTTTTTGTAGGCGAAACTGGGAAATAGGAACCCGTTTCCCATAACCTCCATTAGTAATAGCTAAGATCCAAGGCCCAGCAGTGGTTTCTGCTTCCGTTAACTCTTCATTCTCATTATCTACAATCTCTTCATCTTCCTCTGTATCTGCCATTCCTGCGGTAACTTGAGCAGTTAATATATCCATACTAATCAACTCATCACCTTTTTTGAGTTTCATGGCTTTAACCCCTCGAGTTGCCCGTCCCAGAGGTCGCAGTTGTTGGTTATCGGCCTGAAAATGAATGGACATTCCGTTACTGGTTCCCAAAATAATACTATCTTCTTCTCTGGTTAGTCTCACCCATCGCAGTTGATCTCCGTCTCCAAGGGAAATGGCAATTAGTCCATTAGTTCTAATATTACTAAAGGCAGAGAGGGCAGTTTTTTTGATGTAACCGTTGCGGGTTAACATCACTAAAAATACATCGTCACTAAACTCACTAACAGCAACAATGGAGGTAATTTTCTCATCTTTGGGAATGGGTAACATCTGGACAATGGGTATCCCTCGGGCCGTTCGAGAAGATGCCGGTATCTGATAAGCATTGACCGCATAGACAACCCCGCGATCGCTGAAAAAGAGGACTTGATCGTGGTCGCAACAGGTTAAAAAGTGTTCTACTACATCATCCTCTTTAATTTTGGCTGCTGCTTTCCCTCTAGTAGCCCTTTGTTGCGCCTCAAAGGTACTTACTGGCATCCGTTTGATGTAACCTTGTTCTGTGAGGAGGATAATTGCTTGTTCGTTAGCAATGAGGTCAGTATCGACTATTTCTCCGTCATCATGAACTATTTCGGTGCGTCTTGGTGTAGCATGAATAGTTTTGATCTGGGTTAATTCTTCTTCGATAATGGCTTCGATGCGTTCCCTTCGCGCTAAAATATCTTTTAAATCGGCAATTTTTAGCTGTAATTCTTCGTGTTCGGCGTGTATTTTTTCAGCTTCTAGGGCGGTTAAACGACGTAGCTGCATTTGCAGGATAGCGTCTGCTTGCACAACAGAGAGGCCAAACTGTTCTACTAATTCTTGTTTAGCGGTGGTGGTATCAGCAGCCCCCCGAATGAGTTGAATAACTGCATCGAGGTTATCGAGGGCGATCAGTAAACCTTGTAAGAGGTGATCCCTTTCTTCTGCTTTCCTCAGTTCGTATTGGGTGCGACGGGTGATAGTTTCGACGCGAAATTCTAAGAAAACTTGTAAAAAGTCTTTTATTGTCAGCAGTTGTGGTTCACCGTTGACCAAAGCTAACATATTCGCCCCAAAATTACCTTGTACGGGGGTTTGTTTATAAATATTGTTGAGGACAACTCTGGGGTAAGCGTCTCGTTTCAGTTCGATCACCACTCGCATTCCGTCGCGATCGCTTTCATCCCGAATATCAGAAATGCCATCGATGCGTTTATCGTTAACTAAGTCGGCGATGCGTTCAATTAAACCTGCTTTGTTGGTTTGATAGGGTAGTTCGGTGATAATAATGGCTTCTTTGTCGGGGCGGCCTCTTTGTTCGATGGTTTCTATTTCCGCTACACCGCGCATGGTAATGGAACCCCGTCCGCTGAGGTAAGCGTCGTGGATGCCGGAACGACCTAATATTTGTCCACCGGTGGGAAAGTCGGGGCCGGGGATGATTTTAATTAGTTCTTTTTCTGTTAATTCTGGGTTATGGATGAGGGCGATAGTCCCGTCGATTAATTCTCCCAGGTTGTGGGGGGGAATATTGGTGGCCATTCCTACGGCGATACCGGAGGAACCGTTGAGGAGAAGTTGCGGTATTCTGGCTGGTAATACTATGGGTTCTTGTTGCGAGCCATCGAAGTTATCGGCAAAGTCGACTGTATCTGCTTCAATATCTCTGAGTAAGGCGTTGGTTGATAAAGCTTGCAGACGACATTCTGTGTAACGCATGGCTGCGGGGGGGTCGTTATCCACCGAACCAAAGTTACCGTGGCCTTCTATGAGGGGACTACGCATGGAAAAGTCTTGGGCCATGCGCACTAAGGCATCATATACTGCTGTGTCACCGTGGGGGTGATATTTCCCTAATACTTCCCCGACAACACGGGCGCATTTTCTAAAGGGGCGATCGGGAGTTAAACCCAGTTCATACATAGCGTAGAGGATGCGACGATGAACCGGTTTTAAACCATCCCTGGCATCGGGTAATGCTCGTCCCACAATAACGCTCATGGCGTATTCTAAATAAGAACGGGACATTTCATTACTCAAGTCTGTGGGGATAATTCTATCTTGAGGGATGGTCATAAGTGTCTTAACTCCGTTAACAAGGATAGTTTAGAGGATGATTTTCTTATATTTTTGACAAAAAAGCCCAATATTAATTTTAATTAGCTTATTTTATCGCTCACCACCCTACATTTTAACATAAAAAGAAGGACAAATGGATCTATCTAATCCCTCTATATAACCCATTTGGGATCTTTTTTTACAAGCATAAATCTTATTTAATAATTTACTTGCTCAATCACTAAACTATTTAGAATTAGTTTCAAGAACTATTTTCTTAAATTAGCTATCATGTATATGCGGTTATCTAGATAGCAGTACATACAAAATAAAATTTTGATAAACTATCTCCAAGTAGATTTTATATTTTAGATTTATTGTTGATTTAATAGGGGTATATTTTAGATTTACCAATCGAAATAAAAGGCTTGTATTTACTCAATCTGCAATCTGCTTTTCGACAATCTACAATTTTCGATCAATTTGGCATCTAAATAATTGCTAATCTTTTGAGCATAAGTCTAACCAAACATACTTAATGAAAACCACTATAAGTTTGGTAGAGTTTTTTTTTAACTTAATTAATAACAGCAAAACTAGACTAATGACTAAGGATATAACACTATAGGTAAACATGATAATAAACCAACTTAAAACTGAGAAGTTGTAAAATGTACAAATACTAATAACATAAATTCTACCAACATATAATGCAACTATGGCAAAACAAATTATAAAACCAATAGACAATAGTATAGATATTCCAGAACCAAATTTTTTACGTATTTCTAATATTGAATTAAATGTTGAATTGAGAATAAAAGAAACATTCCAATGCCATCTTTTTGCTCTTTTAAGAGTGACCAAGATATCTGTGTCATTAGTGAACGATTTAATCAAATAAATAGTGCCATAGACAAAGGCAATGATAATTGCCAAACTAATAATAATAGTAAGTGACGGAAATAATATCAATGCGATGATAGTTAAAGAAAAGACAACTGACTTTACCAAATTTATCTGATGCCCTTGCAGAATTGCATAAATGTAGTAAACAAGCCCTGTATTGAAAAAAATATATCCTAGAAAACTATCAATGTTCTCTTTGCTATAATTAGGTAATAATTCATTTTCTTTATAAGATTTATACAATCCAAAACCAAAACTAATGAACCCAAATAATACTACAAAAGTTGCATAAATAACAATTAAAGGTGACAAAGTTTTTTGAATATTATTAAGATTTTCAATCCAACTAATAGTGAAAGTTTTAGGTTCCCACAAAAATATTAACAGATATTCAATTATTTTTCTTATCGAGTTAAACATTTAAAGAACTTCCTTGTAATGTAAATTAAGCTTATTTAATTACATTCTTTCTGAAAAACTTGAAAATGTCTACCTAAGTTTAAGGACTTAACAATTAACAATTAATAATTACCTCTCACTAAGAGTGAGAGGATTGACTTTAAAGGCAAAATTTTTTTTCCTTAAAATGGGAGGCTTCAAACCAGAATTATTTAATTAATCCATTATCCATATTATCCATTGTTAATTATTAACTCTTTTTATGACTCACTTCAATCACAGTATGAACATTACCTCTGGGGTTAAAATCACCTTTTAAGGTTGCTTCCAATGGGTCACAAGCTGCTACAAAATCATCTAAAATTTGGTTAACGGACTCTTCATGAGAAATATAGCGATCGCGATAACTATTAATGTATAATTTAATGGCTTTTAATTCCACAACTTTTTCATTAGGAACATAAGTTAAATATAAGGTTGCAAAGTCAGGATAACCAGAAAAAGGACATTTACAAGTAAACTCTGGTAAAGTAACATTAATTTTATAATGACGACCCATACGAGGATTAGGAAAAGTAACTAATTTTCCTGCTTCAATTTCCCGTTCCCCGTATTTTATTGATGAAGTTTCAGTATTTTGAGCTTGAGTCATAGTAATAACTTAAAATAGTTTCCTAATTCTAATATAACAGTTATCAGGGAACATTCAGCAATTAAAAATTTAATTACTAACCAGCCAAATAATAAACCTTGTGCCTCTATCATTTTCTAAAATTGGACTAAATAACTCAATTAATCCTCCCATTTGGCTAATTATTTCTTTAACAATAGCCAACCCTAAACCGCTTCCTGCAATATCACTATTGGTTTGAATTCCTCTATAATGCCTTTCAAAAATACGCTTTTGCTCCTCAATAGGAATCCCATAACCTGTATCTTCAATTAAGATTCCTTGATATTTTTTATCATCAATTATCTTAGATAAACCTAATTTAATTGTTACTTCTCCCAATGCAGGTGTATATTTAATACTATTATCAATTAAATTACTAAAAACTTCTCTTAATGCCAAGTTGTTTCCTAATACAGATTCTAAATTTTCAGTTTTTTCAACTCGTAAATCAACACCTTTATTCTCAGCAATAGACTCCGCAGATATCAGAACTGTTTCTAAGACTTCCCAAATATAAACTTGAGTCAAAGTTAAAGACTTTTCAGGAGGCAAAGATAAAGATTTCTGTTCAGAAACTGCCACAGATTCCGTGTTTAAGGTAATCACTTCCTCCTCATTACTGAGGGAGTTTTCATAACCCTCAAACTCTTTAATCAAATCTTGCAAATGCTCCCCTTCTCGTACTATATTAGTAGCAATGGAACGACTCTGCTCATCAGTACCCAAACGCTTTAATAATAGTTTCCCAAACACTTTTAAAGCGGTCAAAGGGTTCCTCAACTGATGAAATAAATCATCAATACGATCCCGTTGTTGCTGTTCTTGTAACTGTTGTAGTTGTAGTTGTTTTTCGTACCACTCCCGACGTTTATCCAATAAACAGGCAATGGCTAAAGTATCTGCTATTTGCTGAACTTGACTAAATTCTTCTGGTTGCCAGGGATAGGCTTCTCTGTACGTCACCAGAACACCTAAAACAGCCTCCTTATACACTAAAGGTAACACAATCTGATAATCTTTAGCCTCAATCTTCTCATTTTCTGGGACAATCAAAGAGCGATCAAGATTACTAGATAAACCCTTAGATAAGTTAGATAGGGTTATCTCCTGTTTATCTTCCCTCAACTGCGTAGGTTGCTCTATGGTCTCTCTCAAAGGATAAATCAACACAGGAATTAAATTAACTGCCTTACCCTCTTCTTCTGAGGTTAAATAAACTGCACTCCACTCTGCTTGCAAAGTTTTGGCTAACAATGTCACTTGAGAGTGACATAAAGCGATAAAGTCTTGACTGGGATCAGGAATACTAGCAGTAGCAGAAAACATAAGAAAAAAAACTTTATATTAATCTTTGTAACAAATAATTAAGTTTTGTAACAACAAATCATGGTACTCAAGGATAATAAACTCTACAATAGCATGTCTGGCCTGGCATAGAGAAGATTATGAAAACTTAACATTTATGTAAGCAATGCTTGATTTTTGGAAATTAAAGGGATATAATGACCTCGGATTTTGTAACTATGACTACAAATAAATGTAGTCTAAACAGGAGGTAATGAGGTTGGCAAGAAAGCGCAAACGGAAGAGTCGTCGTCGCCAGGAAGGCCGGAAAATTCTCGAACTTGTACCCCAGTATAATATCGAAAGTGGCGAGGATAAACCAGTTACAGCCGCTAGAAAGTATATTCACGCCATTGGGATACAACCGCCGGCCTTACTTATTGTAAGACGAAACGAACACACCACTGATAGATACTTCTGGGCAGAGAAGGGTTTATTCGGCGCGCAATACGTTGAAGAAAACCATTTTCTCTTTCCCAGTCTCAAAGAATACCAGCCGCAAGTGCCTAAAGCGCAAACAAAGACTCCTGCTGTTACTGGTTAAGACGACTAAACCAAAAAAAGGACCAAATCCCCCACCGCCATTCAGGGGGATTTTTGTTCGCTAGATCATTATATCTCAATTGGCCGATTTGAGGGGGAATGTTTGTTTTAATTGGATCACTTCGTCACGATGGGCTGTTAAAGTTAAAAGACTACCGGTGTGTGATCCTTGTTGGTTCAGACTTTCCAGGGAAAAGGAAACAGTTTCTACTCTTTCGGCTTTTTTCCAGTAAAAAATTCCAGCGATGGGGGAGAGAAGTTCTAGGGCAATAAATAAGGGAGTTAGGGCAGGATAAACAAAGGATAGAACTAATATTAAGCAAAAAAGTCCTGATGCTGCTAACATACTTAGAAAAATTGCTAAAAACCAACTGGGGCGTACTAACCCTTCAAAAGTTATGGTATCTTGACCGGCATCAGAGGCTGTGATGTTGTAGGCCCGTTGTGTAAAATAGTCTTTGAGTTGCTCTAATAAAGAGGTTTTGGGGACATCTGAGATCAGTTTAACTTGTTCGGTACGATCCTTAACCGAAGCGCGAATAAAGAAAAATAACCCTACCATCAACAGAAGGGTGAGAAAAAAGGTTGAACTTAAAACAGGAGTATTCACAATCTTAAAATATTAAATCATTTACGTTAATCCTACCATTGCCTTGTCCTCTGAGTTAGATTGAGACTCACTATAGCAATTTTCAACTGGACTCCCCACAGTCCCCATACTCCCCACAATCCCCACAGTACATTATTAAGACAGAGTTTATATTATGTCCCCCCCCAGGGGAAGGTATTTTATACTGTAGGATAGGGGGCATTTAGGGAATATCCACCGCATAATTGCTTTCGTTTTAAACTATCATTGAGGTAACAAATATGGTTGCAACGCCAGATAAACAACACATTCATCCTGTTGAGGGAACCAATAAAAGCGATCGCGTAGCGGTTTTGTTGATGGGTTATGGTGAAGTTGAAAGTTATGAAGATTTTGCGAATTATAATGAACAAGCTTTAAATTTATTGACGGCCAAATTTGCTCCAGTTCCCACATGGATTTATCCTCCTTTAGCTAAGTTATTGGCTATGTTTGACCTCCATGAATGGCAACATCAACACGATCATTTTGTTTCTCCTCATAATCATATTTTTGAGCATCAACGGTCTTCTATTGAAAAGAGTTTACAAGAAAAATGGGGCGATAAAATTCAAGTTTTTAAAGCATTTAACTTCTGTAAACCGTTTTTACCTGAGCAAGTTTTAACAGAAATTAAATCCCAAGGATTTGAAAAAATATTAATCTATCCGTTGTTAGTGGTGGACTCTATTTTCACCAGTGGTATTGCTGTTGAACAGGTTAATAATGCTTTAGAATCTTTATCAGAAGGTGATGCCCATTGGTTAAAAGGTTTACGTTATATTCCCTCTTTTTATAACGAACCAGCTTACTTAGATTTAATGGCTAAATTAGTAGAAGAAAAAATCAAGAAAGATTTAGCCGATAAATACCTTCCTTCTCAAATTGGGATTATTTTATTAAATCATGGTTGTCCCCATGAAGCGAAAGGATTTACATCAGGAATTGATGAAAGTCAGATATTATATGAATTAGTTAGAGAAAGATTGATTCATCGTTATCCTTTGATTTCTGTAGGTTGGTTAAATCATCAAACTCCCTTGATTAAATGGACACAACCTAACGCAGAATTAGCTGCTAAAAATCTCATGGAATTAGGTGCAAAAGCAATTATATTTATGCCTATTGGTTTTGCTACAGAAAATCATGAAACTCTCTTGGATGTAGAACACATTATTCATGGTTTACATAAGAAATATTCCGATGTTACTTATGTACAAATGCCTTGTGTTAATGATGAACCAGAATTTTGCAAAATGGCTGCACAATGGGCAGATAAACACATTACAGAGTTATTATCAGCAGAAGCTTTAACAGTTAATCCTACTTTAGCAGTGGGTAATTTAGATGTTAACCATCATCATCATGATCACGGGAATGGACATCATCATCATCATTAATTGATCTTAAAAATAGGGGTAAAATTTAATAGTTTACTCCTATTTTTTCCGTCATCAGTGATAAGTTTTTTGTAGGGACATAATAGTATTATGTCCTTATTATTTATATTAATTTTTCCCAAATTTTTCAATTTTTCCATCAAATAGACGTTTTTATGTTACAATACGAAGTTAATTTTGCTAAATTCATAATTATAATGAAAAAAAGATCAAATTGGTGGCGATTATTACCTTATTTATTAACAGAATGGCCGTCATTATTAAAAGGGTTTTTATGTATTTTAGGCTTTGTTTTAGTGACATTAGCTTTACCTTATTTAGCAGGACAAGTTTCTTTAAATATTGGACAAGGTAATCTAGAAAAAGTTGCTTATTGGTTGGGTTTAGGAACTTTAGCTTTTTTAGTTCGGGGGATTTTTCAATACGGGCAAAATATCTTTATGATCGATGCTTCTTTGGAAATGGTGTTAAGTGTTCGTAACAAAGTTTATGCTCATTTACACAAACTGGGACTCGATTATTTTGAAGTTGCCAAGACAGGGGACTTAACCTACCGTTTAACAGCAGATATTGACAAAGTTGGCGAAATTGTAGACAAATTATCCCATCAATTTGTATCTAATGTACTGCAATTAATTGTCATTCCTGCTTATATGTTATATCTAAACTGGCAACTAACTATTGCTAGTCTAATTTTAGCCCCTCTTATGGCTACTTTGGTGAGTATGTTTGGCGAAAAAGTATTAATATTATCTCGTCGTAGTCAAAATCAAATTTCTAATCTTTCTGCCCTGTTAACAGAGGTTTTTAGTGGTGTTCGTGTGGTTAAAGCTTTTGCTGCACAAGATTATGAAGTAAAAAGATTTGCACAAGAAGCTAAACAAAATCGTCGGGCAAGATATAGGGCAGAGAAATTAAAAGCCACCCAATATCCTGTAGTGGGATTCTTACAAGCAGTTAGTATTATGTCCCTCTTTTTTATTGGAGGATGGCAAATTTCTCAGGGTAATTTAGCATCAGAAGAATTTGTTAGTTATTTAGCTGCGGTTGCTATTTTGTTACATCCTATCGATTTAATGACAAGTAATTATAATGAATTCAAACAAGCAGAAGCATCGGTTGATCGCATTTTTGAACTGATGGATGAAAAACCCACAGTTAAGGAAACAGAAAATAGTTTAAAACTGCCACAAGTTACAGGAAAAGTAGAATTTTCTGACGTTAGTTTTGCTTATAAATTAGATAAACCAGTTCTCAGAAAATTGAGTTTATTAGCAGAACCGGGACAAATTATTGCCTTGGTAGGTTCCTCTGGTGCAGGGAAAACAACATTAGTTAATTTACTGCCTCGTTTCTACGATCCCCAAGATGGAGAAATTTTAATCGATGGAATTGATATTAAAGAGGTTAGTTTAAAAAGTTTACGCCGACAAATTGGGATTGTTCCCCAAGAAACCACTTTATTCTCAGGAACTATTGCTCAAAATATTGCCTATGGCCAAGAAGAATTAGATTATGAAGCAATCGAAAATGCTGCAAAAATTGCCAACGCACACTCATTTATCAGTCAATTTTCTCAAGGGTATCAAACTTGGTTAGGAGAAAGGGGTGTTAATCTCTCAGGGGGACAAAAACAAAGAATTGCGATCGCTAGAGCCGTATTATTAAATCCTCGTATTATGATCTTAGATGAAGCAACATCGGCCCTTGATTCTGAATCAGAAGCGTTGGTACAAGAAGCATTAGAAAGGGTAATGAAGAATCGTACCGTTTTCGTCATTGCTCACCGTTTAAGTACCGTCCGCAGTGCTGATTGTATTTTGGTCTTAGAAAAGGGTCAAGTGGTGGAGTCAGGCAACCATGATGAGTTATTAGGAAAACAAGGCCGTTATGCCAAGTTTTATCAACAACAATATGCTAAAGGAACAGAAGAATTTTAGGATAATTTCTAGATATTAATGTTTAGTTTTGTCTATGATTGTATAGTTTATTATCTTTTAGGAAAAAACTCAATTTGCTTAACTCGAAATTAGGTTAAAATTGGGACAGATAATTCTTGAAATAATATTAACAATAATGACTAATCAAAACGGAAAAAATATTGTTATCTGTCTGGATGGAACAGGAATCCAATTTAGAGAAAACAACTCCAATATTGTCAGATTATATAGTCTGCTTGAGAAAGATTCAGAGTCTCAGTTAGCTTATTATGATCCTGGCGTGGGAACGTTGGGTGATCCCAATTTCAAAACCCCCATTGGGAAAAATATAACTCGCTTTTTGGGATTGGCTTTTGGTAGGGGTATTATTCAGAACATTGAGGAAGCTTATTCTTACCTCATGGAACACTATAACAATGGCGATCACATATTTATCTTTGGATTTAGTCGTGGAGCTTATACAGCGAGAGCCTTAGCCGGTTTTGTTCATAGTTTTGGTTTGTTAGACTCTGGCTGTCAAAACTTGATTCCTTATGCAATGAAATTGTATCGCTCTGAGCCTAACGACCAGAAGAAGAAGGATCTTATGAAGAGATTTAAGCAAACATACAGTAGAGAATGTAGAATTCATTTTTTAGGACTTTGGGATTGTGTTAAAAGCTTTGGATGGATCTATAATCCTATTTTTCTGCCTCATACTACTGACAACGAAAGTGTTGATATTGTTCGTCATGCTATATCTATTGATGAAAGACGTAATTTTTTCCAACCAATGCTTTCGGGAAATCGACAATCTTCGAGTCAAGATATAAAACAAGTGTGGTTTGCTGGAGTTCATGGTGATGTAGGAGGAGGATTTGATGAAAATGAATCAGGACTGGCTAAAATTGCCCTTGAATGGATGATCGAAGAAGCTTTGACCTGTCAACACGACCTTAGAATTAATGAAGATCAATACAGAATATTTAGGGAAAATATCAATAAAGATATACCTACTGCTAAGCTTCATAATTCATTAATTGGGACATGGTGGCTAATTCAATATTTACCAAGAATTATTTGGGATCTTAACGATGAGGAGGAGAAAAAAGTCTTGAAGTTTCCCCAAAAATGTCGTACAGTTCCCTCGGGATCTACTTTACATTCATCAGTCTGGGAAAAATTAATTGCTGGTAACTATCAACCGAAAAGTTTGGAATTGAGTAGTTATGATCCTAATCTTATCGAAAAGGCAATTTCCGAACGTAATTACTCCTTTGAGCCTCCTTTATCAACAGATGATTGATATAAAACCCGTCGCTAACAACGGGGTCTAATTCTGTGAAAAACCTCTTCTTTCAAGGAGAAAAAAGATACATTACCTTTTTTCAATTCTCTTTCCTTTTAGGAAGAGGTAATTATATAAATAAGACTCTACCGTTAACAGCACAGTTTAAATTAAGACTTACCACCGAGTATTTATGAGTATTGTTATTTTTGGCAGCATTAACATGGATATGATCACCCAAACGCCCCATCTCCCTAAACCTGGAGAAACGGTTATTGGCGATCACTTTATTACCTTACCTGGGGGAAAAGGAGCAAATCAAGCGGTTGCAACGGCAAAATTAGAGCGTTTAACCTATTTTGTGGGACGGGTTGGGGGTGATAATTTTGGGAGAGAATTATTGAAGCGATTAGAATCATTTAACATTAATACTCAAGGGGTTTTTATTGATCAGAAAACTTCATCAGGAGTAGCGATGATTAATGTAGAAACATCGGGGGAAAATACTATTGTTGTCCTTCCTGGAGCCAATGGCAATATTGATGAATCTGATATCACCCGTCTAGAGAAAATTCTCTCTAAAACTAGCCTGTTATTATTACAATTAGAAATACCTTTAAGAGCAGTGGAAATGGCAGCGAGAGAAGCCAAAAAATTAGGGATAACAGTAATGTTAGATCCTGCACCTGCTCCCGAAAAATTACCCGATCGCTTATACCCTTTAATTGATATTATTACCCCCAATCAAAACGAAGCAGAAAAATTAGTTAGTTTTCCTTTAAATAATGAAGAAGATATCAAAAAAGCAGCTAATATTTTACTCAAAAAAGGTATCAAAATTGTTGTAATTAAATTGGGAGGAAAAGGAGCATTTTACGCCACAGAAACTGAGCAAGCTTTTGTCCCATCTATCAAGGTTAAAAGCGTCGATACAGTTGGTGCTGGAGATGGGTTTAATGGGGGAATAGCTGCTGCTTTAGATCGAGGTTTACCCCTAAAAGAAGCCCTCAAATGGGGAACAATAACTGGAGCTTTAACTACCACAAAAGAAGGCGCACAAACTGCTTTACCTGACTTAGATACGGTTCAATCTTTGCTGTTATCTGATAACTCTTCAGTGTAAATAACAGTGCGATCGCGTCCTTGTTTTTTAGCTTCAAAAAGGGCAAGATCAGCATAATGAATTGCATCTTCTCCAGTTAACCCATGTCGAGGAAAATTAGCAACACCAATGGATACCGTAACAGAGTCTAAATGATGTTGTTGAAAACGAAAATGAAGACGTTTTATCTTTTTTCTCAAAACTTCGGCCCGTTTATGAGTATTCTCTAAATTAGCATGGGGAAAAATCAAAATAAACTCTTCTCCCCCATAACGACAAGCAATATCTGATTCTCGAATATTATTACTTAAAAATTCTCCCATATCTCTTAAAACCACATCCCCGAAACCATGATTATAGTTATAGCAGTCGCCAAAGCTATTAGGACATTTTTCTGTTCCCTGTTCCCTGTTCCCTGTTCCCTTAAAATATAATTTATGTGTCCTAACTAGCCTGTCTATTGCTATATCATTAATTTTTTTGAAATGATCAATATCTATCAAAATAATACCAATATTGCTCTTATGTCGTTGCGCTTTACTAATTTCTTTGTCCAGAAATTCATAAAGATGACGACGGTTATATAATCCTGTCAAAGAATCTCTGATACTTTGATTTTTTAAGTCTTGTCGTAATTTTAAATTAGCCAAAGATAAGGTCAGATAATCACTCACTGTTTTGGCTAAATTTTCTGTTTGTGGAGTTAATTTAGTTTGGTCGGTAGCACTTATATGAAGAATGCCTAAAGTTTTTCCTTGGGCAACAATGGGATAACATAAAGTTGCTCGAGTCATTAAATTTGTTTCCACATGAGGACAAAATAATTGACTATGATTAATATCATTATAATGGGCTTTTCCTTGTCTTAATGCCCAACATTCAGAGAATCTAAATTCTTTTTTACTGTTAAGAAAATCTCCCGAAGATGATACTAACGTTGCAAAAGTTTGCTGCTCATTAAGTTGGTAAATTCCCAAGGAACAATCACTAAATAAGGGTTGAATTAAATCGGCTAAAATTTTGTACGCTTCTTCTATACTGTTACAAGATTGTAGAAATTGACTAACTCGACTTAGTAGGGTTCGTTCCTGATTTTGTTTGGCTAATTGTCCGACAATTTGTTTTAATTTATGATTGGCTTTTTTCAGTTTAATTTCTGTTTGTTTTCTTTCTTGAATTTCCTCTACGATTCCTAGTAAGTAATCAGGACTACCATCTTTTTTATTAATAATAGAAACTGTTATATTTATCCAAATAATTAAGCCATCTCCCCTCAGTAACCTTTGTTCTAATCTAAGAGTTTGTGTCTCGTGATTTAACAGTCTTTGTATTTGCCTTTGATACTTGGGGAAATCTTCATAAAAAATAATTTCCTCTATAGTTTTTTGTTTTATTTCTTCTGAAAAATACCCTGTAATTTGAGAAAATTTTTGATTAAGTCGTACAAATTGTCCGACTAAATTAATATGATAAATACCCACTGCTGCTTGTTCAAAAGTTCCTCGAAACTTTTGTTCACTTTTTTCTAATTCTCGACGTAGTTTAACTCTGCCAACCGCTAAATATAATGATTTTTGTAAGCTTTCTTGGGTTAAATTTTCTTTGATTAGGTAATCTTGTGCGCCATTTTTTATAGCTTCCATTGCCACAGATTCATTACCAAATTCTGTTAATATTATTACAGCAAAGTTACTATAAAAAAAATGATTTTGTAGTTTCTGAAGAAATTCAATACCATTCATATCTGATAAATGGAAATCTAAGATAACCCCATCTACTTTAACTGTCGTCAGTGTTTCTAATGCTTTTTTTCCCGATGATGCTTCAAAGATTTGATAATTTTGCTCATTGTGTCTGCTTAGATAGTGTATAAGAGTCAATCTATCTTGTCGATCATCATCTATAATTAATACGCTAATAGGTTGAGAAAACATACATCATATAGTGGAATTACAAGTAAGCACAAATAAATTTAATTAATCTTACCCAACTATATGAGATAACTTATCATTTTATAAAAGTACACAAATTAGTTAGGAAATTTTCTGTGTTTTTAATTATCATGGCAAGAAAAAAAGAAAATTCTTTAACTTTCTAAACTACGGTTAGTAGTACCTTAGCTATCCATGCCTATGAGTTTAAGAAAATTATTTTGCATAACGTTTATACCAAAAATTAAGCTCTTTGGTATCGTTTAATATACTTAAATTTAGGATATATATTTTTTTATTTTCAGGGTTTTTTCGTAAATAAATCCTCAGAAATCAAAAGTTTACCTATTCCTAAAGTCAAGGAATTGTAGATTGTAGGAGGATTCAAAAAGCGTATAATCTGGGAGCATCCCAAAGTTGCAAATTGTCCTTGATTGATAATAGTTGATCTGATTAATTTCCCCCCGTCTCCCAATCGCCCCCTCTCCCCGTCAAACTCCAAGAATAAGTTTTTGGCAAAAATGGGATGCTCCCTATAATCTCGCCTTTGCACTGCAAGATTATACGCACCAACCAATGATTATTTTATATTTTATTGTTTTTCTTCTTAATAAATGAAGCAGTTTTTAATTGAGTGAATCTGGGGAATTTTGATATTTTAAGGTTTAATCTATGTAAATGAAAACTGCTGTAGGGGTCAACGGCCGTTGACCCCTACAATAATTAATGAAAATTAGTATCAAAAACAAGCTTGAATTGTTGCAACAACAGAGTCAGCCAAAGCTGATAAATCATAACCTCCTTCTAAGCCAAATAAAACAGAAGAGGTTATGGTTAATAATTGTTGAGTAAAAACACCGTAATTATCAGGTTGAAGGTTAATAGAAGCTAAGGGGTCCGCTTGATTAGCATCATAACCAGCACTAACAATTAATAAATCCTCTTTAAATGCTTCTAAAAAAGGTATAACCTTCTCAGAAAAGGCTAATTGATAAGCTTTTAAGTCACTTCCTGGTGCCATAGGGATATTTAACACATTGTCATACTGTCCCATTTCATTAGCGCGTCCGGTTCCAGGATAAGCAGGAAACTGATGCAAAGAACAATAGGCAATACTCGGGTTATTTTCAACGATCGCCTGGGTTCCGTTGCCATGATGCACATCCCAGTCCAAAATAGCCACTCGTTGCA
The DNA here is from genome assembly GCF_030064895.1 of Crocosphaera sp. Lineage (GTDB taxonomy): Bacteria > Cyanobacteriota > Cyanobacteriia > Cyanobacteriales > Microcystaceae > Crocosphaera. The sequence continues at coordinate 43,644 of NZ_JASJEB010000007.1, read as the reverse complement.
CTCCCTGAGATTGTAGAGCATAATTAGCAGCGATCGCAGCATTGGAAAATAAACAAAACCCCATGCCGGTTTTTTGGACCGCGTGATGGCCAGGGGGACGAGACAAAACAAAAGCCGGTTTCTGGGTTTGAGTGACAGTATCAACCCCATCTAACCAAGCATTCACCGCTAATAAAGCAACCTGATAACTTTGGGGAGACACAACGGTATCTCCATCTAACAATCCCCCTCCGTTAGAGGAGATCGCTTCAACTCGTTGGATATACTCGTTGTTATGATGATTTCTGATGTAAGGTAGGGGGTCTCGTTTAGCTAAAGTTGTGGGTGGTTGCCATTTTAAGCGATCGCTCCAAGAAACGGTTTTCAAAGCATTAACAATGGCTTCTAATCTTTGAGGAGATTCGGGGTGAAAGCTTCCTGTATCGTGGTTGAGAAATATATCAGAATAAATGAGAGGGAACATATAGCACTTTCGAGTTGGGTGTATCAATATTTGGTTTGGGGGAGTGTGGAAAATGTGGAAAGGCAAGAATACAAGTCGTTTATTATTTGTTGACATACTCCCGTCGACGGAGTCGAGGGATTCTAACACCTCACGATGCTAGTTTTCTGCTTCGTCCTGTGCCAACTAGAGTATTGTGAACAATACTCCCCGTCGCTTCCAGTCCACAGACATTTTTAACTACGCTATGCCCTAGCGCAAAGATTCCACGATTCCTTATCTCTTGAGAAGCTGCTACATCTCTTGTAGTTGTATATCCACACTCATTACAGTAATGAACCCTGATATCTAGAGTTTTCTTTCCTGTGTGTGCGCCACAGTTAGGACAGGTCTGGGATGTGCCGTCTTTATTTACCTTGGCAAAGTAGACATCTCTCCGAAAACATACCCACTCCAAAATATTGACAAACTGGCCAAAGCCAGCATCAGCACTATGTTTTGATAGTATTCCTCTTTGCCAACTGACAAAGTTTATATCTTCTACAAATATCATTCCAGTACCATCACAAAGATGATGAGCTAACTTAAAATGCCAGTCTTTGCGAGTATCGGAAATACGCTGATGTAGCCTAGCTATTTTCTGGTTTAACTTGTGTCGATTATTTGACCCTTTCTGTTTGTTCTTCAACCTACGTTGCAGTAATTCAACCTTGCTCTGTAAAGTCGTAAGAAATCTAGGCCGTTTAATCTCCTCACCGTCGGAAGTAGCCACAAACTTGTCAAATCCTAAGTCTAACCCTCTAGGATGACCATGAGGCATAGGACTAGGGACATCAACATCTAACTGTAGTGACAGAGCTACAAAGTAACCAGATGCTTTTCTAACAACCCTGGCTTGCTTCACTTGAAACCCTTCCCGAATTGGTCGAGATAGTCTCCACTTAACCCATCCTAGTTTGGGAAGTTTCAGAGCATCATTTCTAATGGGGTCTTTCCCCAACTGTGGAAAGACAAACGAACGCAGACGATACTTGTTTTTAAAGCGAGGGAAACCAAAGCCCCTGGCTCTCATGTCATCCCAAGCCCTGTCCAAAGTTCTTAAAGTTTGCTGAAGAACTTGAGAATGGACTGTCTTTAACTGAGGATATTGCTTTTTAGCATCGGTTAGTTCCTTGGCTTGCCTATGGTAATTTGGGAAAGGCTCATCAGCAGAAATGATATATTCACAATTGAGGGAGCAAGCATTGACAGGGGACTTACGAGAGGCGCACCAATCTTTGCGCTGCCTTAGCGCAAAATTCCAGACAGAACGACACACATCAAGAGTTTGCTCAATGATGGCAATCTGTTCAGGAGTCGGTTGCAGTTTGTACTCGTAGGTCATGGTTAGCATGGTTCTATTTTAGCTTACATAATTGTTTTTTGTGTGTAAAACTTTCTATGGCAAGCTACAGCAGTTTGCGAGTCATTAAAGTACAACTAAAGCTTAATTGTACTCTCTAAGACCTTAACTTCTTGTATTGTATAAAGTCGCAAACTGCTGTAAAAGCGGAGCGAACTGTTCGGAGGTTCCCTCCGAACCAGCACGCGCACCAAGTATAGGTTTATGTATTGGTCAGATTTTCATCCCGTCGGTAAAACCTAGGGTCTTCAATCCGACATTTTGAGATAAGCAGGTTAACATTGTAGAGTAATCAATTGCCTGATAATCATGGTCAAAAAAGTCCCATCAATGTTACTGCTGAGCTACATGGCTCTAACCTTGGGAGGATGTGGTCTTTTTCAGGGATCACAAGACTCTTCAGAAGATCCTCCCGTGGCACAGCCCCCCCAACCCCCTGAAGAAAAACCCGAGGAAGTCTTTGACGAAACACCTACTCCTAGCGCGTCTCAACCTCCAGCTGCTGGAGGTTTAATCCCCTCAACACCTCCTAGTGACAGGAGAAGGGAAATTAAACCAGGAAGAAATAACCCCTTTGCTGTTATCCCTGTTAAACCTGTTATTCGGGAAAAAACCGCCGAAAATAACGTTGGTGATCCCGAAAGACTTTGTATGCTAGAAGAGGTAAAAATACCGCCAACTACCGTCGCTCAAGCCCCAGATACAAACACGCCTGTTTCTGATATGGGACTGCCTCCCTTACTTGATCCCATTTTACCCGTTCCCAACGAAGCGAGAGGTGTTGTGGTGTCAGGGGTCATGCAACTCCAAGGAACCCCAGTGGCTATTGTCAAAGCCCCTAATGAAAATGTTGCTCGTCAAGTTACTGTGGGTGCGAGTCTTTCCAATGGACAGATAATAGTTAAAGCAATTAATGTGGCCGGTGACAAGCCTTCGATTGTACTGGAACAATACGGTTTAGAGGTTACTCGTGGAGTGGGAGAGCCAGCAGAGGAACCCGTAGAACCGCCTACTCCTGTAGCACCCAATACAGATGGAACACCTCAACCAACAGCAGGTAAACCTCAAATTCCTGCACCGGCTGGTCCCAATGGCTTTGGAATTGTTAAAAACTTGATTTTAGAACAAGTTGAGTTAACGGGTGAAGACACACCTAATCCATTAATTAACGGTATCTTATGTAATAATGGTAGGAAAACAGTAAAAGTTTCCACTATAATCTTACAAATTGTGGAAAAAGAAACCAACAAAGTCATTAACAGTATGACGGTTGAACTAGCTGCAACGTATACCTTAGAACCTGGTGTTAAAGCTGAATTTGATGGTCGTGTAGGAGCAAATGATCAAAGTCAGAAGTCAGAACTGGGTCTTCGAGGTCGTAACAAAGAAGACGTAACAATCACCTTAACTGATTGGTCTTAAAAAAATTTTTAAAGTATGTAAAAACAGTGACACACACACAAGAAAAAATCACTTATCCTTGTTTACCCTTGGCAATTTATCGGGAATTGGCTGCCCATTTATCTCAAATTGAAGGAGTTACCACTGAGTTGATTTCTCAACAGTCTCAACAGTTTGATTATGAGCAAAGTCAAATTGATCATTTAAAAATAGCTTATCCTCCCACACTTTCTGCCTTAGAAAAACAGCGACTTGAGGAAATCCTCAATTATTATGCTCAAATTCACAACTCCTATACTAGAGAAGTTAAAGAATATTGTGTATCATAATTAAGTTCTTTTGTCAACTCCTCACGCTTTTTGTTTTTTGCTTAAACCAAAAGATTAAGATGTTGTATCAATTGAGAAGCTTGCATAACACCTTCAAACTTCTCTACTGGTTGTCCTTCTTTAAATAACATCAAAGTTGGTAAAGATTGAATACCATATTTAGAGGCAATGCCTGGATACTTATCTGTGTCAATTTTAATAACTTGTAAGCGATTTCTCATTTGGGTTCCCACTTGTTCTAGGATGGGAGACATCATTTGACAAGGACCGCACCAAGTTGCATAAAAATCAATAAGAATGGGAACATTTGAGCTAGAGAACATTTCCTCAAAAGTAGAAAATTGTTTTTTAAGTGCCATAGTTGTTGAGAACGGGTTATTTATAGATTAGTTGTTCATAGTATAGCCTATTCTGCATTAGAATTTCTTATCAATTAAGGCTAAAAAATGGCCTTTTAATTAGTATTAATGAAATTTAGTTTAGATGAAATTTAGTTTAGTATCCCACATTCCGCACATCTTTCGTCTCTGTGCGATAGCGCGTCCTACGTAGTGACCTGAGTTCGGAGTTCGCAGTAGAAGTTTTTTCTATGAGATAATCAGGGTTTAAGACTCTTGATTTTGACCAGTTGTCTATAAATTTCCTTATATTGAACTCAGGTTAATGAGGGACTTCTGACTTCATTCAACTGCGCGGTTTTTTAAAGCGATTTTGTGCCTGTTTAAAAGCCTCTTGCATCACCGTTTGAATTTGAGCAGGATTGGGTTTTTTTCCCCCCATTAAATCCCCAAAATAAACACAGGCCCCTTCCCCCAAAGCCCAAGTATAAGCCCCTGCCCAAGAAGCAGCAATAATACTGCCCAAACCAGGAATAAACTTAATTAATTCTCTTCCAATAGACTGGGCTAAAAACCCTCCGGCGATGGCACTGACGATGCCACCGGCTTGGGATGGGGTCAAAATTTGCCCGTAGAGTTTGCCTAATAATGTTATCTGAGACACTTGTAAGGTGGTTAATACCGGCATAGTAGCAAAAGGTAAGGGAACGGCTGCTAAGGTAGCTGCTGCGACGGAAAAGGCCCAAATATAACGGCGAGCAACATCCCGATAAAGATTACCGATTTTTTGGCTAGTTTCTCCTTCGAGAAGTTGATAAATGGCTACAGATTCTGCTTCGGGTAACTGTTGCGCTATAGTATCTCTGAGGGTTTCTAAGCCATAAAAAACGGGAGTGTAGCCGTCTTCTTCTAGGGTAAAATCAATGAGAATGGCATCATCATAAAGTCCCTGAAAGTCGTCTTTGAGATGGTTAAACGCCCGATTAATGTCTTCAAAATTGGGAGGATAAGCGGGATGATTTTCGGTTTGGGAGGGATAAATTTCATGAAGAGAAGTAATCACCAAAAGATAGGGAATTTTTGGTGATAGTTGACGCAATTTTTTGGCTACTGTAGCTAGGGTTTCTGTGGCAAAGTCATTAATTTTAACGGTTAAAATAACAACTCTAGCCTGGTGATTGGATTCTTGTAATTTATCGGTTAATTCTTGAATAATAGAATCGGTATTTTGCTGTACGTCACCCAACCCAACTGTATCGGTAAAAATGAGTAAAGGTAAGTCGTCGTTGGGATAGGCATATTGGTTAGTATGTTTAGTATGGGGACGAAATCCTTGACCAACAATTTCGGCTGAAACCCCGGTTAATCCTCTAACAATTGAACTTTTTCCTGATTGGGTTTTACCAATTAAAATGGCTTCAGTAGTTGGTAATTTTTCCCTGACAGTTTCTAAAATTTCTGCCATTTGTGCATCACTAACTTGAAACAATTGGGGTATTTTTTTTAGTGGCAATTTATTTGTGAAAAAATTTTTAGTTGACTGGAAAAATTGATTCATGGCTGTAATATCAAGGCAATAATCAGAATTTAGAATTAAAGAATCTTTCTTTATAAATTATTTTACTTTAAGAAGAGGTAAAGATGAGTGACTTTTTACGTCTAATTTTTGGTAAGCATTCAGCTATCAGCTATCAGCCATAAGATTAAAAATAACGCATAAAAAGGGAGATTTGAGCTTGAGAAACTTTAGAGAATTAAACTAATGCTTTACCGCTTTCATCTTTTAGCTGAATAGTTACAATTTTTGCAATTTTTGACTTGTGAAAGTTCCCTAAAATTGAAGATTTAAAACAAGGAATATTTTTCTTGTAACCCCCTTGAAAGGAGAAGATTTAAACCTTTTTTTGGTAACTGTTCGCTGTTCACTGTTCACTGTTCACTGTTCACTGTTCACTGTTAATTCTTAACAATCCTAAAACCTGCGTGTTGATAAAAGTTAGGACGGAACCAATTACGATAATATTTTAAGGTTTCTGTTCCTTGAGTTACCCAAGCCCCCCCTAACATCATTTTATGGTTATTATCGAAAAAAGGTGCAGAATTATCTTCATAAAGAATATGAGGTTCAAACCCTGGTAGTGGTTTAAAATCTTCCTCTAACCATTCCCAAACATTGCCCCTTAAGTCCCATAACCCTGAGTGGCTTTGGGCTGTTTTTAATAACCCCACTGGACTTGGTGAACCGAACTTCAAGTTAAGATTATAATCTTTTACCTCTTCCATGTCCACTTGATAGTTATTATTCGTTCCATAAGTAGCTAAATTCCATTCTGCTTCACTCATCAATCTTGTTTCTTTTCCTTGCCAACGACAATAGGCCATAGCTTCGTAATAATTAACTTCTACAGGCCAATCTAAGGGTAAAGGTATTTCATCAAACATAGCACGATAGTAATATTCTCCATTATCTAATCGCCAAAATTTAGGATTTTTTATCTTATTTTGTTCTTTCCATTGCCAAGATTTTTTATTCCAATAAGCTTGATTTTCGTAACCTTTACTATTGACAAATTTCTGAAATTCTGCATTGGTAATTAAATATTTACTGGCAAAAAATGGCTCAACTTTAACCATTAGATCGCCATATTCACAGTCCCATCCATACAAAGGATTATCTTTAGCTTTGCCTAGTTTAACATGACCTCCTGCCACTAAAATCATGTCATTATTGTTAGTAACTTGTTGAGAAGGTGCATATTGCCATCCTTGGGGTTTTTCTAGTTTTTCTGTGGTAATTTGTCTAAATAACATGGAAGATGTTTCAAAGTGAATTCTTTGATGCTCCATCCCCATCATTAAGGACCAAAGGGGATGTTTTTGATCAACAGGAAGCTCCAAAGACACATTTTTAATCACTTCTAAAATAACTTCATAAGCTGTACTTCGATATTGCCAAATATCCGCAACTTTTGGCCAATTAATATGAGAAATTGCTTGGTTTAATTCTTCTGCATTTTCTGGATCAACCCCAAATTCAAATAATATTTCATAATCGGAATTAATTCCTATTTCTAATAACTCAACTTGAATTAACTTATTAATATAAAATGCTGCCGAATGACCCAAATAAAAAATTAAGGGATTTCTTAAGGGATCGGGATTAAGATAAAATGTTTCATCATCGATAATACTCTTCATTAGTATGTCTTCCAATTCCCAACTATTTTGAAAGTAATTGATTAGTGAATCGTGAGAAAAGCTATCAAGAAAAAGGGGTAATTGAGATTTAAGAGATGACATGATAATTTCTAGTTACTGTTGATAAAAAATGTACATTTTAAGTAGTCGGACATAAGTAAACAGCACTGTATTAACTTATGTAAATATAGTTTTAGCCTTACTCCTGCCTCCTGCCTCTTCTCAACTGTAAAGTTTATTTTTGTCCAGGCACTTATTTTTTCATGCTGTAACATAAGCAGACAATTTGTTACAGCCTAGAAGGTTGTTTTACTGCTTATTTTACAACTTGGCAAAGGATTAAAGCAAACCATTGATTTTCATCCGTGAATACTTTAAGATTTTTTAATTGTTTAGACTCTAATTTATCCTTAGTTTTCTCCACATCAAACTTACGAGAAATTTCTGTCAATATTTTTTCTCCTTTTTGTAATTTTACCTTTAATTCAAGTTTTTTTAGACTTATTTCTTGTTCTTTTTCAGACAATAAATACATTTCAATTTGCTTTTTATCTTGGTTATAAATAGCTTCATGTTTAAAATTATCTATATCAAAGTTACCCTCAAATTTATTGTTTAAATGAGTCAGCATATTTAAGTTAAAAGCAGCCGTTACTCCTTGACTATCATTATAAGCTGCTTCTAAAGTAGATTTGGGCTTTTGTAAATCTATTCCTAATAAAAAATAATCTCCATTTTCTAAAACCTCTGCAATTTTGTTTAGGAAATTATCATAATCACTCTCACTGAAATTGCCGATTGAACTTCCTAAAAAGAAGAGCATTCTTGCTGGCCAAGCACTGGGTTTTAATTGAGTTAATGCTTGCTCATAAGTTCCAACCAATCCTTTAATTTGTAAGGAATTATAATCTTGTTTTAATTGGATAGCACTTTCTTTAAGAATTCCTGCACTGACATCAATAGGCATATATTTGAATACCTCATTTTCCTGATGATAAGCATCTAATAGTAAGCGAGTCTTGGTAGAACTCCCACTTCCTAATTCCACCAATTCACAAATACCTGTAATTTGAACAATTTCCTCAGCATATTGTCTTAAAATACTAGCCTCTGTTCTAGTAGGATAGTATTCTGGTAGCTCACAAATTTGTTCAAATAATTGAGATCCTTGATCGTCATAAAAATATTTAGCTGGTATAGTTTTAGGACGTTGACTCAACCCTTCTTTTATATCTTGTCCCCAGGATTTTTTTGAGTCCTTTCTTGTTTCAAGGGGTTCTAAATACTCAATTTGAAAATGTTCTGGTTGAGTTGGATTTAACATAGGATAACTCAAATGATTCTCATAAAATTTGGCATTCTTATTTTAAAACAGTTTAGCCTCAAAAAACAAATTATCAAGGGAAAAAATTTTTTAAATGCTTCAGATATTTTCTTCCGTCGCAATACCATAACTTTTGTCAGCATTAAAATTAACTTTGTTCATCTTGAAAAATAAGGAATAATTATGATACTGATTTAGATCAAGGAAAAATTAAGATTAATGTTTTTTAATGAATAATTATCAAAAATAAACACTGCAAAAAACAAATAGGTTTATACTAATAGGTAGGGAGCATAAAAGTTCTTATCAGTCACACCATAAGGTAGGTAAAAGCCATGATGAGCTTTGTAGAATTGCCCAGAGATGTTATTAGTCAAGTATTAGAGAATGCTTTTACTTTTTTTGAGGAATTATCTCCTGAAACCAAAGAAGTTAAAGGCCTAATTAATAATGCGATCGCAGTCATTGATGCTAATCTAAATGCACGCTGTCGTGACGATAGCTGCAATATTTCTCTAACGGATTTTACCCTAGCTTTGAAAGAATATCCCCTAGATTTTGTCTCCCGAGAATTCCTATACTTATTAGTGGGGATTTTATCCTTTGGAACCCCTCAAGAAAAATATGCAAAACACTGTTCCATTCGGGTCATTTTTCTCACCAGTAGTAGTCGAGACTGGTTCAAAGAACAACTGATTTATCGAGGAATTGAAGCCGAAAAAGCCGAAAGAATTGCACAGTGGACAATTCGGGCTGATTGTGTGTATAACGTACAAAGAGAAGAGAATGCACCCCAATGGTTAAAAGACGGTGGCTTTGATGTGTTACAGAGCATTAAAAAGTTCATTTGTCAAGAACTGGATGCTGCTCAAACTTCTATTGTATGTAGTGTCTAAATAAAATTTCTTCTCAGTGAAACTAACCAGACAAATTTGGGAATAATAGGGTAAAGGAGTAAAATTACTGGCAGAGAGGAAGTTTCATGTCTAAAGCACAGACAAAAAAACGTTTAGGAACTATCTTACAAGAGGCCAAACTTATCAGTCACTATCAGCTTGAGACGGCACTCAAAGAACAAAAGAATAATCCTCAACGCCGTCTAGGGGAGATTTTAGCTCAAAAAGGTTGGATTAAACAACAAACCGCCGATTTTTTCGCTGAGGAGTGGGAAAAGGTTATCCAACAAGCTCAACAAGGAACTCCCCAATCTTTAGGCTACTATCTAAGAGAAGCGGGCTTAATCGATGACCATCAACTTAGTGACATTTTAGCAGAACAGGGACAAGGGAGAATGTGGATGAGAATAGGGGCTTTAGCAGTATTCAAAGGTTGGCTCAACCAAACCACCGTTGATTTTTTGCTCCAGCATCTCCACCCTAACAAAGCAGGGGACTCCCCTTTTATTCGGGAAAAATAATACGTTCTGGTAGGGGTCAACGTCCGTTGACCCCTACAATATCATTGTTGATGTCGTTAATTTTTGCTTCTTTCTTGCCTTGATAATTAAAAACTCTTGTAATAATGGAACTAGAACAAATAAATTTGTTTTTTCAACTCTTCTAGAACGATACAGAAGCAGGAGGTTAGTTATTATGAAAAACCGTCTTATTGTCTGTTGTGATGGTACGTGGCAAGATTTATCTAAAGGCTATCCGACCAATGTGGTTAAAATAGCTCAAGCCATAAAACCGATAGATGATGTTGAGAATATTCCTCAAATTGTCTACTATGACGAAGGAATTGGGGCAAAACAAATTAATAACATAGAAAGTAACGCAATAGATACTTGGATGCAAGCAGCAGGAAAAGCAATAGACCTGCCGATTCAATTCTTAGGAGGAGCTTTCGGCTTGGGAATTGACTACAAAATTTTGGATGCTTATCATTTTCTTTGTCTAAATTATCAACCAGAAGACGAAATTTATCTCTTTGGTTTTAGTCGTGGTGCTTACACTGTTCGCTCTTTAGCCGGATTAATTTATAATAGCGGTCTCTTAAAACGAGAAAATATCCGACAAATACCAAAAGCCTATGAGATTTATCGTGATCGGCTCAATGAGCATAAAAAACCGCAAGGGAAAACGGCGAGGGAATTTCGCCAAGAATATGCACATGGCAGTCCAGATAAATATCAAGTTCCCATTAAAGCGTTATGTTGTTGGGATACCGTTGCTTCTTTAGGCATTCCCGATCTGATTAGTTCTCTACCCTTAGATGAAATAATCAATGAAGGACATAGTTTTCATGATCACAAGGTTAATTCTATGGTTGAAAACGCCTTCCATGCGGTTGCCATTGATGAAAATCGCCACGTTTTTGACGTAACCCTGATGGAACCTAGCCAAAACGTAACTCAGGTTTGGTTTCCTGGTACTCATGGTGATGTGGGTGGTGGTTCAAGTGAACGGGGATTATCCGATGGTGCTTTGGATTGGATGATGGAACAAGTTGAAAGGTTAGGATTATCACTAGATCGCGGTCTTGTTACCCATCCCATTAATGGAACAATCGTTAGGGGAGTTAGCCCCAATTATATGGCACCGATGAATGATACATCCTCATTACTCTGGAAGATATTGAGTCCCCTTTCATGGAATATTTTGGGAAACCCAGGTCGTGAGATAACCACGGATAATTTTGCTGATCTGCACGAAAGTGTCAAGAAACGTTGGCAAGATAACCCTAACTATCGACCAGAAAATCTCGAGAAGTTCACAACACAACTCAATTATTCTTCCAAGTCTCAACTTCCAATGCCAGTAAAATAAAGCTGAAAAGTTGATTAAATAGGGACTGTGGGTAGAATTTAGTTTGTAGAGTGGGCAAGAGATTTAATTTTTCGGCTAATCAAGAGATTTTCCAAACTTGCTCACCACTTTTTAATCTTTAGTTTTGATTGTCATCTGTCTTAAAATTGTTAAGATACATGATTTTTTTAGAGTTTTTTGATTAAAACGAGAAAAACACTCGGGAGTCTTGCCGTGTTTCGACCCCAAGTGTTTTTCTACTAACTCACTCACACCACATAGTATCGATTAATTATCGATATAATACAATCGTAGAGTCATAACTTTTGAAATTCAATAGATGGGGGACAGTTTAATAATTGTCACATTGTATGCTCATAACTGTCTCAAGAAAGTTACTATAGAATCTTATCAAGATACAAATGACTTAAATAATTCATAAAAATTCGGGATTGTTTGCGATTGATAGACAATTTGACTTTAGAGATTAAACAAAGAAAAAAAATATTGGATGGTTGATTTAAACAATAACCAACTAAAAGTATTTAGAGATTTAGATCAAGGAAATTATACAACAGAATTAACTCTAACTGAGTGAAATATTACTCCTTTATGTTTGACAAATGTAGTTATCCCTGTTAAAAAAATTATCAGTCTTGGTTAATCATTCGTTTGTGTTTCTTCTTGTTTCTTCTGATATTCTATAATTCCTTGACGGAAACCCAAAGCAACTAAAATATTAGATAAAGTTAAGAAAGATTCTGCGCTACCATGTAACCAATCAACATTAGCTAATTCTGCACCATAGTGAACTCTAGCATAAATTCCAGCAGGAATAGTTACAGCAACAAATACTAATAAAACATAGAAACCAATTAAAGCTAAACGGGGAGTTTCTGGAGAACGAGAGAGAAACCATAAAAAACCCAAATAGGGAAATAAAGAAACAGCAAAAAGATTGTCTTTAGAAAACATTTCAAATTAGCTAATATAGAACACACTTTAGTTTAGCATGTTTAGATTATCTTGAATACTTTTAAAAACTGCGATCGTAGAAATACTAGAAAAATTTGTCTTTTAAATTTTCATTCTGAGAGAACTGCGAATCTCATATATAAGTTTAATTCTGAAGAAACGAAGAATCTTCTATTAATGGTCATTCCAAGTAAACAAGTAATCTCCTTAACCGATTAAATATTATAAAATTGATAAATTAGAAAACAATAATAATTTTAGGTCACTCTTAGTTTATAATCAATAAAAAGGATGATCAAAAGTGAGCTTAAAAAGATGCCTGATATTGTTGATATTGCCGTGAATACAGAAGGTTTTGAAACCTTGGTTACTGCGGTAAAAGCAGCTAATTTAGTAGATGCTTTAAAAGGAGAAGGCCCTTTTACAGTTTTTGCCCCCAATGATGCTGCCTTTGCTAAACTACCTCCTGGAACCATTCAAACATTAGTCCAAAATGTACCGCAACTAGCGCGTATTTTAACATATCATGTGGTTGCAGGTAAACTAATGAAAGCAGATTTAGCTAAAGTTAATTCTGTTATTTCTTTAGAAGGTTCTCCCATTTCTATTGATTGTTCTGACGGTTTTGAAGTTAAAAATGCCACCGTTATTGCTGCCGATGTGGAAGCAGATAATGGAGTCATTCATGTCATTGATAATGTTATTTTAATGGGATAAGACCCCGTCTTTAACAATAGGGTTTAATTCGGCGCAAAAAAGGTGCGTTTTTGACGCACCTAAATAAAAATGTTAGATTAATATTTATTCGTATAACCAGGTGTTAACGGTGGGTTCCCAAGAGACTAACTCTTTTTCGCTAAACCAAAGAGCAATCTCTTTTTGAGCGGTTTCAATCGCATCAGAACCATGAATTAAGTTCCGTCCGACACTAACACCAAAATCACCGCGAATGGTTCCAGGGTCAGCAGATAAGGGGTTAGTTGCACCAATCAATGTCCGTGCAGAGGCCACAACTCCTTCTCCTTCCCATACCATAGCGACAACAGGAGAAGAACAGATAAAATCAACTAAACTGCCAAAGAAAGGACGTTCTTTATGGACATCGTAATGTTCTTCAGCTAATTCTCGGGACACTGACATAAATTTTAGTCCCACTAGGGTAAACCCTTTGGTTTCAAAACGACCGATGACTTCACCCACCAGTCCCCGTTGTACCCCATCGGGTTTAATCATGATAAATGTGCGTTCCACTCGCTAACTCCTTCCGATTGTTCCAATTATATAGTTTACTGGATAATGGGCAATGGATAATTGATAATTGTAATTTTGAGGGACTGCGAATATCTTAAACTTTTTAATTAGGTTAGCATAGGGAGAATTTAACAACTGTCATATAATCTTGTAAAAGAAAAAAAGCTGAATTAAAATTACAGAATACTGGCTTAATTTCAGAAGTGATGGGACAACAAATAGGGGAACGTTATCAAATCATTGAACCTTTAGGAAGTGGTAGCTTTGGAGAAACATTTTTAGCTAAAGATACTCATCTTCCTGATGAACCTAGCTGTGTGGTAAAACAGTTAAAACCTGATGATGAAGCTCATCTAGAGATTGCTAAAGGTTTATTTTATAAAGAAGCAAAAATTATCGATAAATTAGGGAAACATCCCCAAATTCCTAAATTGTTTGCTTATTTTGAAGAAGACAAAGAATTTTATTTGGTTCAAGAGTTTATTGATGGAGAAAATTTAGATAATGAGTTAAACTCAGGGAAAAAATATAGTGAGTCGGATGTTAAAAAGTTATTAATAGATATTCTGGAAATATTAACTCATGTTCATGGAAATAATGTTATTCACCGTGACATTAAACCTGGTAATATTATGCGTCGTCAAAGCGGTGAGTTAGTATTAATTGATTTTGGGGCAGTTAAACAGGTAGGAACAATTGTTAAAGAGACTGGTAAAACAATTAAAACGGTTATTATTGGAACACCTGCATATATGCCAAGTGAACAAGCTATGGGAGAACCTGAATTTAGTAGTGATATTTATGCAGTAGGAATGATAGGAATTCAAGCATTAACAGGAGTTTTTCCAGGGGTTTTAAAAGAAAAATATAAAAATAAAGAGACAGGAGAAATTGATTGGCGACATTTAGCTGATGTTAGTGATGATTTAGGTGATATTTTACATAGAATGATTCGTTATGATTATCGACAAAGATATATATCAGCAACAGAAGTTTTAGACGAAATTAAGTATAATAAATATGTGTCTATTTCAACTAAATTAATAGCAGATAAACCTAGAAATACTCGAATCCAAAGTGAATTTGAAATCGCATCTAAACCTAAGAAAGGTTTATTAAATCGCTTATTAAAACCCTTGGATATTTTTAAGGCTATTGAATTGTATAATCAAGGTTTTAAATTAGCTGATTTGGGGAAATATGAAGAGGCGATCGCTAGTTATGAGAAAGCAATAGAATTGAATCCTAAGTGTCATGAAGCTTGGTGTGATAGAGGAAATATGTTAGGTCGTTTGGGAAGAGATGAAGAGATGATTTGGTCTTATGATAAAGCTTTGGAAATTGAACCGAATGACTATTATCTTTGGAATGTTAGAGGGAATCTTTTAAAAAGATTAGGGAGGAATGAAGAAGCGATAAAGTCTTATGAAAAAGCAATTGAAATTAAAGAAAATTATGCTAAGGCTTGGTTAAATTTAGGTGATATGTGGGAGAAGTTAGGACAATATGAAAAAGCGATTGGTGTCTATGATAAATTACGAGTTATCAATGGTGATTATCCTCAAGCTTGGTTAAAAAGAGGTGATAATTGTCAGAAGTTAGACAGGAAAGAAGAGGCAATAAAATCATACGACAAAGCTATTGAACTTAAACCAGACTATCCAGAAGCATTGGAGAAAAAAAATAGTCTTTTAGAGGAGTTAGTAAGGTATCAATATAATCAAGGAAATCAATTTTTTGAGTCGGAAAAGTATGAGAAAGCAATTGGATCTTATGATAAATTTTTACAAGCAAATCCTAATGATTATGAAACATGGTTTAAGCGAGGAAATATATTAGAGTCATGGGAAAGATATGAGGAAGCAATTAGGTCTTATGATAAAGTTTTAGCCATTAAACCAGATTACGAAGACACTTGGGAACGTCGCAAAAATATGTTAAATGCTTTGGAAAACTATCAATATAATCAGGGAAATGATTTATTGGAGTTAGAAAAATACGAAGCAGCGATCGCTTGTTATAATAAGGTCTTAAATATTAAACCAGATAAACATGAAGCTTGGTTTTATAGAGGAATAGCATTACAAGATTTAGAACAATATGAACAAGCAATTTCATCTTATGATAAAGCATTAGAATTGAAGCCTAATCAATCGGAAATTTGGTATAGACGAGGAAATGGGTTAAACAGTTTACGCAAATATGAACAAGCGATGGCTTCTTATGATAAGGCTTTAAAGATTAATCCAGATGATTATTATGCTTGGAATAATAAAGGAAATACATTGAAAAATTTAGGAAAGCTAGATGAGGCAATTCTGTCTTGGGACAAAGCTTTAAGTCTTCAACCTAATAAATATGAGACTTGGAATAGTAGAGGAAATGGGTTAAGAAGTTTAGGAAGATATGAAGCTGCGATCCAATCTTGGCAGAAAGCATTAAAAATTAAGTCTGATGATCATGAAATTTGGAATAAATTAGGGTTAACTTTAGATTATTTAGAAAGACATGAAGAAGCGATTTCTTGTTGGGATAAGGTGTTAGAAATTAAACCATATCAATGGAAAGCTGTGGATAACAAAACAATAGCTTTAAAACGATCAGGTAAATTAAAAAATACAATCAAATCATACTATAAAATATTTATTATAAGACCTGAATCTAGAACTTATCAAGGTTGGGGTAATCAAGGAAATCAGTTATTCAATTCAAAAAAATATGAAGAGGCGATCGCTTGCTATGATAAAGTAATTGAGATTAAACCTGATGATAATAAAGCTTGGAATAACCGAGGGAATGCTTTAATGAAAATGGAAAAATATGAAGAAGCGATCACTTCCTTTGATCAAGCTTTAGAAATTGAACCTGATGATCATCAAGCTTGGAATAACCGAGGGTTAGCGTTAGCTGACTTAGGAAGGTTGGATGAGGCCATAGCTTCATACAATAAAGCTTTAGAAATTAAACCTAATAAACATAATACTTGGAATAATCGAGGCATAGCTTTTAAAAATTTAGGAAGGTTAGATGAGGCCATCTCATCATACAATAAAGCAATAGAAATTAAACAGGATAAATATGAAGCTTGGCATAACCGAGGGAATGTTTTATCTAGCTTAGGAAGGTTAGATGAGGCCATAGTATGCTATGACAAAGCATTAAACAATAAATCAAAATCCTCTAGCCTTTCTTTGTCTTACATTTTGTACGATAGAGGAAATACTTTAAAATTGTTAGGAAAAGTTGAGGAAGCAATTACTTCTTATAGTAAATCCATAGAAATAATATCAAACTTCTCACATTCTTGGAATTCTTACGGTCATATCTTAAAGGCGGTGACAAGATATGAAGAAGCTATTAATTCTTATGATAAAGCTATAGAAATAAACATAAAAAATCAAACAAGTCAATTTTTGGATACAGGAAATAGGTCATTATTAGTTACTGTCAAAAACTTAGATAAATATACAGTATTGAAAAATAGAGGTGACGTATCAAAACTATTAGAAAGAGATGAAGAAAGCATAAAATACTATGATCAAGCTTTAGAAATTAAACCAGATTATCATCAAGCTTGGAATAGAAAAGGGATAGCATTACTTAACTTAGAAAAGAACAAAGAAGCAATTATCTGTTTTGATAAGGCAATAGAAATTAAACCAGATAATTATGATTATTGGTATAATAAAGGGAATGCTTTAAAACGATCAGGAAGATTGGAAGTTGCTATTTACTGCTATGACAAAGCATTAGAATTTAAACCTGATTATCAATTAGCTATTAATAAGCGACAAGAAGTAATAAATAAGTTAGCAGTATCTGAATATGATAAAGCCGAAAAATTAAGACAGTTAGGAAAGTTTGAAGAAGCGATCGCAGACTACGACAAAGCATTAAAAATTAACCCTGATTTTCATGAAGCTTGGAAGTATCGAGGAGATATTTTACGCGACTTAGAAAGGTGTGAAGAAGCAATCTTATCCTACGACAAAGCAATAGAAATTAAACCTGATTATTATAATGCTTGGAATAACCGAGGGTTAGCTTTATCTAATTTAGGAAAGTTAGATGAGACAATATTATCATACAACAAAGCATTAGAAATTAAGCCTGATTGTCATGAAGCTTGGTGTAACCGAGGGAATGCTTTACATGACTTAGGAAGGTATGAAGAGTCAATCCCAGACTATGACAAAGCATTAGAAATTAAACCTGATTTTCATCAAGTTTGGAATAACCGAGGGAATGCGTTAGATAAGTTAGGAAATTATGAAGAGGCGATCGAATCATACAACAAAGCATTAGAAATTAAACCTGATGTACAACTGCATATCAACAACAGAAAAAAAACAATGGAGAAGTTAGCAATATCTGAATATAATAAGGGGGAAAATTTAAGAAAGTCGGGAAAACATGAAGAAGCGATCGCATCCTACGAAAAAGCATTAGAATTGAAACCTGATTATGTTAATGCTTGGTTTCATAGAGGGTATGTATTATATGATCTAGGAAGGCATGAAGAGGTTATAGCATCTTATGACAAAGCATTAGAAATTAAACCTGATCATCATGAAGCTTGGTATAACCGAGGGATATCTTTATGGAGTTTAGGAAGGTTTCAAGAAGCGATCGTTTCCTATGATAAAGCATTAGAATTTAAACTAGATTATCATGAAGCTTGGCATAACCGAGGGTTAGCTTTAGATAGGTTAAGAAGATATGAAGAGGCGATCGCATCTTATGACAAAGCATTAAAAATTAAACCAGATGAACAAAGTTATATTAATAACAGAAAAAACACAATGGATAGATTGAAGTAGTAAATATTCACCGTAGGGGCATAATATTATTATGCCCACAAATGCCATTATGTTGAGATAATACCTTTTATGGATTTAACAGTTTCATGGGTTTAACAGTGTTTTGGGTTTAACACTGTTAAACCCCTACGAGATAAATAAATTAGTCGAAAAAAAATTAAATTTAAACGTATTTTTTACTACATTATTATGGAATATGAATGAAAATAAATGGGAAATACAAAAATATGTTACCGACACAGAAATGTGTCCTTTCGATCAATGGTTTGAAAAACTGGATATTCAAACTCAAGTTCGAGTTGATGTACGTCTTGATCGGGTGAGTTTAGGAAATTTTGGAGACTATAAAAGCGTAGGGAAGGAGTTTATGAGTTAAGATTATTGTTTGGCGCAGGATATCGAATTTACTACGGTATAATAGGTAAAAGGATTATACTTCTTTTAATAGGAGGGGCAAAAAAGACCCAAAATAAAGACATTAAAATAGCAAAAAAATTCTGGAAAATTTATCAAAATGAACAGGGAGGTATATAATTAAATGCCAGTTAAAAATTATCGAGACGATCTTTTAAAGAGACTATGTGATCCTCGCTATTCATCTCAATATTTAAAAGCAGCATTAGACGAAACCCTAAAAGATGGAAATCAAGAAGCTTTTTTAGTTGCTTTAAAGAATATCATGGAAGCAAAAAAAACTATTAATAATATAGCAAAAGATATGAATGAATTACAAGAGAATAGTGTAAAATTTTCTTTAGAAAAAGAACCTTTGACCGTAGAAAATCTTTTATTTATTTTACATTCAGTTAATTTAACTATCGACTTTAAACCTATTTTGGAATAAATTTTTTCACTTAGTTTATTATTTTTACCCTCATTTTTATCTATAAATTATCTAGGAGTAAGTTACATCTTGCCCCTAGATAAACCTTATAATTTACGCTTTTGCGAGTAATTTCTCCTCGATGAAATCATAGCCTGATTCTTCTAATTCTAGGGCTAATTCTTTGCCACCACTGGTAACAATTTGACCATCATACATAACATGAATATGATGGGGTTCAATATAGTTTAATAACCGTTGATAATGAGTGATTAATAAGAAAGCATTATCAGGAGTTGCTAACTGATTAACCCCATTAGAAACAATCCTTAAAGCATCAATATCTAACCCAGAATCAATTTCATCTAAAATACCTAATGTTGGTTCTAATAAGGCCATTTGTAGGATTTCATTACGCTTTTTTTCACCCCCAGAAAAACCTTCATTTAAGCTTCTTTCTAAGAAAGCAGAGTCCATTTTAACAACATCTAGTTTTTCCTCTACTAAATCTTCAAAATCAAAGGTATCGATTTCCTCTAAACCTAAATGTTTACGACGCGCATTATAGGCTACTCTTAAGAAGTCTAAGTTACTGACACCAGGAATTTCTAAAGGGTATTGAAAGGCCAAAAATATACCTTCTAAAGCTCTTTCATCGGGGCTTTTATCTAGGATGTTATTTCCTTTATAAAGTACCTCACCACCTGTAATTTCGTAGTCAGGATGTCCTGCTAAAACCTTGGATAAAGTGCTTTTTCCTGATCCATTTCTGCCCATAATAGCATGAATTTCACCTGCTTTTATTTCTAAGTTAACACCTTTTAAAATAGGAGTTCCTTCTACATTGGCAGTCAAATTTTTAACGGATAAGATAACGTCGCTCATGTTTTTTTCTTGATTGTTAATTGTTGATAATACCAGTCATCATCTTGTAAAACTGATAACTGATAACTGGTCACTAATAACTGTCTAACCTACGGTTCCTTCTAACTTCAAACTCAATAATTTATCGGCTTCAGAAGCAAATTCCATGGGTAACTCACTCAAGACATCTTTACAGAAACCACTGACTAACATTGAGACAGCATCTTCTTCAGAAATACCCCGTTGAGCAAAGTAAAATAGTTGATCTTCTCCAATTTTAGAAGTAGAGGCTTCGTGTTCAACTTTTGCTGAATTATTATCAACTTGAATGTAAGGAAATGTATTAGCTTCCGCATTATCTCCAATTAACATTGAATCACATTGGGAGTAATTTCTTGCCCCTTTTGCTTTGGGTCCCATTTGCACTAAACCGCGATAACTATTTTTAGAGTTACCAGCAGAAATACCCTTAGAAATAATGGTGCTACGGGTATTTTTTCCAATATGAATCATCTTGGTTCCCGTATCAGCTTGCTGCATATTATTCGTTAAAGCAATAGAGTAAAATTCTCCCACAGAATTATCTCCTACTAAGACACAACTTGGATATTTCCAAGTAATAGCAGAACCAGTTTCTACCTGGGTCCAAGAAATCTTGGAATTAACTCCTTTACAGAGTCCTCTTTTGGTCACAAAATTGTAAATTCCGCCCTTTCCTTTTTCATCGCCGGCGTACCAATTTTGCACCGTAGAATATTTAATATCTGCATCATCTAATGCCACTAATTCCACCACCGCAGCGTGGAGTTGATTACTATCATACATGGGGGCAGTACAACCTTCTAAATAGCTGACTGATGCCCCTTCTTCTGCTACGATTAATGTCCGTTCAAACTGTCCAGTATCTCCACTATTAATACGGAAATAAGTTGATAGTTCCATAGGACATGTTACCCCTTTGGGAATGAACACAAAAGAACCATCACTAAACACAGCAGAATTTAAGGCCGCAAAGAAATTATCAGCAACGGGAACCACACTCCCAAGATACTTTTTAACTAACTCAGGATGTTCTTCTAATGCTTCAGAAATAGAACAAAAAATAACACCATCTTCGGCTAATTTTTCTTTAAAAGTTGTGGCAACCGAAACACTATCAAAAATAGCATCTACCGCTACATTACTAAGACGTTTTTGTTCCGATAAAGGAATGCCCAACTTTTCAAAAGTTTCTAATAAAGCAGGGTCAACTTCGTCTAAATTGTTGAGTTTTTCTTTCTTCTGTTTGGGGGCAGAATAGTAAATAATATCTTGATAATTAATTTGGGGATAGTTAACATGAGGCCAAGTAGGTTCCGTCATTTTTAACCATTGTTTATAAGCTTTGAGACGAAACTCTAACATAAACTCTGGTTCGTTCTTTTTAGCAGAAATAAGACGAATGACATCTTCATTTAAACCACGAGGAATGGTATCAGCTTCAATGTCAGTAACAAAGCCATATTTATAAGGTTGGTTGACTAGGTTTTTGACGGTGGTTGCACTCATTAGATTTTGTGTTCTCCGTTTCAGTTCAAGATGTTTCCCCAATAGAGGGAGAGTTGAGTAATTTCAAGGTGGCATTTTGACAGGGAATGAGTCGTTAACCCCACAAAACCCGCGTTTCTCGGATCGCGTTAATAAAACAACATTTTTGTTTCCTTATTATAGCTTACAATAGATTAACAACTCAATTGTTGTCAAAGTCACATTACCCTAAAATTTTCTGTAACTTTTTCTCAAGTGCGATCGCGGCATTTTTAATATATCTGACTTTTAAGTTTAAAAAATGACTACTATACAGCCCCCTTCCACAAAAGACGACATTTTACAGCATTTACTCAAACAAGGTAAAGCAACCGCCCATGAACTCGCTGAAACTCTTGATATCACTCCTCAAGCTACTCGCCGTCATTTGAAAGACCTAGAAGCAGAAGGGTTGCTGGAACATCATCCCTTACAGGAAGGGTTAGGACGACCACAATATGTCTATTCTCTCAGTAAACAGGGTCGCGATCGCTTTCCTAATCAATATGGGGAGTTTGCCGTGTCTTTTTTGGAGACATTAATGGACACAGTGGGAGAAACTCAGGTTAAAGAGGTTCTACGTAAACAATGGCAACGCAAAGCAGAGGAATATCGGCGACGTATTGGCCAAGGTTCTTTAAAAGATAGGATAGATCGGCTGGTTAAAATGCGCCAGGAAGAGGGTTATATGGCTGAAATACATAGGGCAAATGTAAAAAATGGCTTAAAAAGTCAAGAAGAGGGTTATCTCTTGGCTGAGCATAATTGTGCCATTTCTGATGTGGCTGAATCTTATCCGACGGTGTGTGGTCATGAGTTAGAAATGTTTGCTGATATTCTGCCCGATTGTATTATAGAAAGAACCCACTGGATTAATGAAGGGGAACATAATTGTGGTTATTTAATTAAATTTAAGGGTTAGGAATTAATTTTAACCATTTAGTCATTTTTTTAGTTAGTCATCTTGACCATTGTTTTACAATGTGGAATTTTACTTGACAACATACTCTCATTTTGAGAGAATATAACGATGTCAATCGAATTGTAATCATGATGAACACTAATCTTTGTCAAACTAGAAAAATTATTAATTATCTAAATGAAACTTATTGCAATTTCTCGCTTACGTCAAGATGCAAACCGTTATCCTGGCGTTAAAAAACAAGTTGAAAATTGGTACAAAGTTGTTAAAAATGCTAAATGGAATAACTTAGAAGAAGTCAAGAAAATATATAAGACTGCCGAAGCAGTTGGAAACTTTACTGTTTTTAATCTCAAAGGAAATAATTACCGTTTGATTGTTGGCATTGATTATGAATCCCAAGTTATCTATTACAAATACTTCTTAACCCATAGCGAATATGACAAAAACAACTGGAAAAATGACCCCTACTTTTAATGAAGAAGCTTATCGTAATCTTCTGGTTGAAATTGCTCCAAAAGTAATTGAATCAGAAGCAGAATATAAACAATTATTAACCATTACTGAAAGATTAACTTTTAAGAAAAATAGAACAGTAGAAGAAACTAAAATTTATCGATTATTAGTTACATTAATTGAAGCTTACGAAACAGAAAACTATCCCATAGAAGATTGTGAACCTTATGAAATATTACAACATTTAATGGAAGTTAGTGGCACTCGTCAAGCCGATTTGATAGGTATACTTGGCTCAAGTGGAGTAGTTTCTGAAGTCGTTAATGGTAAACGATCTATTAGTAAAGCTCAAGCTAAAGCATTAGCTGATTATTTTAATTTATCTGCTAACTTATTCATTTAAACCATAAACAATGTTATGATCAAAGACTAAACTGTATTATTATGGTAAAGCTTATTAAGAAACGAATTAGATTCTATTAGGTTAATGACCAATAAAAAACTCAAGAAATATCAGAGAAATATTAACGACCTTAAAGAATTGGCAGCAATTTGGTGGCCAGAAGAATTATTACTAGAAAGTGCAACAGCTAGTATTATTCCAATACTGTTAAAAACACAAGAGCAATTTATCTCTATTTTAACCCTTTGTGATCAAAGTCCTGAACAGGTTTTTGAAGTTATTAATGCTGCTAAATTTTCGGCTAATCTTTTTCTCAAACATCTTGTTATTTTAAGTGTTTAAATTTTTAGATCCTGATAGCATCTCTATTACTTTAACCAGTGCTGATGCTCATAGATTAGGAATTGTTATTAATAATAAACCTCGCAGACTTACCCCTAGAGAATGTGCAAGATTGCAGGGTTTTCCTGATAATTTTAAATTACATCCTGATCATAGGGCTACTTATAAACAATTAGGAAATTCTGTTAGTGTTCCCGTGGTTGAAGCAGTGATGATGGATTATTTTCAAAATAATTAGCAGAAAAAAGGTAGGTATTTAATTAGATTTAAGGATTAGGAATTGATAATATTTTATCTTATCCTGATGTCGCCAGAATCACCTAATCTTCTTTCTGTTTCTAACCAATTTAGAAAAAACTATTTAAGATAGTTATAAACCAACCACTATATAATTATAAGTTAACAACAATGTCGTATAAATCTAGATCATCTGCTGAGCCTTCTGTAAATACTTTCGATGAGTTTGTGCGACTGGCGGATTATTCTCTGATGGATACCTTAAGTGCCGACCCTAAGGCCACGGTGGATGGAGATGATCACTATGCCCGCCAGGTTTTCTCTGGTCATTTCGTACCTGTGACACCTACGCCCCTTGCAGAACCAGAATATGTAACCCATAGCAGCACCTTCTTTAAAGAACTTGGGTTGAGTGACGAGCTTGCGTTTAATGAACAATTTAGCAAGATATTTTCTGGTGATATCTCTGCTACCCGTGAGCCTATGCGTCCGTTTGGCTGGGCGACAGGTTATGCACTGTCGATTTATGGCACCGAATATATCCAAAATTGTCCATTCGGTACGGGTAATGGTTATGGGGATGGTCGCGCCATATCTGTATTTGAAGGAATAATCAATGGCCAGCGCTGGGAAATGCAGTTGAAGGGTGGCGGACCAACCCCTTATTGCCGTGGTGCTGACGGGCGCGCAGTCCTACGTTCAAGTGTGCGTGAGTTTCTGGCACAAGAATATATGCAGGCTTTAGGTGTTCCCACATCGCGCTCTTTGACACTGTATGTTTCTAAATCTGAGACCGTTACCCGGCCTTGGTATTCTCAAGACTCCCATTCCACCGACCCTGATATTTTGGTGGACAATCCTGTGGCTATTTCAACTCGCGTTGCACCATCGTTTTTGCGCGTTGGTCAGCTAGAGTTATTTGCCCGCCGCGTTGGCAGTAATGCTCATCCAAGAGCATTAGAAGAATTGACCATGATAGTGTCCCATTTAATTGAGCGAGAATACAAAAGCGAGATTAATCAAAACCTTGGTTTTTCAGATCAATTGGTTGAGTTGGCTAAGCAATTTCGCCAACGTCTCACTTCACTGGTGGCTAATTGGCTACGTGTTGGTTATTGCCAGGGTAATTTTAACAGCGACAACTGCGCTGCTGGTGGCTTTACCCTAGACTATGGACCATTTGGGTTTTGTGAAAATTTTGACCCTTGGTTTCAACCTTGGACTGGCGGCGGCCAACACTTTTCATTCTTCAATCAGCCAGTTGCAGCAAAAGCGAATTATTATATGTTTTGGAAAGCTGTCAGATCCCTACTCGCAGAAGATGCTGAAGCTTTAGAACAGTTTGATCAAGTAGGCCGTGACTTTGACCTGGCAATGCAAGAACAAATCCAAAAAATGTGGGCTGCCAAACTTGGCTTCTCTGAATATCACCCAGAGTTATTTGAGAAACTAATGCAGTTAATGACGGACTCAGAGGTAGATTACACCATTTTCTTCCGCGAGTTATCCCATATACCAGAGGATGTTGAACCATTGAAAAAGAGCTTCTATGTTAAAACTTCAGAACAACTCGATGAACAATGGCAATCTTGGCTCTTAAGCTGGCGCGAACTCGTCGTTAACGAGGGCAATCTGGCTGAGATATCAAAAAATATGAAAGAGACTAACCCAAAATATACATGGCGAGAGTGGTTGATTGTTCCAGCCTACCAACAAGCCATGCAAGGTGACTACACCTTAGTCAAAGAGTTACAAGAAGTGTTTAGCAACCCCTATGATGAGCAATCACAGGAAATAGAAGATAAATACTATCGTCTAAAACCTAAGCAGTTTTTTGATGCTGGTGGCGTATCTCACTATAGCTGCTCATCATAATATTTAAGGTGGGCATTGCCCACCCTAAATTTGTCTTATTCTTCTATTTTTTCTACATTACCGGCTTTAACCCAACCTTCTCTTTGACTGCCTGGGAGACGGACTTGCTGCCAATCACCATCGGCAGTGGTTTTGAGTATGATTAGTTCGGCATCGTAGCCAACACCACCTATTCTATCGGCATCGGAAGCAGGTTGCGATCGCAGACTTAAACCGGTTGACCAAGTGACTTTAGCCCGATAGGCCCCGTCCGGTAATTCTTCGGTTTCTTCTTCTTCTTCAAAAACCGTTTCCGTGGCCGCCACTTCCTCAACGGCTTCAGTTTTGCTTTCTTGGTTAGAAACCGGTTGACTGTCAGCTTTAGCTGTAGTTTCTGGGGGTTTCTCTTCAGCAAAGGTGGGTTTTTCCGGGTTAGCACTCATACGAGCAAAAACCACATAAGCAAGGGAGGCAGTTCCCCCGACTAAGAGAAAAATACCGAGGAAAAATCCTAATAAAAATTGAAAAACGCCAGATAAACGATTCATAATGATAACAGGATATGAGATAACTTAAGGTTGCATATTAACGTTGATCGGGGTAAGTTAGCCACTGTTCCCACTAAATTACATTTATTAGCTTTTCTTTTGATTGACAATCTCCCGTCAAAATCGATGATTTAATCTTCTCCTTGACTCTCACGTTACGTCATTCTTTAGCATTTAGTTATCAACCGTAATCTTCTGAGAAATTGGAGTCAAGGCGACCTATGCCAAAACTTTTACAAATCGGGGAATTAGCAAAACAGACCGGATTATCCATTCGGACTTTGCGGTACTACGACGAGATTGGTTTACTGGTACCGTCGCATCGCACCGAGGCGGAGTATCGACTGTATAGCGAAGCCGACATTGCTAGACTTCAGCAAATTTTGTCGTTGCGACAATTGGGTTTTGCCCTCAAGGAAATTCGCGAGTGTTTGGAGAATTCGGACTTCTCACTACCGAATGTCATCAATCTGCATTTGGCGCGACTCCAAGAGCAGATAGCAGTGTCGCAGTCGCTTTTTACCAAGCTCAGCACCCTTGCCCAAAACCTCCAAAACTCCGAATCTATTGCGGTTGACGATATTATGCAGATAATAGAGAACCTCACTATGACTCAACAATATTTGACCCAAGAACAACATGATTTGCTTGAAGCCCGATTGAATCAGGGGCAGGCCGAGTGGCTCCATTTCGTGGAACAGGCAAAATCCCATATCACCCAAGGTCGTGACCTCAACGATCCAGAGGTGCGACAAATGGCATGGCAGTGGCGTTCCGACATTCGGTCATTTGTTGGTGATGACTTGCAACTCTACGAAGCCCTCATCCAACTCTATCAGCAAGAGGGAGCCGAAGCCGCTAGCTGGGGTACATTAGATGCCCCCACGCTTGAATATATTCTCAAGGCGGTGGCGCTATTGTCAGTACGGGAAGAGATGGTCGGGTTTTCCTGGGATCGCCTCACCCCCGAAACCCGTGAAGTGCTGAACAGAGGGCAGGAAGCTATGCGAGAGCTAAACCTCAACTTTTTCGGCACAGAAGGGCTAATTTTAGGGCTGTTAACTGTGGAAACAACCCCAGCCGCACAGGCTCTGAAGAACCAGGGCGTAGACTTGGTCATTGCACAAAACCTCATTGATGACTGGTTAGCTAACTGTAAAGTTTCTGCTACAGATATTCCGGCAGAAATTCCCTTTACACCTCGTACCTACCGGGTGCTGGAGCTAACTGCTGAACAGGCAAACCAGCAAGGTCACAAAAAGATAACCCCACAACATCTGCTGCTTGGCATTTTGCTTGAAGGCGAAACGACGGGTGGTGGTCTGGCAATGCGAGTTCTACGGGAGTGCAAAGTGGACTGTCAGAAGCTCAAGCAGCAGCTTAAAAGTGTCTAACTTATAATTGTGTCGCAGTTGCTGGATAATAAGGTTAGGGAGTCAGAGAATTTAAGCCACTTTGACGAGAGGCTAACCGTGCTTTTCCAGCAGCAGCCCACTGTTGCAAAAATTCAATTTCTTCTTGTGCAGTTCGGGCTAAAGGGATAATTTGACTTGCTGCTTCTAGGATATCATCGGTGCTAAAGTCACGGTTTTGACTAAAGCCAATGTGCATAGCCTCGATTAAAGTTTGTTCGATTTCTGCCCCCGAAAAATCTGGGGTTTCATAAGCCAGTCGCTTGATCTCGTAAGTCTTGAGATTATGGGGGCGCAGTCTGGATAAGTGGACGTTAAAAATGGCTTCTCGTTCCCCTTGACTGGGTAAACCTACAAAGAAAATTTCGTCAAAGCGGCCTTTACGTAGCATTTCTGGGGGTAAGGCTTTAATATTGTTGGCTGTTGCGACTACAAACACCGGGGATTTTTTTTCGGCTAACCAGGTAATAAATGTCCCAAAAACACGGCTGGTGGTGCCTCCGTCTCCTTTTCCTTCTACTCCGGCAAAGGCTTTATCTATTTCATCGATCCATAATACACAAGGGGCTAAGGCTTCTGCTAAACTTATCATCTGACGGGTGCGAGACTCGGACTCTCCTACTAAACCCCCAAACAGTCGGCCTACATCGAGACGGAGTAAGGGTAGGTGCCAATGGTGGGAAATGGCTTTGGCGGTGAGGGATTTTCCTGTGCCTTGAATACCTACTAATAGTAGTCCCCGAGGGTGTGGTAAGCCGTAAGAACGGGCTTTTTCGCTAAATGCCCCACCTCGGCGCAGTAACCAGTCTTTAAGGTTGTCTAAACCGCCAATATCGGATATTTGTTCGGTGGCTGGATAGAAGTCGAGAATTTGGGTTTGACGGATGGATTGACGTTTTTCTTCTAAAATTAGTTCTACGTCTTCTGGTTCGATGCGTCCATGACTGGCGATGCAACGGGTTAAAACACGGCGTATTCTCTCTAAGGAGAGTCCTTGGGCGGATCTGACTAATTCATCTACTAAGGTATCAGATAGGGGCTGTCCTGTGGCTCCTAGAAGGCGTTGTATTTCGCTTTTTATTTCTGTGCCGGTGGGTAGGGGAAAGTCAACTACGGTGAGGACTTCGCTTAGTTCTTCGGGAATTTGTACCTGGGGGGCAATGATGATGATATTTTTGGGTTGAGATTTTAAGCTACGGGCGAGGTTGCGGAGTTTACGGGAGATGGAGACATCTTCTAAGAAGCGTTGAAAGTCTCTTAAAATGAAGATTCCCCCGATGTTATTGGGCATTTTTTCGACAAATTCTAAGGCTTGTAGGGGGTTGCGTCTGCCTACTCCTTCGTTATTGGGGTTATCTTGATAGCCGTCTACGAAGTCCCAAATATAAATAGTGCGGTTTTGTAGGGTTTGTCCGCATTGGGCGATCGCAGTTTCTAGTCTTTCTTCTTCTGTGGTGGGAATATATATTAAGGGGTAACAAGCTCGCAGCAGTAGTTCAAATTCTTCTCGAAAGGTCATCATTAAATTAGAATCGTTGGTTATCTTTTTAGGTTAAGGTAGATATTGCTTACTTTAGCAGTTAATGGTTATTTTAAGTAACATAGCATACATCAATTCTATCTTAGATTTGATTACTATTATTCATGGTAGTAAAAATTATTTTATCTAGGAAAATTAAGGAGGATTGTTATGAGTTTAACTTTATATTTTTTGCGTCACGGAGAAACAGAAAATAGTCTCAATGATAGTTTTTGTGGGATTCTTAATCCTGATTTGACTCCCCAAGGAAAGGAAATGGCCCAAGCGTTTGCTGATAGTTACAAATCTATTGATTGGTCTGGAATTTATGTTAGTCCCATGAAGCGGACTATTGCCACTGCAACACCTCTTTGTGAGGCAGTAGGGATGGAAATGCAGCTTAAAGATGGAATCAAAGAAATGAATTTTGGTCAATGGGAAAATCGCACCCGTGACTGGGTTAAAGAGCATTATTTAGAGGACTATATTAATTGGATGACTGAACCTGCTTGGAATCCTCCTTCTGATGGAGAAACTGCTGTACAGGTGGGAAGTCGTGCGATGTTGATTATATCAGAAATTGAGGCAAACTATCCCGATGGAAACGTTTTAGTTGTCTCTCATAAAACTACTATTAGAATTATTTTATGTCATTTATTAGGCATTGATTTAGGTTGCTATCGTGACCGTATTGATATTTTACCAGCATCGGTGAGTATGGTTCAATTTGGGTTACATGGTCCTCTGTTGAAAAAGTTAGGCGATCGCTGTTATATGAGTCAAGAATTACAAGATCGTACAGGGATTTAAAAAGAATGATTGATCACGATCACTTATTTAAGGAATTACTTTCAACCTTTTTTGTTGAATTTATCGATTTATTTTTCCCCCAAGTTATGACCTATTTTGATGGGACTTCTATCAAGTTTTTGGATAAAGAAATTTTCACGGATGTTACTGAAGGAGACAAATATGAGACTGATTTAATTGCTCAAGTTAATTTTAAAAATAAGCCTTCTTTTTTCTTAATTCATATTGAAGCACAGTCTAGTTCACAAAGTAACTTTAATCGACGAATGTTTTCTTATTTTGCTCGTCTTCATGAAAAGTTTGCTTTACCTATTTATCCTATTGTTGTCTTCTCTTATGATTATCCTCAAAAAGAAGCAGACAGTCAATACAAGGTTGAATTTCCTGATTTAGAAGTGTTAAACTTTAACTACCGTGTGGTGCAGCTTAATCAATTAAATTGGCGAGATTTTATTAATCAAGCTAATCCAGTTGCATCAGCATTAATGGCTAAAATGAAAATAGCGGCTCAAGATCGTGCTAAAGTCAAAGCGCAATGTTTAAGGTTATTAGTAACTTTAAAACTAGATCCAGCTAGAATGCAATTAATTTCTGGATTTATTGATACTTATCTAACTTTAAATCCAGTAGAAGAAAACATTTTTCAATCTGAATTAAACACTTTTCTACCCCAAGAACAGGAGGACGTTATGCAAATTGTTACCAGTTGGATGCAACAAGGTATTGAGCAAGGTATTGAACAAGGTATTGAACAGGGTATTGAACAAGGTATTGAACGGGGTATTGAACAGGGTATTGAACAGGGTATTACTAGAGAAAAGAACCTAGTAATTCGTTTAATTGAACGGAAATTAGGTGCAATTAACCCTGAAATAAAAATGCAGATTCAAGGTTTAGAAATTGAGGAAATTGAAGCTTTAGGAGAAGCTATTTTTGATTTTGCAAATGTAGAAGATTTAAGAAGTTGGTTGAACCAATAATTATCTTTATTTATAGGTGAGCAACTTTTTTTAAAAAAGAGGATGAAGATCAATATCTATAACGATTTGAAGCCAAGTTTAATCTTTTTCAGATAATTAACTCTCTTTTTCTTGTAATCGATCAATAGCAATTAAAATGTCTTGAAAGCCATTGTTATAATCATGGCGTAAATCTGCATATCGTTTAGTTTTTAATAAAGCTGGTATTTCACAATCTTCTAAAAGAACTGGAAGAACCTGAATTGTTCCTTTTTGCACTTCATCCCAATATTTAGTTTGCCATTCTCGTTCTACCCAATTAGAGTTAACTGAATGTTCTGATAAAAGTACAATAACAAAATTAGCTTCTGTAACTCCTTCAGATATTTTTTGAGGTATACTTTCTCCAACAGTTATATCCCATTGATCAAACCAAGGAGTATGTCCAGCATTTGTTAAATCAGTTGATATCCAGATCGCAACTTTTTTATCCTTGGATGAATGAGAGATAAATACCTTGGCACCATTTTTTTTATTTGAATATCTTGCTTGTATCATTCTATCAACTAAAATTGAATCTACATAATGTAATTCTGCCCAATAATCTAACTGTTCATATTCATCTACAATTAACTCAGGGTTATCAATGGGTTTAAATCCACCACATAATCTATACAACTCTTCTCTACGTTTCATCAAGTCATCTGTCGTCACTAGACGAATATGCTCAAAAGGGATCATATAATAACCTCTATTTAAGGTTAATAACATATCACCAAAGTAGACAATAGCAACGTCTTTGCCTTCTACTGTTTCAGCTTGTTCCTCAGACATAGATGACCAGTCAATATCGTCATCGAATTCTATCTCCTCACAATCATAGTAACCAATCCTTCCAATATGTGGACCAGCAATAATTTTGACTGGGCCGTAAGGTATGTCATTGAAATCCATCTGTGCTTTAATTACGATTATTGCTTAAGATAGTATAGCTAATAACATCAGAAGTTGCTTAAAATCTAACTTTAGTTTATGGACAAGATTATATCTATTTCCAAGAGCTTGATTCACAGTTAATTAAACGTTCTAAAATAGCTATTTCTTCTGGATTATTACTTTGCCTAACTTTCTGTTCCATTCTCACGTTTAATAGTTCCATCAATAGTCTAACTCTATAAGCTTGTTCTACTTGGGTTGTTCTTTCATAAGGATTGATGGTTTCTAATATTTCTAAATAAGATTTTTGGCTATTAAATCCCAATATTTTAACTAAAGAATTAATGACATATTTCTGTTGAGGATTAGCAACTTTTTCTAGTTCAATAATGGGTATATCGAGCAACTGGTTAATATCTTCTTCACTCGCTTTTTGTTGTAGCCAAACTTCGGAGGTAGATACGGGTAAATCAGTGGTTTTTTCATCTACTTTAGCAAACCCATGTGCTTCTGAATAACTAACTCTGCCATCCTTATTATAGTCAGCAGAAGCAACTTTTTGACCTGTACGACTAACTCCACTTAATCCAGCAAAAAAACTGGAACTATAATCTTTATAATCTGCTTCATTAACTTCAGGAGTACAACCCACAGATGGCAATGTTTTAATAGTAGCAAAAAATCCACATCTCGTCTGTTTTGTCAAGGGTTTATTGGGGTCACCATTTTCATAAATATAATTGGCAAATGATCCTGAAAAACATTGAGCCATCATGGTAACAATATGACTATCTTGGGGTAATTTATTGAGAGTATTTGATAATTTTGCTACGGTTACGGGGGTATTATTCCAGAGCATTAAAGCATTATTATCACTGTTTCTTTCATTGAGAATTCCATGACCTGTAAAATAGAGAAATATGGGTTTATGCGCTTCTTTATTTTGATTATTTTTATCAATCCAACTGTTAATATTATTGAGATTTGCTGAACCATCTAAATCAGGAATATTGGGAATTTTAAAGCGTTGTTGGCGTTGCGGATCAAGATAACGAATACTCGCTTCTCCATTATTTCCATTGGCAAAGAAGATGCTGGTTGATGGAGAGTTAAAACCCATATTTTTTAGGGTTCTTTGGAAATAAAGGACATTTTTTTCTAAAGCTATTTCATTAGATTCGGGACTTGCACCACCAGCAATTACTAAAAAATTAGGTTCTGATGTTTTGGGTTCACAATCTTCTTTTGATTGATCATTTACTTGGCTAAAAAAACGGGAAATAGCGGAGGTTTTAATGGGTAGTTGAGGGGGTTTTCTTCCTCCATCTTGTATTAAGTTGAGAAACCATCCTTGAAAAGATTGATTAGCAGGAGATCCTGTAGATGAGGATTTTCCTAATAATCCGGTTAAACTTATGGATAAGAGAACAATAGCAATTTTCTGATGATTTTTCATATTAACTTAGACAAACCTGAAAGATAAACTTGTTGACTCTTAGCTTAACCTAAATAACTTGAGTTCGGAGTTCGGAGTTCGGAGTTCAGAAGTAGAATGGGCAAAACTAACTCATCTAATTATGTCATTCCGAGGAACGAGGAATCTCTTCGACAATTAACAATTAATAATTAATAATGAATGATTGTCATTGCGAGGGAGGTTAATTACTATTAGATACTGATTTGTCTTTATCATGCTCCCGAAGCAATCTCTATTTTTTTAGTTGTTTTAGAGATTGCTTCGGAGACAGAATTAAGTCTTAAACAAGCTGCAAATAAAAGTTTGGCCTCCTCGCAATGACAGTTTACTCTAGTTGACACTAATGGGGTTGGGTTAACTCCTAACTTTAATTTAATAATCAATTTCTGCTTCCCCACTGTTTAATTTATAAGCTTTTTCTTCAAGCGATCGCTGATAATAAAGTTTTGCTTCTGCTGCTCTTTCCTCTTCATCATCCTTGTATTTTTTATCTTTTTTCGGCAAAGGATCGAACTTGGAAGGAATAGCACTAATTAAACTTTGTACAGTTCTAGCTAAAGCGTGATCTGGTTCAATGGTACGCACTTTCTCAAAACAAGTTAAAGCGTTATGATACTGTTTAATTTTGCAGTAAATGGTTCCTTTGTTGTACCAAAGATCAGCAGTGTTGGGATTTATTTTTATGGCTTCGTCGTAACAAAGAATAGCAGCTTTATAACGTTGTAATTTTTCTAAGGAAATACCTTGATAGATCCAAGCAGGGATAAATTTGTCGTTGAGTTCGATGGTTTTTTGGAAACAGTTGAGAGATTCTTCATATTGTCCCTGTTGTTGAAAGGTTAGACCTTTTTCAAACCAAGTTTCGTAAGATTCCATGATTATTTCTCAATTCTTCTCAAGGGGGAAAGTCTATAATTATTTTAGCGTGGTTAAAAAGAAGCGATCGGATTTTTTAAGATGTCAGAGCAAGAGCAAGAAATTAAAAGGTTAGTTGAAGTATTGCGCACCAGTAACAGTGAGTACAGACTTCTGCAAGCTGCTGAGAGTTTAGGGAAAATAGATCCTGGCAACCCTATAGCTATTGATGCTCTGGTGGAACTATTGCGCACCAGTAACAATGAGTACAGACTTCTGCAAGCTGCTGAGAGTTTAGGGAAAATAGATCCTGGCAACCCTATAGCTATTAATGCTCTGGTGGAACTACTGCGCACCAGTAATAATAAGTCCATACTTCAGCAAGCTACTGAGAGTTTAGAGAAAATAGATTCTGGCAACCCTGTAGCTATTGATGCTCTGGTGGAACTACTGCGCACCAGCAACGATAAGGACATACTTCGGCAAGCTGCTAAGAGTTTAGGGAAAACAGATCCTGGCAACCCTGTGGTTATTGATG
Source organism: Crocosphaera sp. (assembly GCF_030064895.1). Lineage (GTDB taxonomy): Bacteria > Cyanobacteriota > Cyanobacteriia > Cyanobacteriales > Microcystaceae > Crocosphaera. The sequence goes on along the minus strand of NZ_JASJEB010000007.1, from coordinate 8,896 downwards.
CTCTAGTAGAACTATTGCGCACCAGTAACGATGAGTATACACTTCGGCAAGCTGCTGAAAGTTTAGGGAAAACAGATCCTGGCAACCCTGTGGTTATTGATGCTCTAGTAGAACTATTGCGCACCAGTAATAATGAGGACATACTTCGGCAAGCTGCTGAAAGTTTAGGGAAAATAGGTGCTGACAACCCTCTAGCTATAGAGGCTCTGGTGGAACTATTGCGCACCAGTAATAATGAGGACATACTTCGACAAGCTGTTGAAGGTTTAGGGGAAATAGATCCTGGGAACCCTGTGGCTATTCATGTTCAACCTCTGGTGGCACTATTGCGCACCAGTAATAATGAAACTACAGAGGTACTGGTAGAACTAATATTAAATACTACTCAAAGTTCAGATTACAGACTTTTGGCTGCTAAAACTCTAGAAAAAATTGCTAGTGGTAATATCAAACTAATTGAAAAACTCCGAAATATTCGACATAATCAAGATACTTATACTCGTTGGCTAATCAATGAAATTTTAAAGAAAATAGATACACCTGACCACAACTCAGAACAAAATAAAGAACAGGAATTATCCTTATTTTTAGACATCACCAGAGTTCAAGCTACGGTTGATTATTACTTTACCCTCAAAGACTCTCGAAAAGCTGAATTTTGTTATCATCGCATTCTTGCTTGTCTGGATAAAATGCAAACAGGAACGGATATTTTTACCCGACGCACCTTATTAGAATGCTATTTAGATACTTATCAAAGAATTATTACTTTTGCTCTCAAACAACGAGAATTTAAACGACTGTTTTTATATACAGAAATTTTCAGAAATCGTTATTTAGTAGAACGACTCGCTAAACAAGATATTCCCTTACCTAATACAGTTTCCTCTGAACTATCTCAAAAGATACAAGAAGCCAAAAGAATAGAAAAAAAGGCACTCAATATTTATACCAATAAACTGAATGAAGGTTTACCAGAACTAGAATTAAATCAATTTTCTCAACAATGGGATAACGCTAAAGCAGACTTAGAAAAGTTATATCAGCAAGTAGCTAAACATGAACCAGAGTTCATTGCTAAAACAAAAGTAACCCCATTATATTACTCAGAAGTTCAAGAACTATTGCCCTCAGATACAGCAATCATAGAATTTTTCTTCACCAAATATAAACTAATTACCCTGTTAATTCTTCCTGGGGTAGAATCTCCTCGTATTCCTGATGCGTTATCCGTTGATTTATCTTCAATCAACTTAGAAGGTATTGCTGATAATTGGATCAATAATCTCAGTTCTCAGTCAAAAGATAAACAAGAAGACATTGAAAAGACAAAAACTGATTTAGATAATATCATTGATGAACTTTCTATCTTTCTCAGATTTAATCAACTATTGAACTTCATTCCCGATAACATTAAACATCTAATTATCGTTCCCCATAATTACTTGCATTTATTTCCTATTCATGCACTTTGGATTAATAAAAAAGAAAATAAACGCCTCATAGATAAATTTTCTGTCAGCTATTTTCCCAGTTTGCAAGTATGGAAAATCCGCCAAAACCGTCAGCGATCGCAACAATCTTTATTAGCGATAGAAAACCCAACCGAAGATAAAGATTTAATTTTTGCTAAAGCAGAAATAGCCAGTATTTCTCAACATCAAAATTTTAACCAACAACAAACTTTAAACGAAAAAAATGCAACAATCGAAAACATCTTAAAAAATGCACAAAACTATCACTGTTTGCACTTTTCAGGTCATGCAGAATACAATTTCAAAAATCCTTTGCACTCCTATCTAATGTTGTCCCGTAACACCACAGACAACCTCACCCTAAATACCATCTTCTCAGACCTATATATACCCCACACAGACTTAGTTATCCTTTCCGCTTGTTGTACCAGTGTAGTGGACGCTTCCCAACCCACAGAAGAACATTTAGGACTGCCTACAGGGTTCCTTTTAGCCGGCGCAAAAGCAGTTATTGCTAGTCAATGGAAGGTCAACTCCATCGCCACAGCATTCCTCTTTGATGAATTTTACCATCAACTACAAACCACTAACAATAAAGCGATTGCCTTGAAAAATGCTCAAATATGGTTGCGTTCCCGTACTGCTGAACAGTTAAGAAACCGTGCTAAAAAATGGAATTTGAGTAAACTAGAATCAAAGGAGAAGTTTCGTCTAGATAGGGCCTTGAAACGTCTTAGAGATATTCCTTTTCAACATCCTTATTTTTGGGCAGCTTTTACCCTCACAGGAAAGTAAACAATTAACTATTAACTATTAAACCCAGATAACTTTAAATTATGTTTAATTCCCACACAACTATCAGTGATTATTATATCTGTGAAGCATTTAAAACAATCTTGACTGCATCATCAGATACCTTTAAACAAAAAATAGAGACTCCCTCTTATCAAGACATTTATAATTATTTAGATGGTTTACCAGAAACCGATAAAAATGAGCCAGCAAAAATGGCAAATCATATCACTTCTTTTTGTCAGCAACCTGATAATGAAACTCTTTATAATTGGTTAGGAGAAATTTATGATCAACTTGATAAAGATGGAATCGATAAACTTGTTAAAAAAACAGGTGATCCCTCAGAGGAAGCAGACGATACACCAGAAATGGAACGATTAATTACTCAAAAAAGTCGAGATATTTGTCAAGAATTACAAAAATTAGCAGCAGAAAAAGCCCAAAATAATTCCGAGGAGCAACATGACTCAAACTCAGACTAACACCAGTATTAAAATGATATCGCCGACATTACATCTCTATTATTATGTATTGCGTAATGGGATGAATGAACCTGTAGAAGAACTAGAAAAAAGACGACACTTTTTTAACGAGAACTTACAAAAGATTACTTCACATTTAACTAGCAAAAATGGAGAAAATGCGGCTAAATTTATAACATTATTGCCTCTTCAACAAGATCCCAAAATTACAGGTAGCGTTCTAGATTTTTCTAAGATTCCAACTGAATGCAAAAAGAACAATAATGATCGAGTTTATTTAACCACAGGAATCATTAATAGTCGCCTTGCTGCACGTCGTTTAAATGATACCTATTTATTGCGATTAACACGCTATATTTCTTCAATTGAAGGTCAACAGTCCCTAAATATATTCTCGAATCTTAGTGAACATTTAAGTAATTTAGAACTTGAATTAGGTCAAACTGTTATTCTTGCCGGAATCTTACCAGATACAACAACATTAGAACAAAATAGAACCATTGCAACCCATTCTTTAAATCAATATTATAACCAAGAAATTGATACTAATAAACTTATTACTGATGAATTTTTAGACAGTCCTTTTTATATTTATACCCAATCAGTTGAAGTTAAAAAATCTAATAAATATTCCGTAGAAGCTATCAAATTAGCTTGTGTTTTTCTCTATAAAAACGAAACAGTAGAAACAAAATCTGCGACCGCTTACCGAATTTTGCAAAACTTACTTTTAAGCTATCATAAAATAAACTTTTTCTATTCTCAAAGTCTGGTTCTTAAAACCCTACTAGAAGAACAATATAAAAAGATTGAATGTTTAACTGAAGACTATGCAAAACAGGAATGGGATAGTAAAAAACTAAAACAAATTCCTCAAGACTCCCTTAAATATTATCAACGGTTATCCTTTTTAGAAGATCAAGCTAAATTAGTAGAATTTAACTTAAAAAATTATCAAGAATGTTTACAACAAATAAAGGATAAAACGGGTTACGAATTACCAAAATTCTTTCAAAATTTTGCAGGGGAGAGTGAGTTTTATTTAGAACAAATGCAAGCTAATATTGCCTTTCTGCAACCAGCACTTCATTTATATGATAAACTAATGCTTAGTGTGCAAACTCAAGTTAGTATTGAGGAGGCACAAAGACAAGAAAATAAGAGCAAAAAAGAGGCACAACTTGCTCAAATTTTCACAGGAATAGGAACTGCGATCGCTGTAGGACAACTATTAACGGAACCCTTAATAAAAACTATTTCTCAATACCTCGAACCAACGCAACAAAACCCATCTTTAAAAAGTTTATGGTTGGGAACTATTTTCAGTATTTGTATTAGTCTTATGGTAGGTTTTATTATTAGTTGGATTGCTTATAAATGGTTAAAAAAAGATTAGTATCTGACCTATAAATTATTGGTAAAAAAGAGGACAACTATGGAAGTTGTCCCATAGCGATTAAACTTTCCGAGAATAATATTCAACTACTAGCAGTTCATTAATTTGTAATGCTATCCATTCCCGTTTGATAATATCATTAACTTTACCTGTCAGGGTATTTTTATCAAATTCTAGATGGTCGGGAAGGTTAGCTAAACCAGGATACTGCATATTAGCTTCCACTAAACGGCGTGAGTTGTCCTTATTTCTCACAGAAATAACATCTCCAGGACGACACTGATAGCTGGCAATATCAACAATACGTCCATTCACCATAACATGACCATGATTAACCAGTTGACGCGCACCTGGAATGGTTCCTGCCATACCTAAACGGAACACTGTGTTATCCAAACGCATTTCTAGCAGTTCTAATAATTTTTGTCCCGTAGAACCGGTGGCACGACGGGCTTTTTTCATGTAACGAACTAGCTGCTTTTCGGTAACACCGTAGTTATACAATAATTTCTGCTTTTCTTCGAGTCGGATGGCATATTCTGACCGTTTCCGACGGCCTTGACCGTGTTGACCTGGGGGATAAGCACGACGGGGGGTTTTTCTACTTAATCCTGGCAGTTCTCCTAGTCTTCGTACGACTCTCAGACGAGGTCCTCTATAACGAGACATATAAGCTATTTTCTCCTAATACACAATTTACTCCAAAATGGCCATCATAGCATATTTTTGGGGTAATGAGTATAATAAAAATTTTAGTTGGGATATCATCCCTCTTTACTTTCTTGTTAAATCAATTAAATTTTCAATTTTCTTTATTTTAATATCTCCTGCTAAATAACCAATTCCTCTATGTAAATGCAGTCTGAATTGTGTTATTAAAGTTTCTTTGTCGGTTCCTAAACCGTCTTTATAGCAGCGTTGTTTTAAGGCAATTAATAAGATATCTCCCATCTCTCCTCCGAACACTCTCCAGTTCATTTCTACATTACTATCGAGAATAATGGGTACAGGAGAAGGGATACTGGGTTCAGCTAAAGAACGACACAAACCCCAACGACACAAGATATTCCACTGTTCTATTTTAGTATATCTTTTGAGTTTAATTAGTTGTTCTTTTGCTGTTTGAGATAAGCGTATTTGTTTGATAGGAGATTCCATAATTATTCAACGTAGGGTGCGAAATTTTATACGTATTTTAACTCTTATAACCTATTTTTAACTTGCCCACCTGACTGAAATGGTGGGTTACGACGGGTTGTTATCTTCTTGTTATAACCTAAATTATCTCCGTCTAACCCACCCTACCTTGAAGGAGGTTAAAGAAAAGGGGGTTGCTAAGGGGCAAAATTTATGTAAAAATGAAAATGTAAGCTTCATAATGGAAACATAAGCATTTAATTTAAAAAATTCTACTAGTCCCCATTATGAAACACTGTATCATGAACCGAAAGCTTTTGCAAGGTTTAGTGCAGAAATTTTCGATTTTTTTTCAAGCTTTAAAACAAAAAAATTACCAAAAATAGCGATCGCAGTGAACAGTAGTTTGGCGATCATCTGGATTATATTCTAGCAGATATTGATGAGCGATCGCATCTTGTTGAGTCAGTTGTTGTAACTCATTTTGTCGTATTTCGGTATCAGTAGAAAGGAGAATAACTTGATGGGAAGCAGTGGGAAAATAGCGTTCAACTAAGTTATTACGGTGGGAAGAGTCGAGTCTTCCTAAAGGAGTATCAATAGCGATAGGTAAGTTACGTCCGGATACTCTTGCTAACCCCCATAAAAATGCGATGGATAAGAGTTGTTTTTCTCCTGCGGATAAACGGTGTTTGGGGACGGTTTCTCCTTGAGGATCATAAAGAGATAAACTAAAGTTATGGGTATCAATAGCAACCCTATGAACGAGATCAGACTTATGGAGTAAATAACGGAAACATTCGGTTACTTCTCCTTCTAGTTTATTTAGTTTTTTAAGGGTTAATCTTTCTTTAAATAGTTGTAGGGTATTTTGGACTTTAGCAGCAGATTTAATAATATGTTCGTTATTTTGTTTTTCTAATGCTTTATCTGTATAACTTTTCAGGTCTTTAATTGTTATTTGTACTGCCCTTTCTGCTTCTCTAATGCGTTTTTCTGCGGAGTTATATTCTGTTTGACATTTAGCAGCTTCTTTTTGTGCATTAGTGAGTGCATCACTAAGTTTTTGATAGTCTTCTGGAGAAGCAGCAACCTGTAATTTTCTTTCATTATTATCTAAATCAATTTCTATTTTTTCTAAATTTTCTAGTTGTTTTTTAGCGTTATCTAGTTGTAGAGGTAATTTATGTTCTAGTAAAGCATTCAGTTGATTTAATTCGTCTTCTGTTATCCCTAAACTGTGAGCAAGATTATTTTGAGAAGTTTGGTTAATGGTCTCGTATTCTTCTGACAAAAATGTTTGTATTTTCTGCAATTTTTCTCGAGTAAGTTCGAGAGTTTGTAAATAATCAAGTAACTTTTGATCTCGTTGTTGTAAGACAGTTTTGGCCGTGATAGCTTGTTGTTGTTTAATTTCAGCTTCACCTTGTTCCTTTGTATCGTTAAGCAAGGGAGTAATTAAAGCTAGAGGTAAACTGGTTGCTGCTAATGTTACTAACTCGTTGCGTTGCTGTTGTAATTTCTCTTTTAATTCATCAATTTTACTTTTAAGGGTACTACTTTCTGCTGATATTTTCCCTCCTTCTATTCTAAATTTTTCAGATGCTTGTTTAACTTTCTTATTAGCGCGCTCTAGTTCATTTTGTATAGATGATTGATCTTGTTTAGCATTGTCTAATTCTTGCTTATAGTGATTTAATTTATCTTCAATTTCTTCTATAGTTTTAAGTTGAGATTGAGTAGCTAACTTTTTCTGTTTACGATTAACCAAAACATCTAAATCAACGGCCAATCTTCCCACTAATTCCAATCCTAATAAAGACTGTATAGACCTAATAACAGTGGTGGGAGGAGTTTCTTGTTCAGCTAATTCCTTAACCTGTTCACCATCGAATAAAAATAAATTAGAAATACCCAAAGGTAACAAAGTTTCTATGAATTCATCCCAGGTTTCAGCTAATGCTTTATCTGGCCAGTCATAATTATCTGGTCCAGTTTCCAAAATTCCTAAAGTATCTTTACCATCTTTTGGTTGTTTATTCCAGCGTCTAACAATGCGTAATTGTTTCCATTGATCATCAATAAAATGTTCAAAAGATAATTCTATTCTTGTTTCTTCTCCTAATGGTGTTTTATTATTAATTGCTTGAATCAAAAAGTCGCTATAACCAAGATTATTCCGTGTTGAACATTGGGCGCGTTGTCCATATAATGCGAGACGTATCGCATCCATAAGAGTGGTTTTTCCCCCTCCATTCATTCCCCCAATGAGGATAATAGGACGAGTTTCATTATCTTTTTCTGTACGTAGATTAATAATATTTTTGCCAGCATAAGGACCAAAGTTTTCTAAGACCAATTCAGTAAACAACATAGTTTTACCAATAAAATTATCTCTTTTTTTTCATGATACTATTAAATATAGCACAATTACCTGAGCAAGTATCAAGAAAATTAAGAGAAAATGAATCTATAGGAACAGAATAATGAAATTGCCTAATAGAGATAGAATTAACCAAGAGCAAATAATTGAAAAATTAACTACCTATGCGCTCAATTTTCAGCATACCGACGGTAAACATAAAGCACGTCTTTTTAATGCTAAATTAGGGATAACTCTAAATAATAAAGAAAAGCTAATAAAAGCCATTTTTAATGCAGTCAACACTGAATCAGTCAGTTACACTACAACCAGTAAATATGGATATAAATATGTGATTGATTTTATAATGGAAACAGAGGTAGGAAGGTCAAAAATCAGAAGTGCGTGGATTATTACTTTTAAGGAAGACTATCCCAGATTAACTTCTATTTATCCTATTCAATAAGGAGAATAAGTAAAATGAATTCAATCAAACTACATGATACTATTGCGCTTTTAGAAGATGTTAAAACTTGTCAATTTATGACAGATTATTCCCTTATTTTACCAAAAGGACAAGTAGGAACAGTAGTAGAAATTTACAATAATGGAGAAGCTTATGAAGTGGAATTTGCTGATAACAATGGACAAACTTATGCTTTAGTTACCCTTACCTCTGAACAATTAATATTTCTTCATTATGAAAAACCTTGCTTAACTGTAGTCAATTAACTTTAATTATGTATATAGCAATTGGTAATGATATGTGAGAAACAAAAATCTATAGGACATAATAGTATTATGTCCCTACAAACACACCCTAGTAGGGATTTAACACTGTGTTTTATCCTTATTTTTGACCCATGACATCAAGATTTAGGGAATAATTAATCATAGATTTTCCTCATTTTCTGTCTTGTCAGTGGGTTGACCAAATTTAATTTGTCCCCAAGAAAGTTGTTTTTCGGGTTGTTTTTCTTCGGGGTTGAGACTCTTTTTAAGTTCTTGCTTAACTTTGTCAATATCTTCATCAGCGATCGCATTTTTTAGGTTGCGTTTTTGGTGTGCATTTTCGATAGCATCATCTTGCGATCGTGAACTGGTTTCAAAGCATTTTTCTAACCTGCATTATTCATGAAGAAAAAACAAAACCTAAAAAATAAGAAATTGGCATCAAAAATTATTTTTTATGAAATGGATTTTTTAAAAATCGTGAATTCGGCTAATTCAATCACTAAAAACTAGCGAA
>NZ_JASJEB010000043.1 GCF_030064895.1 Crocosphaera sp. | reverse complement strand
CCCATTGGGAATCTGTTATATCTGACGGATAAGAACGTCTCTTCATAAAACTGTCATAAAAACTTATTCCATAGTTTTATAACCACAAATCTGTGCCGCCTAATTTCTTTATCTTTTCTTTACAAACAGTCTCTGAAATACTAACTTCTGAAGAACGGTTTAAAGCTATCAAAGAATGGGCAGAAAGTCATAATGACGATACACCCTTATTGTCTGATTATGCAGTCAGTCATGCTGGTATTTATGAGAAATATTAATCCATTAAATTTCTCTTAGAAACTAACATTATTTTACGACTAAGTTACTCTAAATTTGTTTGGTTTAGTTTTGTTTTAAAAAGTTTCTCCATTTCTTCTGAAGATAAGTCAGATGAGTAACCAATATCTGGATCTAAATTACTTAACTTTTCAAAGAAACTATTCCAAGCATCTTGATCATTTCTATTAGATAAAAGATACTGTTTTAATTCAGCACGACTCATTTTTTTATAGTTGGGTCTCGTCATCAATAAACCTCCAAATACCATTAGAAAAGATTACAATTTGTAATTCTTCATCATTTTCATTTCTAGTTAAAATAAAAATGGTTTTAAAGTTTGAATCATAGCGAAATAAATAAATTTGCTGATAAAGATTTGACAACATTTGACAAACCCGTACACAGCTTAACGCTTGCTCTATAGTTGGCAATTATCTTCCTTCAGGATTTGAATTTAGTTAATTATATTATAACGAAATAGTAAATAAAAAGATAGCAAGAAAGATGCTTGCACTACTAGAAAAATAGATTTTTCGTACCTCACCAATGACAATTATTCATTATCCATTATCAATTGTCCATCATTGACGTTATGATAAAAAAGTTAAGGAGTGTTAAGCTTTGAGAATATGGACGAGTCAAACAGCATACGTATCCGGGGTGCGAGACAACATAATCTGAAAAATATCGATCTCGAACTACCGCGCGATCGCCTGATTGTGTTTACAGGGGTGTCCGGTTCGGGAAAATCATCTTTAGCGTTTGATACCATCTTCGCTGAGGGACAACGACGTTATGTCGAGTCTCTGAGTGCTTATGCAAGACAGTTTTTGGGACAGTTAGATAAACCCGATGTAGATGCGATCGAAGGGTTAAGTCCCGCTATTTCTATCGACCAAAAATCAACCTCTCATAACCCTCGTTCAACGGTGGGAACGGTAACAGAAATATACGACTATTTACGCTTATTATTTGGTCGTGCTGGTGAACCCCATTGTCCTCACTGCGATCGCTTAATTGCACCCCAAAGCATCGATCAAATGTGCGATCGGGTTATGGAACTTTCAGATCGCACAAAATTCCAAATTTTAGCCCCTGTAGTACGAGGGAAAAAAGGAACCCATAAACAACTCTTATCCAGTTTAGCAAGCCAAGGATTTGTACGGGTAAGAGTTGACGGGGAAGTGAGAGAACTTTCCGATAATATTGAATTGAAAAAGACTCATTATCATGACATCGAAATAGTTGTCGATCGCCTCATAAAAAAAGAAGGAATAGAAGAAAGATTAGCAGATTCTTTAAGCACTTGTTTAACCCATGCTGACGGATTAGCAGTCATAGATATTCTCGGAGATGAAGATAATAATAACCCTTCAGAAATCATGTTTTCTGAAAACTTTGCTTGTCCCGAACATGGGGCAGTTATGGAAGAATTATCCCCCCGTTTATTCTCCTTTAATTCTCCCTATGGTGCTTGTCCTAATTGTCATGGATTAGGAAGTTTACGGAAATTTTCTCCTGATTTAGTAATACCTGATCCCAACGCTCCTTTATATTCTGCTGTTGCTCCTTGGTCAGAAAAAGATAATTCTTACTATTTATCCTTACTCTATAGTATTGGACAAGCTCACGGCTTTGAAATACAAACCGCTTGGAATCATTTAACCAAAGAACAACAAGACTTATTACTATATGGAAGCGAAGAACCTATCTGGTTTGAGCAAGACTCTCGCTTTGATAGTGGGAAAGGATACTATAAAAAATTTGACGGCATTTTAGAAATATTAGAGCGTAATTATAAAGACACTAACTCAGAGCTAATTAAACAAAAGATGGACAAATATATCGTTGATCAAACTTGCGAAGTTTGTCACGGAAAACGTCTTAAACCAGAAGCCTTATCCGTCCGTTTAGGAGAATGTAGCATTGATGAGTTGACCAGTGTTTCCATTGATAAATGTTTGTACAGAATAGATAACTTAGACTTAACCCCCAGACAAAAATTAATTGGGGAATTAGCACTAAAAGAAGTTAGAAACCGTTTACAATTTTTACTTGATGTCGGTTTAGATTATTTAACCCTAAACCGAGGAACGGCAACATTATCAGGGGGAGAGGCACAAAGAATTCGTCTCGCCACCCAAATCGGTTCAGGGTTAACAGGAGTCTTATATGTATTAGATGAACCCAGTATCGGCTTACATCAAAGGGACAACGGACGTTTACTAAATACCCTCAAAAAACTAAGAGATTTAGGTAATACATTAATCGTAGTTGAACACGACGAAGAAACTATCCGAACCGCCGATCACCTAGTTGATATTGGTCCCTTAGCAGGAATTCATGGGGGAAGCATTGTTTCTCAAGGTAATTTGAAAACCCTATTAAAAGCAAAAACATCTGTAACTGCTGACTATTTATCTGGCAAAAAAGTAATTAAAACGCCAGCAAAACGTAGAGCAGGAAATGGAAATAAACTCTGTCTAAAACAGTGTCATGCTAACAACTTAAAAAATATTGATGTAGAAATACCTTTAGGAAAATTAGTAGCAATTACTGGAGTTTCAGGGTCAGGAAAATCTACCTTAGTTAATGAATTATTATATCCTTCCCTCCAACATCATCTAACCAAAAAAGTACCCTTACCCAAGTCCTTAGATGAAGTCACAGGACTCGATGCTATTGATAAAGTAATTGTAATTGATCAGTCACCAATAGGCAGAACACCGAGATCCAACCCTGCAACTTATACAGGTATTTTTGATGGTATTCGGGAATTATTTTCTCAGACAGTAGAAGCCAAAGCAAGGGGTTATAAACCAGGTCGTTTTTCCTTCAATGTGAAAGGAGGAAGATGCGAAAATTGTGGGGGACAAGGAGTTAATGTTATTGAGATGAACTTTTTACCCGATGTCTATGTTCAATGTGAAGTTTGTAAAGGGGCAAGATACAACCGAGAAACTCTACAAGTTAAATATAAAGGTTATTCCATTGCTGATGTTTTAGACATGACAGTAGAAGAAGCATTAAGCGTATTTGAAAATATACCAAAAGCCGTCAAACGATTACAAACCCTAGTAGATGTTGGCTTAGGTTATGTTAAATTAGGACAGTCGGCACCCACTTTATCAGGAGGAGAAGCACAACGGGTTAAACTAGCCTCAGAATTGTCTCGTCGGGCAACAGGAAAAACCCTCTATTTAATCGATGAACCCACCACAGGATTGTCTTTTTATGACGTTCATCACTTATTAAATGTCTTACAAAGATTAGTGGATAAAGGCAATTCTATTTTAGTCATAGAACACAATTTAGACGTGATTCGCTGTTCAGATTGGATCATTGATTTAGGACCAGAAGGAGGCGATCAAGGAGGTAATATTGTTACCTTTGGAACCCCTGAAGATGTAGCAAAACATCCCACTTCTTACACAGGACAATATTTAAAAGAAGTCTTAAAACAATATCCCATATCAACTGATAAAGATTAACCTTAAAGCTTGACATAAATAGGTAGGTGTAATTAAATAAAAAATAGAAAAGTAGGTAGTCAAGGCTTTAGCCTTGATGATGACTATCTTTCTGGTCCTAAAGGACTAACTACAAACTTACATTTATTTTTACCTACCTATTTAGTATCATTATTAATACTATAAGGAAATGGAAGATGGTTAACTGCGATAACTATAACTATAGAGTTACTTGGTCAGTTGAAGACGAAGAATTTGTAGGATTATGCGTTGAATATCCTAGTTTGTCCTATCTTGATGAAGATCGTTATGCTGCACTTGAAGGTATTACAAACTTGGTAAAAGATGTCGTAGCTGATCTCGAAGCTAATGGAGAGAAAGTCCCACACCCATTGCCTCAAAAAGCTACAGTGAAAAATTTTAGGTAAGTATGATGAACACATTTCCGTAGGGATTAACGCCCGTTAACCCCTACAAGAAACACATCTTTAGTAGAAGTGTATCAAAATAGTCTTATTGTTATTTTTTCCCACCAAAACCATGCTTAACTCGCTTTACGTTTAGGTGCATTTGCTGCTAAACTAAGCAACCCTAAACTAATTAAGGTACTGGGTTCGGGAGTAGATTGGGGATCTTGTACAAGATTAACGGTAATGGTTTTAATTTGGCTGAAAGAACCGATTTCACCTGTGAATACTCAAAGATAATATTTCCTGTCACAAAACCTCTGTTCAAAATCACTATTTATTGAAAGTAGTTGAGAGAGCAAATTATGATTTACTTTTTGAATAGCTTGAGCAGTGTATTGAAGACAATTACTGAAAAAGCTTTCCAAAGTAAGCAAGCAAAAGATTCTCCTATAAATGTATTAGTTTTATACACTATTTTTGTATCTTACTGTTTAACTTTATTAGTTATGACTCAATTATTGAATCCTTAAAAAACAAGAAGATGGGTCTTCCCATCTTTCTAACTTGTAAGATACAGAAACACTGGATTGAAAATTAAGTACATAACTTAATCTTCTAGCAGGAGACGATAATCTTGAGGAAGTTTAGAAACTAATGTTTTACTGATGTTCATTCGCTGACTTTCATATTCATCAAGACTATTCTTATCTAGAAGGTTTAATTCTTCAGCAAGTGTCTGATCAATTTTATTCAGCATTTCACTGAAATTATGATCAGATTCTGCTACTTTGAGAATTTCTACTAAACGTTTTTGCTGTGATTCAGATAGCTGCGATAACCTTCCCAAGAAATTATATTCTTGAGCTAATTTCATCAGCTTTTCATTGACAATAAGATTGTTCATTGCTGATTACCTGTATGCTATTATTTATAATCAGTAAGATTGGGGGCTATGCCGCTACGCGAAAGGCAAAAGGCAAAAGGCAAAAAGCAAAAGGTAAAAACTATTAAAAGTTTTTCCTGCTTTGTTTATGTCCTCACTTTAATGCGTAGTGGAACAGTGTTTAAACATGAAAGCCCCATCAATCAAACTTGAAAGATTTGCATTAACTCATCTGTTGACGTAAACGTTTGATAAGACGTTCGTATCGTTTTCTTAAAGATGAGGGAGTGCAACTAACTTTCTTGTCAGAAAACAATGTAGAAATTGTTTTCCAATTCAGTCCTCTCATGATTCGTAAGATTAGAAGTTCACTTTCTAGTGGAGATAATTGCTTCCACAAAGTATCCAATGAACGTAAGTTATCTATGGTTTGATAAACTTGTTCACCACCAGACTGTTTAGAAGTTAGTTTATGTTCTATGGAGTCATAGTCAACTCGATATTTAAGTCTTTGTTTTCGACTCATTTCGCGAATGACATTGAGACTAAATCTCTTTAACATTGCTTCATAGCTTTTTACCTCTATTTCATGTTTATTCGTGTAAGAAATTACACGAAGGACTGACTCACTCAAAACCTCATGAGCATCAACATCTGTTAAATAATACTGCCGAAGTAACCGCTTAACATAAGCAAAAAAGTAGTTTGATTGCTTCAGTTGTTCTCCTGGTTCCGGTTTTAGAAGTGTTGATAGATAGAGGGCAAGTGGGTTATCATTTGGTTTCGTCATGGAAAATGCTCCTTATGGTGACATTGTACACACCTCCTTTGGTTGTGAAAGTTCTTAGCGCAACTTCTATAGCGCAATTTTTTATATTTCACCTATATAGTGTCACAAAACCCAAGAATGTGACACTATAAGATAGGAAGATAAAAATTTTTTCTATAGTATTCTCCCCAAACCCTGTCTCTGAAAAGCTTACAGGGTTTAGAATAGCTCAAAAATATTTTTTCTAAATACCGATCGCCCCAACCCCATCTTGAGTAAAACAGTTATTTTGTATTATTAAGACTCAAGATTAATTAAGCGATCGCACTAGGAAAAACAATATAGTAAAGACAAAAATTTCTAATCTTCACGGAAAAGTTAACCATTATCTTAATTTCACTTCTAGTTTTTCTTTCTTACAAAACCCTGTAGGGTGAGCATTGCCCACCCTACTACTGTTACAAATACAAACATCTATCAGACATGATGAACCTTAAGAATCTGTCTTTTTAGTTGTACTGCTTTTACTCTTAGTCGTGCGTTTTGTGGTAGTTTTCTTCTTAGTAGTGGTTTTACGAGTAGTTTTCTTCTTAGTTGTAGCCTTAGCTGCTAACAACTCCAAAGCCTTTTCTAAGGTAATAGTTTCAACGGTTTCCCCTTCCGGTAAACCAGCGTTCACCTTACCGTGTTTAACATAAACCCCATAAGGACCCTCGTAAACATTAACCGCTTCTTTATCTTCAGGATGAACCCCCAACTCTTTTAAAGGTTTCTTGGTACGACCACCACCCCGTCCCCGTTTGGGTTGGGCTAATAATTCCAAAGCCCTTTCCAAGGTAACAGTTAAGACATCATCCTCTTTTTTCAGCGATCGATAATCTTTCCCCTCTTTCCCTTGATCATGCACCACATAAGGGCCAAACCGTCCCAAACTGGCCTTAATTTTTGCCCCAGTTTCCGGATGGGTTCCCAGTAAACGAGGTAAGGCCAATAACCCCACCGCCATATCTAGGGTGACATCTTCCGCATTAGTTCCTTTGGGTAAAGAAGCACGTTTTGGCTTCTTATTCTCCTCACTAGCTTCTCCCAACTGTACATAAGGACCGTAACTACCAATCAAAAGATAAATAGCTTCTCCAGTTTCTGGATGTAACCCTACTTTTTGCGGTCCCTCCGTTTTCTGTTTCAATAACTTGTTAACCTGTTCAGGATCGAGATCCGAAGGTGTTAAATCAGTGGGAATAGACGCGGTAATTTTTTCCTCCTCCTGCAAAACTTCCACATAAGGACCAAACTTACCAATTTTTACCGTTGCGTCCAAATTCTCCAAATTAATCGCCTTAGCTACCCCAGGATCGATTTGATCAACCTGTACCTTAACCTGAGTATCTAACCCTTCTTCCCCCGAATAGAATTTTTTCAGATAGGGAACCCATTGGGCCTCCCCTGTAGCAATTTCATCCAGGGTTTGTTCCATTTTCGAGGTAAATTGAGTATCTACCAAATCAGGAAAATGGGTTTCCAGTAAACTGACCACAGCAAAAGCAGTAAACGTGGGAACTAAAGCTTTACCGCGCATTTGGGCATAACCGCGATCGCGGATAGTCCCAATAATACTGGCGTAGGTACTAGGCCGGCCAACCCCTTCCCCTTCCAACATTTTCACCAGGGAAGCTTCCGTATATCTTGCCGGAGGTTGGGTTTCGTGGCCCAAGACATCTAGCTCTTTACAGTCAGGATGATCACCTTCTTCCAAAGGCGGTAAGATCACCTCTTGGTTTTCAATAGCAGCATCGGGATCATCAGAACCCTCCACATAGGCACGGAAAAACCCAGGAAAATCGATCCGTTTCCCCGAAGAACGGAACCCTGCGTCCTCCACGTCCAAAAGAACGGTAATTTGAGTTAATTTAGCGTTAGCCATCTGAGAAGCTACAGTACGCTTCCAAATCAGGTCATAAAGGCCAAATTCTTGACCCGATAGCCCCGTTTCTTGGGGGGTACGGAAGCGATTACCAGCCGGACGTATGGCCTCGTGTGCTTCTTGGGCTCCTTTGCTTTTGGTGGTGTATTGACGGGGTTTGGGGCTTAAATATTGCTTACCATATTTTTCCTCAACGCAACTTCTAGCTGCTTTAATGGCTTCATCAGACAGATGAACCGAGTCCGTCCGCATATAGGTGATATAACCTTCTTCGTAGAGTTTCTGGGCGATGCGCATGGTATCTCGCGCCGATATACCCAGTTTACGGTTAGATTCTTGTTGCAGGGTGGAAGTAGTAAAAGGAGGATAGGGTTTACGGGTGGTAGCTTTTTCTTCCTTCTTATTAACAGTCCAAGTTTTCCCTTCTAATCTATCTTTGAGGGCGTTGGCCTCTTCTTCGCTGAGAAGCACCACCTTGCGCCCCTGAGCGATTTTACCAGTGTTGGGGTCAAAATCAGCACCCGTAGCGATTTTCTTGCCCTCAAGGGTGATTAACTTGGCTTCAAAGGGACTTTTTTCTTTTTCCAGTAAGGCTTTCAGGTCCCAATAGCCCCCAGATTGGAAAGCGAGGCGTTCCCGTTCCCGTTTTACCAGCAAACGTACAGCCACCGATTGAACCCGTCCGGCGGACAGTCCCCAAGCGATTTTTTTCCAGAGTAAGGGTGAAAGGGTGTAACCGTATAAACGGTCTAAAATACGGCGAGTTTCTTGGGCATGGACTAAATTTTCGTCAATATCCCGACAATTTTTCAGGGATTTTTGGATAGCTTCACGGGTGATCTCATGGAACACCATGCGTTTGATGGGAACTTTGGGCTTGAGAAGTTGTAATAAATGCCAACTGATGCTTTCCCCTTCTCTATCTTCGTCAGTGGCCAAGATTAATTCATCTGCGCTTTTCAAGGCTGATTTTAACCCCTGAACCACCTTTTTTTTGCCCTTGGGGATGACATAAATGGGTTCAAAGCCATCTTCGACATTGACCCCTAAGTTAGCCCAATCTTTGTCTTTATAGGAGGCGGGTATTTCATCGGCTGAAGCCGGAAGATCCCGAACATGGCCCATAGATGCCTCGACTTGGTATCCTTTGGGTAAGTAATTTCTAATAGTACGGGCTTTGGTTGGTGATTCAACAATAACAAGGGTTGACATAATCGTTGTTAATAATCAAGCAATTTTAGCGGATCTCATCAAGCCTGGGTAATGGGCTTATTCCTAGCTTATCAATTACAGAAAAAGGTAATCGGAACATCTATTATAAAAAATAACCCCTTTTAGGTAACTTAACACGAGCTTTCCTTAAGTTATATTTAATTTAATGAGAATTTTCTGAAGACCCATAACACAAAAACCTCCTGTCCAATCAAAGATTGTTACAGGAGATTAGAAAGATTGTTAAAGGAGATTAGGTCGAAAAACGCTTAAATGTCGAATTTATCGTTTAATTTATAGAGAATTTTTCCTTAATTTTGTTTTAAGGTTTGTAGTTGTTGCAGAAGTACATCAATTTCAGCTTGTAAATGTAAATATTTGACTTGTTGTGTTACTGAATAGGTTTCTCTCACTTTCATCATCCGATTCTCTCCATCTTTGACCCCATAAGTTTGATTATGAGAGTTTTTGGTGGTTGTTTTAGAAGAGTCGGAAGATACACGGGAAAGAGTTTGAGTTGTCATTGATGTTAAGTTAAGTATATCGACTTATATTGTTTGCTTTGCGATGTCCAGTATAACCAATCAGGTGCGATCGTGTATAGTCCATCACGCTAAAATTCTGGCATCGATGGGATCTCTCTACTGTTGTCTATGATACACAGTCATTAATTTTCCTTGAGGATTATAGACTTCTATTGATTTTCCTGTTTGATTACTCATTGTTTGTAAGCGGTGTTCAAAGGTAGAAAGATGTTTTAAAAGTTCCACTTGAATTTGTAAATTTCCTTTTGCTTTTGCTTGTAAGGCAATCATCCATAGTTGTTCTAAATAGTTGGATTTTAGTTGGATTTTAATTATTTTTTCTGTAATATCATACTTACATATTGGCTCTTCACTGTTACAAATTGCATCTAATTCTGATGAAATTTTCTCTAATTTTCTGATTTCATTTGATTTATTTCGAGCTTTAGCGAATGATAGTTTATAAGTTGATATTAACGGTTGAACCTCTTTCCATTTAAAGGTATTTCTAGGAACTTTATTAATATGAACTGTAGCCATACTCCAATAGTTAACTCCTTGTAACCATTGATTATTTTGCTCTGACTTTTTAGCTAATTTAGCATAATTATTCGCTTTTTCATACATTTTCACTGCGATACTTTCTTGTTCTTTTCGTTTTCCAATTCTATTTTTATTAGATATATAGGTTTTTAAAAGAAGACGAGATTCTGGATAACTAGTTGTTTCTGCTGGTATTTCCTGCAAACTTTTTATAGCTATTTTCCAACTGTTATAAACTAATTGTAAACTGTTTAGATTGTCGGCAGCATTTTCTTTCCTTTGAGCTAAGGATGCTGCTAATTTTGCTTGTTTTAGACTCTTATTAGCTTGCTTTTCTCTTACTATTTTTTGATTAATGAGTTGAATATTTTTTGAATATTCTTGATATTCTTTGTTTTTTACTTCTTCTAAAACATCGTTATCGTTAATCAATTCTATCTTTGCAATGGCAGTTTTTAATTTTTGTTTAACTGCTTCTAATTGTTGAATAGATAGAGATGATTGTTGAGATAACAATATTGCTTTTGCTTGTTTATTTTTAGCAGATTCTAGTAATAAAATATCATCTAGCTGTTGTTGATATTGATTCTTAAGTTGAGAATATTCTTGATAATAATCTGACCAGAAAGGAATTTTAGCCAATAAATTAATAGCTGATTTTAAATTATTTTTAACTAGATTAAGTTCAGCATCATTCAGGGGATTCTGCAACAATATTTCACTCTTAGAAAAAAGTTTTTCTGCTTGATAAATGTCCGAACATTTATCAAAAACACAAGGACGAGTTAACCCATAAACAAGACTAATAGTTGTGATAGTTGCCAAACTCCAACCCATCACTAACCATGATAATTGATTAGCCTGATTTTTTTTCTTAGAAGAATCAGTTGGTTTTTGTTGCCATTTTAAACCTAAATTTCTATATTTATTAAATATTTCAGAAGATAATGTAATTAATGAATTTGCTTTTTTATCTAACTCTAAGGAGCAATATTTACCATCAATGAAATAATAAATTTCCACAAAATAATCTTGAGATAAATTCTCTTTTTTGAGTCTTTTATATAAGAAAGCTTGAATTTTTTCTAAATTAAAATAATAATTATCAGAAAATTCCACTAAAACAAGCAAAACCTCTCCTAAAAAACAATTGACCCATAAAGGTACAGGAGATAAACCAGACTGTTCTAACTGTTTAGTCAATGACTCTTCTAAAGCAGTTAGTCTTTTTGTATCAGGGATACTCACCACTCCTCTGTTATCCATTTTTCTATTTTGCTATATTGATTGTTTTTATTATTGAGGAACAAAATAGTTAAAATATGTTCCCAATAATTAGTAATTACAAGGATGAAAAATGCTTTATCTTCTCGATTTTCAGGTAGAATACGGTCCCACAATGACCCAAACCGATCTCTTCTCTATTTGGTCACAAGAAGCAGAAACAGCTTTAAACGCCAAAAAAGCTGGTGTTGTAGTAGACTTATGGAAGTGTGTGGGAGAAAGACGGGTTATTGCTATTGTTAACGTAAACTCTCCCGATATGCTTGATCAAATCCTCTTTACTCTACCCATTATGAAAACAATGGGACAGTATGTTAAAGTGAAAGTAACATCCCTACGTCGTTATGAAGATTTTGCCGCAGATGTCAATCAATGGCTAAACGAAGCTAACAGTTAAGGAGTGGTTTGATAGTCAACGATCGCAATATTCCATTCTCCTAGTTGACTGGTTTGAAAGGCCACTTGAGATCCATCCCCTGTAATGGTAGGTTGCCTCACAGAACCCCGAACATTGGCCGTGAGTAGAGTTGATCGCTGTTTGTTGCGATCGTAAACCATGACATCTGGTTTACCCCGTTCCGTGGAAACATAAACCAGATAACGTCCATCAAAACTTAAACCAGGTTGATCCTGACTGGAATCTCTGCGATTAAGATTGGGTAAAGAGACAAGACGTTTTTCTTGTAAATCGAAAAGATAGATGTCCCGATGACCTTTACGTTCCGATGCAAACGCCAAATAACGACCGTCTCCGCTATAAGTTGGGTATTCTTCAGGGGACTTAGTATTCAGTCCTCCTGTGGGTATTTCTGGGGTGATAAGAAGGGGGTGACGACAGCTACTTAACATCATCCCCATGAACAGAGTAGAAAATATAAAAATACGAAAACGGATTTTCACAGAAATGGACAAAATATCAGCCAATATCTTCTAATCGCGCCATTCTTGCTTACTTAATAAATCAATGATAGAGTCTCTGAGAAGAAAATCATGTCTTTCCAGTTCACATTCTACACCAGGCCATTCACGGGCAGGAATATATTTGCAAAGAGTATAAATAGGTTGTCGTTGATGAAGTCTTCTTTCTCGAACTAACCTAGCTGCCTCCCCTTTAATGACATCAATGGTGTAGGTGGTGGGAGACTGAATGATCTTAACCATAACGAACTGCCTCGCAAAGCTTGCTGAACACGACACTAATAATGACTAATACCCAATTATCCGTCATCAAAGATACAGTTTCAACAAAATAAAACAATTTTTAACGTAAAGACACAAATGTCCCACCCTTTAACAATAGCACAAGTCTTGACAGAGTGGAGGCTAAGCCGTTTTGTTTGCTGGTCGGGCAGAATTCCCTAACCCGTAAAAGATAAGAGAATTATGCCCCACATTAGGTTAAACAAAACTAAACTTAGAGTAAGCCACTACTAGCTAAACCTAAGATAACACCAGCCCCCAGAACGTGGCCAAAGCTAGTGGTTCCTAGTAATGCGCCTAAACTCATACCACCAAACATATTAGGTGCCGGCAAACCGGGGCCTTCGTTGGGTTTGGCAATGGTGTAACTGCCGATGACAATGGCCAAAACATTACAAGCGATCATAACTAAGGCAACTTTGGGACTCCATTGGACGGTAGTACCTGTAACAGCCAAAAAAAGAGTTGAGTACATCAGAGGTGAGTTCTCCTAGAAAAAAGATGTCTATTAGTTTTTAATGTTAAGAATTAAGGGATTTGTGTCAATGATTATGTTGCAATACTTAACGAAACAAAAAAAAATTGCTAGAAACCCGATTTATCTGTTATGATTATATACTGTGCCTTGGAGAGGTGGCTGAGTGGTTGAAAGCGGCTCCCTGCTAAGGAGTTATGGGGTAACACCCATCGAGGGTTCGAATCCCTCCCTCTCCGTTTCAGCAAGTCAACCAACCCTAACCGGTTAAGCATCTAATTTACTATACTAGACTGATACCGGAGACGGGGAGAAAGGGAGACGGGGAGAAGGTTTGCTAATTTGTTGCTTAACTTCATGATATGCGGTTTAAATGCACAACAGCTTACCAATATAGGATTAATTATTAATTGTGTCGCATTTTTTAAATTTTTTGACAATTAAGAGAATAAGAAAAGATATTGAAGAAATTACAACTGTTTCTTGTAAGACAGCTAAAAAATTGTTGAGTTGGATAATTCCTCCTGTGAAAGTAAGTCTCCCCAAAATAGGAAAAGGAAAAGCAAAATAATTAGTAGTAAAAGGAAAAAAACATTGTACTCCAGCCGGAGGGTTACTGTCATCAGCTAACATATCTAATACAGTATGACTAAAATAAAGTCCCCATAACCAAACAAGAAATAAATAGGGGATTTTTCTCGAAAATCTTAGGCAAAAATAAAGAATAATACAAACAATAAATCCAACAGAAAAACTATGAGTAAATTGACGATGAATAATATTAAAGTCTTGATATAATAAATAACCCAAAATAAAATCGATATCGGGCAAATTAGCGATTAAAATAGCAGTGATAATCAATCGTTTTGATGAATAATACTTCAAAAATTGCTCATTTTCAGAAACTAAAAAAAAGCCTAAAAAACCTGCCAAACTATGACCAATGGGAGATGCCATTATAACTAATAAGAATTATTAACCATGAAAATCTAACTATTTAACATTAGACCATAACTTCGGTAGAATAAGAGTAAACAAAAATAGATTGCCAGAAAATAATCCAATCTTTCCAGATTATTAATGTATCCATAATCTTTTTATTTTAGTTCTACTTTCTCAATTATGACCTTATCTGCTAATCATCATCAATCTTCTCTCACCTCAGACATAGAAAAACTGATAGACAATTTAGCCGAACATCAACATGGTAAATTGATAGAGCGGGCATTAGGAGTCCTATTACGCATTGCTGGGGAAGAAGTTGATAGTTTAGACTGGAAAATACTGACTACTGCCTTAGAAGACTTAGAAAAAGGCTTTGAGGTATTCTATCCCTATCGTCACACTCGTAAGGTTACCATTTTTGGGTCGGCCCGTTTATCCCCCCAAAGTTCAGAATATCGCCTTGCAGTGGAATTTGCCCGTTATATTACTCAGTTTGGCTTTATGGTTTTAACAGGGGCCGGAGGCGGTATTATGGAGGCAGGAAACGAGGGTGCAGGAAGACAACATTCTTTTGGCTTAAATATTGACTTACCCTTTGAACAAGGAAGCAACCCTTTTATTGCTGGAGATGAGAAATTAATTAAGTTTAAATACTTTTTTACCCGTAAACTTTTCTTCTTAAAAGAAAGTGATGCAGTGGCTTTATTTCCTGGTGGTTTTGGGACTCAAGACGAAGCATTTGAAACTTTAACTCTCTGTCAAACTGGAAAATATGGCCCTTGTCCTTTAGTCTTAATTGATGAACCTGGGGGAGACTATTGGAAAACTTGGAATGAATATAATTATAACAATTTATTGTCACGGGGTTTAATTAGTGCAGAGGATTCTAGTCTTTATACTATTACTGATAGTTTAGCCACAGCTTGTAATGTAATTCGTGAGTTTTATTGTGTTTATCATTCCAGTCGCTATATCGATGATTTATTAGTGTTGCGACTTAATACAGAATTAACCTATGAACAAGTAGAACAATTGAATGAAGAATACACTGATATTTTAGTTAAAGGAAAAATTGAAAAAAGTTCGGAATTGCCTCCAGAAATAAACGATGAAACCCTAAATCTTCCCCGTTTAACTTTACATTTTAATCGGCGTAATTCAGGAAGACTTTATCAAATGATTAATCAAATTAATAAATTTGGTACTTGTTTACCCATTGAACCTCATCCCGAATGGAAATAGTTAAACAGTTAACAGTTAATAGTTGATAATTAATTGACTTGTAAAAAAATATTAGGACATATAAATTTTTGTTTTAGGGAATAGGTAAAAACGAAACAAAAATAAATAAAATGTCCTAATATTAATTGGTAAGGCTATAATAATTGAGTTTTATCCCAGAAATCAATTTTCTTTTAGTTGTTGACATAATTCTTTAAAATGATTCCCTCGATGTTCAAAGCTTTGATATTGATCAAAACTTGCACAAGCAGGGGATAAAAGAACTACTTTTGCCTTAAGTTCTCGTCCTACAGTTAAACTTCTTACTACTGCTTTATCCATTGTTTCTACAATTTCATAATCATGATACTTAGCATCATGAAGACATTTGGCAAAATTTTCAGCAGCTTCACCGATCAGTAATACTTTAGCAGCTTTTGACTTAATTTGGGCAATCCATTTATTATTATCTCCCTCTTTCCCTTCTCCTCCTGCTATTAAGATTACAGGAGATTTTACGGATAATAAACCAACTTCTGCTGCATCATAATTAGTTGCTTTACTATCATTAATAAAGTCAATTCCATCAATTGTTATGATATATTCTAAGCGATGAGGAACACCGGTAAATGTTGCTATTGCTGAGGCGATCGCCCCTTTTTCAATACCTGCTAATCTAGCTGCTGCAATAGCCATTAAAAGGTTTTGTTGATTATGAGAACCTGGCATTTTAAAAAGATTTAAAGGTAAAATTAATTCTCCAAAAGCTACAATCCAATTATCTTGAATATAAACCCCTTTACTAGGATCACAAAGTAAATTATCTTTGCCTTTTATAGTTGTCCAATAAGCATCGGCCCATTGATGTAAACCGGTTTGATGTAAATAAGGATCATCACCATTAAAGACTTGATATTCACTACGATATAAGAGAGATGCTTTAATTGCGTAATAGTTTTCCAGGGTTTTATGACGACTCAAATGATCGGCAGTAAAGGTTGTCCAAAGACCAATTTTAGGGCTTAATTCTTGAGATGATTCACATTGATAACTACTAACTTCTGCGATTATCCAATCATAGTTAGATGTGCTATCTTTTTGTAATTTAGATAAGGCTAATTCACAAGCAGCATAACCGATATTGCCACAAGAAGGTGCATTTAATTTTGCCCCTTTAAAAATAGCTGTAACTAAAGCAGTGGTGGTGGTTTTGCCATTTGTTCCTGTAATACCTACCCACGGAGATGAGTTAAGATATCGCCAAGCTAATTCTATTTCTCCTATAGTATCAATATTCTTTTCACGGGCTTCTATTAACAAAGGAATATCCCAAGGAACACCCGGACTAACGACAATTAATTGAGGTAAGGCACTAGAATTTAAGTTAGGTGTATGACCTAATTTAACTGTAATTCCTTCTGCTTGCAATTGTTGCTGTAAAGGGTTTAGACTCTCGGAAGTAGCACGATCGCTAATTATCACTTCCCATCCGTCTTGTTTGAGACATTTTGCTGCAGCAATACCTGATCTACCTAGTCCGATAATATAAGCTATGGCCATCGTTTTTATGGCTTCCTTGTCTATTGATAAATTATGGGTTATTTTACCACTTTATCAGGATTAAACTCAAGATTACAAATGTAAAATCACTCTCCTGCTTGTACAGTCTAGAAAAGGGTGTTAGTGTTCAAATTTAAAATGTAAATAATATAGCAGTTCTCATACTTTTTAGGTACACAGTTTTCTAGTTTTAGGAGTTAGATATTAGGTGTACTTCATGAGTCTGAAAAACACTATATATTACATTACATCAAACTAAACAAGCAAGAGGAAATAATAAATATTCCAAGAAAAATAATCGCCAGATAAACTGATAAAATTGAGCAATGGAATTTTTGTTTTCTAAATCAACCTTTTGACTACGCCATAATAGTAAGATTAGTAAGGCAATATGAGAACCTATCAATAATACTTGATTGATGTTAAACTTTGATAAAAATCCAATTGTTATCATTCCTAAATAGCAAAAGATAATCACACCACAAGAAATTTTAAAAATTGCTTTTTTTCCTAGTATGATCGTGAAGGTTTTAATATTATATTCCTTATCCCCTTCGAGATCGGGAACATCTTTAAATATGGCGATCGCAATGGTAAAAATAACCACGAACGCAGTCAAAATTAAAACTTCAGGCACTAGAAAAGGTGTGGTAGTGAAAGAGTAAATAAAGTATAAAAATACACCTAAATTAACAACAACTCCCCTAACCGTAAAAATACAAAAAGCAGCTAACAAAGGGAACCTTTTTAACCTAATGGGAGGCAAAGAATAAGCAGTACCAATAAGCAAACTAAGAACCACTGTTATCCCTAACCACATACCTCCTAACCAGGAAGTAATTATAGCTAAAATTCCTGTTATACCGACAATATAACGTCCTTGAACCTGAGAAAAATCTCCTGATGCTAGAGGAAGGTAAGGTTTATTAATTTTATCTATCTCTTGATCTTCTAATTGATTTAATCCAACAATATAAATATTGCCACATAAACAGGGAAATAAAGCAATTAAAAAATATTGAATATTTTCCAAATTAACCATACTATCTACAGTTGATAAAGCAATTAAATATAAAGCGAAGACACTTAAACTTGTACCAACAATGGTATGAGGACGAGAAAATTCCCAGAAACTTGATAACCAAGCGAGGGGATTTTTCCAAAAAATTCTAGGACTATTAATAGAGGTTTGAGACATGAATTTTTAACTAAATTAAGCCTGTAATTGTTTTATTTTACTACATTTTTCATATTCCTACTTTTAATTATCAGGAATAATTAACAACAAAATTAATTCTATATTCTACTCCTATTCCCCTCCTGGGAGGGGTTAGGGGTGGTTCGGGTTATAGTTTGGTTAAATTCCTAAATTATCATTCCCATGAACAACGAATATTCTTAACTTATTAATGATAATTTGTCGTGTCATCAATAATAAAATTCAACCTTATAGCGTTTCCCGGACTCATGAGGTACACCTAATATCGCTCCTCCGAACTCCGAACTCCGAACTCCGAACTCCGAACTCCGAACTCCTAAAACTAGAAAACTATGTACCTCACAAGTATGGGAACTACTATAATTGTTCTTATCTTAGTCGAGAATTGCTAATCATTTTTCTTTCTCCATAAACTAATAATTTATCTAAAGTTTCTAGTCTGTTTTCCCAAACTTGAACTTGATAAGTATAAATTTGTTTATGGTTTCTCATCCAGTTAGGAAACTGTTGTTTAAATTCCCTTAAAGTTTGTTGAGCTATTTTTAAATTTTGCTGTGATGGTTTCATTGCTAGTTGTTCCAAAGCTTTTTCTAAATTTTGTCCTTGATTATCAATATTTTTTAAGGTGTTTTTATCCATTTTTAACCTTTGTTTATCCGCTAAAAATCTCCATTCTTTTTGTAGAGATTGATATCGGAATAAAGCCGTTTTAAAAGGTTGACGATAGGGTAAAGGTTGGGTATTTTCAGAACTTTGAACCCGACTCAATAAACCTTGTAAAGAAGGAGTCAAATTTTCCGTAGCAAAGAGAGAAAAACCACTAATAGGCAAATTACGAACAAATTGTAATTGATCGATAGTCACAGGGTCAGGAACCTTCAATAAACGTAACCCAGGAATCACTAAAGCAGAGCGAGATAAACTATCATCAAAAACTAACTTAATCCGTTCTTCCAAATTATCAGTATCGAGAGCATAAGTCATCAAAACTATCATATCAACCCATTCTTGTCTCATCCATTCTTCCCAATTTTGTTGCAAACGAAAGACGCGATCTCTTTGTTCAATAGGAAAGACAGAAGCAGAAACAATTAACTCAGGTTTAACCCTTTTTAAATGACGAGATGCTCTGGCCACAAAACTATCAACTTGATTAACACGAAACTCCGTCCATTGATTCCATAAACGATGGCCGGGAGAAATTTCTATAGGGTCAACCCCAGTCATTTCTTGAAACAGATAACGAGAGGATTTACTATAACCAAAAGTTTGATTAATTTGCGGTTGTTGAAAGGGATAACGAATGTAATCAAATTGAATTCCATCTACATCATAATTCCGAACAATTTCATCAAATAATGACAGTAAATAGTCTTGAACTCTGGGGTTAGCAGGGTCAAGAAAAGCCTTTTTAAATTGTTGCCCCTGATCAAAATAATTACCCTTTTTATCCGTTATTCCCCAATCAGGATTACGGGAAAGCACTGGCCCTAAATAATTTTTCGGTTGTTCTAAGACCTTATTATGACCTTGATTAGCTGCCGCAAACACCCAAACCCAAGCATGAAGTTCCATGTTGCGTTCGTGGGCTAATTTAATGGCAACTTTGAGGGGGTCCCAACCTTTAGTTAAGGGGTTTTGTTCCGGTGCTACCTTAGAAGGATAAATAGGATAACTAGCGTTGACAGTTTCCATGAAAACCGTATTAATACCAGCTTCGGCCATACGGTCGAATAATACCGCTAACTCCGCTTCTGAACTGGTTTTGACAATACTGCCCCGGTCTAACCACATAGCCCGCACTTCCGGTTGAGCCACAGAGCGATCGCTAGGATAATTATCCCAGAGACTACGACGGGCCTTTAACCAGACTTGTCGCGCTTGTTTGTCTTGTTTTTGTTGTAATAATCCTTGAAATTGTTGCAGACTAAGTTTAGCTTGCTTGAGAGCTTCTTGGGACTGACTCAGGGCTAAATTATTTTGGTTGGAAATTGGTTGGTTATGGGCAAGGGAGGCGATCAGGGTACTTTCAAAGCGAACAATGAGGTTAGATAACTCCTCTGTCATGTTTTGGGCTTGTTGAGGGGAAATACCCGGCACTGTGGCAGGATTTGGCCGATAATTCAACCCTTGAGAACGGCGATCGCTGATCAAAATTTCTGAGGGAAGAGAAGACTCTGGGGTGAGATCGATTTTAATTAAAGTTTGTTCTGGGGTGGTTTGAGGTTTTTCTGGTTGGGGAAGATATACAGGGGGCAAAATGGGGGAAGATTGCTGAGGGGTATTGAAATCTACTATATTGCAAGGGGGAATTTCTCCACTATTTTCTGCGACTAATTGATTGGTTTCGTTGATACCATAGCGATTTAAAACAGTTTTTAACCAAGTAACATCAAAGGCGGCAGAGGTTACACCATTAAACCCCCAACGCCACCCTAAAAAAATGGTTTGCTCATTGATCATGACTGCCGGAGGTTTGTTTTCTGTTAACCAGACAGCAAGGGGTTGAGCAGTAAGGGAACTGGGAATGATCACCCCCCCGATCAAAGAACCACTGAGACTGGCCGGGTTAACGAAGCCAAGTTGACTGGTATCTTGAACTCTGATGGTAGAAGGACTGGAGGTAGAAAAGCCCCAATAAGCCCCAAATAAAGCCCGTAACTGGTCTCTAACGGCAGATTCAGATAAATTACCCGTTGGTCCGCTAACAATCAGATTTCCGCCCCTTGATACCAAATTTTCTATGGCTTCTGCCTGTTGCCCGGTAATGGTTTCTATATTGGGCAGAAATAGGGTGCGAACGTTTCTAAGGTCTTCTGCTGTCTGCCAATTTTCTGCTTCGAGCAAACAAAATTGCATTCCGGTGGCGAGGAGACGATTCCGAATGGATGTCCACTGTTGTTGATTTTCGGGACTTCTCACTACTCCTACTCTACCCAGGAGTGCATGGGAGGGTGTGATTAAGAAACTCGAAGCAATGAGGGGTGAAAGTAATTTCAGTAGGGATTTTAGACTAAAAACTACTTTTTTTTTCTTCAATGGCTTAGTTTGTTCCCTTTTGACTTTCCTCAACACAACACACTCCTCACTATCTGATTTATTGGCATTTTTTAAATTTCGATTATTCTATCGTAAACTGTGCTTATGGTGGCATTTCGTAATAGCATTATTCTCTAATTTCTTTATTGTAAGCAATCCCTAAGGCTTTGGGTGGGGAGACTTTACCCCCTAATCCTAATAATGCTAATAAAGCAACAAGATATGGCAACACATTCAAAAATTGATAGGGAATATTGAGATTAAAAGCTTGTATTCTTAACTGTAGGGCTTCTGTTGCTCCAAATAAAAAACAAGCTGCCATTATTCCCAGAGGGTGCCACCTTCCAAAAATTACGGCAGCTAGGGCAATATATCCTTTTCCGGAGACAATTCCTTCAGCAAAATATTGGATATGAACTAGGGCTAAATAAGCTCCCCCAATTCCACATAATAGCCCCGATAAAGTTACACAAATATAACGAATGAAGTTAACAGAAATTCCTGCTGTTTCTGCGGCTAAGGGATATTGACCTACGGCTCTAACTGACAAGCCAAAATTTGTATCAAATAAGATATGAATACTAAAAAATGCACAAAAAATCAAGAAAAATACAAATAAGTTTTCAACAGATAAAATCAACTTGTATTTTTCAGAAGTTAACCAATCAAAAATGGATAGTTTAGGTAATGTATTGGTAGCTCTTTGGGAAAAAATAAGGCGACTCAAAAAAGCAGATAATCCACTTATAGATAAATTAATTCCTAAAGCTGAGACAATTTGATTGACTTTTAAAGTAATAGATAAATAAGCGTGTAATAATGCAACTAATCCAGCAATTACAGAGCCTAGTATTAATCCTAACCAAGCATTATTAGTTAGCAAAGCAATAGAAGCACTCACAAAAGCTCCTGTTAATAACATTCCTTCTAAAGCAATATTTAAAACCCCAGAACGTTCTGACCACATTCCTCCTAAAGCAGCAAAACCAAGAGGAATAGATAAACGAATTGTTGCTGCTAAATAATCCACCAAAAAACTCATTTCAGAAACAAAAAAATAAACTTTACAGTTGAGAAGAGGCAGGAGGCAGGAGGCAGGAGTAGCTTTACAGCTATATTTATGTCCGACTACTTATATTCCAATTAGCTCTCTGTTTCCTTCCATAACTTCACCTATTTCATAAGCTAATATATCTTTACTTTTAAGCCATTCTATGGTACTAATTGCTTGATTTTTAGGAACAATAATAACGAAACCAATTCCCATATTAAAAGTGTTGAACATAGCAGAAGATTCAACATTTCCCATATCAGCAATCCATTGAAAAATAGGTAAAACTGGCCAAGCTTCTGGATTAATTTTAATAGATTGATTTTCCTTTAAACAACGGGGTAAATTTTCAGGTAAACCCCCTCCTGTAATATGAGCCATAGCCTTAATTTCCGAACCTGATTTTAACGCTTCTAGAATAGGTTGAACATAAATTTGTGTCGGTGTTAAGAGAACTTCTCCTAAAGTTTTCTCACCTAATTTATCAAAGCGATCGCTCCAGTTTATATCATTAACTTCAACAATTTTACGAACTAAACTAAAACCATTACTATGAACTCCACTACTACTTAACCCAATAGCCACATCACCAACCTGAATTTGTGAACCATCCAGCAGTTTACTTTTTTCCACAATACCCACACAAAATCCTGCCACATCGTATTCACCCACTCCATAAAAACCCGGCATTTCTGCGGTTTCTCCCCCTAATAAAGAGCAACCACTCAAACGACATCCTTCCACAATTCCTGTTACCACATCACTCAATTGTTGAGGGTTTAATTTTCCTGTAGCCAAATAATCTAAAAAGAATAAAGGTTTAGCCCCAGAAGTTAAAATATCATTGACACACATAGCCACCAAATCGATACCAATAGTATGATGAGAATTGATAGCTTGAGCGATTTTTAACTTAGTTCCTACCCCATCGGTACCAGAAACTAAAACAGGATTTTCATAACCTGTGGGTAACTCAAAATAACCTCCAAAACCCCCTAATCCTCCTAAAACCTGGGAACTGTAGGTACTCTCCACAGAACGACGAATTTTATCGACAAATGAACGACCGGCCTCAATATTAACCCCTGCGTCTTGATAGTCCATAGAAAACTGGAGAAACTCTGTTAACTTGCATTCAGTCATTGTAACTGATATTCTCTTAAATATCTCAGAAGAATTTATCCTCTAAAACTTTCATAATTAACTTATTTATCGAGATATAGTCTCTTAAGAATTGGCAATAGCATTATGTCTTTTAATCCTAATCAAGTAGAAATATCAATTATTGTGCCTTGTTACAATGAGGAAGAGGGTCTTGATGTGCTTTTTGAGAGGCTGTTCAAGGTTTTAAATCATCTAAGCTTATCCTATGAGATTGTGTGTATAGATGACGGTAGCAAAGATCGAACCCTAGAACTTTTAATTAATTATCATCATCGTTGTCCAGAGATTAAAGTTATTAGTCTCTCTCGTAATTTTGGCAAAGATATTGCCCTAACCGCAGGGTTAGAAAACGCTCAAGGAAAGGCTATTATCCCTATTGATGCTGATTTACAAGATCCCCCTGAATTAATCGAACAATTTGTTGAAAAATGGCGAGAAGGGTACGATGTTGTTTCTGGAAAACGTCGTTCACGACAAGGAGAAAGTTGGTTTAAAAAGACAACAGCTAATGCCTTTTATCGTATAATTGGTCGTATTAGTAGTGTTCCTATTCCCCGTGATACTGGAGATTTTCGTTTACTAGATAGACGAGTTATAGAAGCGATCAAAACCATGCCGGAAAGGACTCGTTTTATGAAAGGGTTATTTGCTTGGGTTGGTTTCAAACAGACTTATGTATTATACGATCGCCCCAACCGACTCCAAGGGACGACCAAATGGAATTATTGGAAGTTATGGAATTTTGCCATAGATGGGATTACTTCTTTTAGTTTAGTGCCTTTAAAAGTTTGGAGTTATTTAGGAGTTGTTTTATCTTTATTAGCTTTTATTTATGGTAGTTTTCTCATTATTAGAACGATTATTTTAGGCATCGATGTGCCTGGATATGCGTCTTTGATGGTTACAATACTCTTTATTGGGGGTGTACAGTTAATTACATTAGGAATACTCGGAGAATATTTAGGCCGTATTTATGAAGAAACCAAACAACGTCCTCTCTATTTAATTCGAGAACGTTACGGGTTTGAGAATCAACA
Source organism: Crocosphaera sp. (assembly GCF_030064895.1). GTDB lineage: Bacteria > Cyanobacteriota > Cyanobacteriia > Cyanobacteriales > Microcystaceae > Crocosphaera. The sequence continues at coordinate 18,982 of NZ_JASJEB010000043.1, read as the reverse complement.
AGATTCTAAACAGTTAGAAAACTCTAATTTAAGTTAATCAGCTTGAGCAAATTTCAAATAACTTTCACTCAATTCTTTAACAGCTAATTCATACAATTCTTTACCATGTTCGGGGGTTGCTAAAGCTGGATTTGATCCCATTCTACCATCAGGATAATGGGCGCGAAAATCCGTTGCTCCATAAATAGGATAACCCGAATTAACATCAGGAGATAAAGAAGCATTTTTAATAGACTCAGGATAAACAAATTGAGTTACAGCTACTTCAGAAGGAGTCGCATGAGATCCTTCTTGAGCTCCATATAATTCTTTAGCTTTTTGGTAAACTGAACGACACATAAACCAGTTCCCTACCTTAGCTCGAACTTGATCTGCTTGGGGCAGATTGAGATGGGATAAATGATAATAACTTTCAGAAAAAGCAGCTTTTAAAGTGGCAATATTACCGCCATGACCATTAATAAAAAAGTAACGAGTAAATCCGGCTGCTGTTAAACTGGTAAGATAATCAAGGATTACTTGAATCAGGGTACTAGGTCGTAAACTCATGCTGCCAGGAAAGGCCGTATGATGTAACGCCATCCCTACATTAATCGTCGGTCCAACTACGGTTTGAGTCGCTTTTCCTACTCCTTTAGCGATCGCTTCTGCACATATTGCATCGGTTCCAATTAACCCGGTTGGTCCGTGTTGTTCGGTTGAACCAATGGGAAGAATTATCCCTGTATTGGTTTGTAAATAGTCTTGGACTTCGGGCCAGGTCATTAAATGTAGCAACATAGTACTTAATCCTGATTCAGTGGTATAACAAGGATGAGAATGTTTTCCATTCTAACGGTTTAGTTTTGTTGTCTATATTGGCATAGAATCACAAATTAGGTTAATTATGTTGTCTATTGATACCAATCAAAATCCCCCTAACTCTTCTGTAGTCAACACTCACCGCATCCTGGTGGTGGAAGATGAAGACGTGATCAGAGATATGATTGTCCTGGCCTTGGAAGAGGAAGGTTATGACATCACCGCAGTTAGCGATGGAAGAACGGCACTCAATCTATTACAACAGGAAGAGGAAAATCCGACGGCAACAGCAACGGAATTTGATATGTTGGTTTTAGATTTGATGTTACCTCAAGTGAATGGTTTAGATATCTGTCGTCTCTTGCGTTATCACGGCAATATTATTCCTATTTTAATTCTCAGTGCCAAGGCCAGCGAAACTGACCGTGTCTTGGGTTTAGAAGTGGGGGCGGATGATTATTTGACTAAACCTTTTAGTATGCGAGAATTAGTCGCCCGTTGTCGGGCTTTAATTCGCCGTCAAAACTTCACCAGTTCTTCATCGAGTTCTGTTAAACAGTTTCGTGATATTACCCTCTACACCCAAGAATGTCGCGTGACACTAGGGGAACAAGAAGTTAACCTTTCCCCTAAGGAATATCGTTTATTAGAATTGTTTATGAGTTATCCCCGTCGGGTTTGGTCAAGGGACCAATTGATTGAACAAATTTGGGGACCGGATTTTTTAGGAGATACCAAAACTGTTGATGTTCATATTCGTTGGTTACGGGAAAAATTGGAACAAGATCCCAGTCAACCCCAATATTTAATTACGGTTCGGGGGTTTGGTTATCGGTTTGGATAATTAACAGTTAACAGTTATCAATTGTCTGTTGATAAAATCGCTTCCATTTCTCGAAATTCGGCGAGACTTTTTTCTGCTGCTTCTTGGTCTAAAATACTAAGGGCAAACCCCACATGAACAATTACATAGTCATCAATTTTTACTTCGGGAACATAAGCTAAACTAACCTCTTTAATGACTCCCCCAAAACTAACTTTTCCTTTTCTCAATAAGGGATCATCTCCACTAATACTAACCACTTTTCCAGGAACCGCTAAACACATAATTATTTAAACCTCAATGGATGGATATGGGATAGAAATGTGTTCTCTGTCTTCTTTTCTGCTAAAGACTCTCAGATAATAATCCATAAGTAAATTTACCTGATGGATTAGCTTTTATGATACAGTAACAATAAATATTCCCTTAGTTGATTAATTAATTTTTTAGGGTTTGTTGCTTGTTAATAAACTTTCGTAAATTTGATGCGTCTTACCATTCAACCTTTTACCGTTCATAAACGCTTTCCTTTAACCATTAGTCGGGGAACTACTGCTAAAAATACTAATTTATGGATCAAAATAGAAGCAGAAGAAATAGAAGGTTGGGGCGAAGCTTCTCCTTTCTCAGTAACAAAAAAAAGTAGTATAAATAGTGAAAAATTAAAACAAGAATTAATAAAAATTATTCCTAATCTAGAAAAATATCATCCCTTACAAAGACAAGAAATAGAAAGCATTTTATTAGAAAGTAAGCTGAATTCTTCCCTACGCGCTGCCATTGATACTGCTTTGTATGATTGGTTAGGAAAAAAGGTTAATTTACCTCTTTGGAAACTTTGGGGATTAAAAGACGATCGCTGTTTTTCTACCTCTGTAACAATTGGAATTAGTTCCCCAGAAAAAGCAGTTGAAAGAGTGAGAAATTGGCTCAATTTTATGGATGTAAAACTATTAAAAATTAAGTTGGGTTCTCCAGAGGGAATAGAAGCAGATAAAGCGATGATTTTAGCTATCCGTGAAGCAACTCCCCATCTTCCTTTAACAGTAGATGCTAACGGAGGATGGACATTAAAAGAAGCTATTGTTATGAGTGATTGGTTAGCTAAACAAAATGTTAAATATTTAGAACAACCTTTAAAAGTAGGAGATGAGGGCAATTTACCCCAATTATATCAGCGATCGCCTTTACCTATTTTTGTGGATGAAAGTTGTTTTCAAAGTGAAGATATTATCAAACTATCTCCCTATATTCATGGCATTAATATTAAACTAATGAAAGCAGGAGGATTAAGTGAGGTAATGAGAATGATCGCCGTAGCTAAAACTTGTAAATTACAAGTTATGTATGGTTGTTATTCTGATAGTAGTTTAGCTAATACTGCTATGACTCATTTAGCTGCTTATGCTGATTATTTAGACTTAGATAGTCACTTAAACTTAATAGATGATCCCTTTCAAGGAGTTAGTCTAAAAGAAGGAAAATTAAGCCTTAATAATTTAGCTGGATTAGGGATTGAGATGAGGCAGGAGGCATGAGGCAGGAGGCAGGAGTGAGGTTGACACTGTTAAGACAGTTAACTCTATTTACTGTAATAAAGGTAAGAATAAAGTAACAAAATAATAGACTAAAGGGGCAGTAAAAACATAACTATCCGTTCGATCTAAAATGCCACCATGGCCAGGAATTAATTGACCAGAATCTTTAACTCCCGCATCTCTTTTCATCATCGATTCTGTTAAATCGCCCAATAAACTAACAATACCAATTAATAGCCCTAAAACCATTCCTGTTAAATACCAATAAGGCCATCCCAAATACCAAGCACCAATTTCTCCAACAATAATACTTCCTAATAAGCCAAATAATGCCCCTTCTACTGTTTTTTTGGGACTAATATCAGACAGACGGGTTCTCCCTAACCATTTTCCCATAATATAAGCCCCAATATCCGCCGCCCAAATACAACCAAACGCTAAACAAGTGACGGTTAAAGCAGGGGGAAATAATTTGGGTTCGGTCCAGGATTCCGGCCAATAACCCATAAACGGTAAATTGCTACTCGCTACATCCACAGTAGGAACAGCATGGGCAAAACCTACTCGTAATCTTACCCAATAACTTGGTAAATAACCTCCATAAAATAGTCCTAAGACTGAGGTGGAAATATCAGCAATACTGGCTAATTTTGGCTGAAATAATAGGTAAAAACAGATTAAAGCCCCAGTTAAGGGAAATAAAGCGTCCGTCAGGGGTGGGGCGATGGCGGAACTGATCAATAATATTTGAGATACCACCAGAGTTGTTTTCGCTGCCGGGGCGATCCCTTTAGCGCGAACTAATTGAAAATACTCCAGTTGTCCCAAAAAGACGATAACACAGAGTCCGACGGTAAAATACCATCCCCCGACAATTAACATTCCCAAGGCGAGGAAAATAGCAACAATGGCCGTAATAATTCGAGTCCAAGGCATAATGATAGAAATAGATTAAGGTGAGGAGTTATGAACCAATAAGATTAAGGATTCCTTATGAAAGGTTAACAAATTTTTTTCCCTTCACCCGACCAATTTTCCAGAATTCTTAGTAATTGCCTCTTTTTCTATCCTACAAAACCTTAAAATTTTTCACCACTGAGAATAAATATCGGATCAACCGCAGCCAGAGTTTGAGAAATTCCTCTGGTTTCGAGACGGTTCACCCCTCCTTGAACTACCTCTATATTCCGCGCTTGGAGGGCTGATAAACCCTCTGAAATCAGATAAAGGTTTTCTAAGTTAGAAGCAGTGGCTACTAGCCTTCCTTCGGGCTTTAATCGTTGCCAAAGTTCTGTTAGGATATCTTTGATGGGTTTTCCCCCTTCGAGGCAGATGCGATCAGGTAATGGATCTAGTTCGTTGAGACAGTTAGGGACTTGTCCTTCAAAAATCTTCACGTTTTTTACACCGAAGCGATCGCAGTTTTGACCAATGAGACTAACCACTTCTTCGTCTCGTTCAACTGCAATAATTTGACTATCAGGGCATAATAGGCCAAGTTCAACGGGAATAGTACCGGTTCCTGCACCAATATCCCACACTACTGAGTTTTGTTTCAATCTTAAGGCGGAAATGAGCAGTAGACGCACTTCTCGTTTACTGAGGGGGATACCTGGTAGTCTTGCAAAGAGATTATCAGGAATACCAGGGGTTTTATAAGGCCAAAGCATGATTGTATAACCTTTTGGAAGTTAAATAAAGTAACAATTTGTCCCACTGTTAGGAATCTTCTTTTTGGGCTGTTTAATATTGTAGAACGTGGATTGTCAGAAATTACATTGAGTATTAAAAATGAACACTGAAGAACTTCGTCAAGAATTAAAAAATCTCAATGATATTAGTAAGAATTTAACGCACTGTCAGAGTATTGATGAAGTTGTTAGGATGGCATTAGCTGAAGTTCGTAAACAATTGAATGTTCAAGTTGCTTCTTTATTTTTGTTTTCTAAAGATGGCATAATTAAACGAATAGGAATTGATGGCATTGATAAAGATGGAAATAAAATAGATAATTCCTGGTTTCCTGATGAACAATATCTACCAGGAGAAAGTTTTTCAGGAAAAGCTATTCCTCCTTATGATGCTGAGTATGGTCATGGAGATCCCCAATATTCTAATAACCTTGAGAAGGAATATTCAATGGTAAATGGAGATTTGTATAAAGAAAAATTAGGTGAATTAAAGTGCGGAATTTCAGTTCCTCTAAATGGTTCCTATCGAACCTTTGGTACCCTTACAGTTTTTAATAAAAGAAAATCAAAAAGATTTAAACGAGAAGATGTTTATTGGTTAATGATGATTGGTAGAGTGGTTGCTGATTTTATTTCTTTATTTAAGCAAAAACAATCTTTAGGCATTGATAAAAGATTAATTAAAAAATTAGTTGAGTTAGAACGTTCCCAAAGAAACTTTAATTTACAAGAAGTTTATGATCTAGTTGGAAAAAGTTTAACAGCAGATTTTTTGCCTTATCAAGTATGTATTATTCGTATTCCTGATGACAACAATGATTTATATCTTAAAATTGGATCTAGCACTCATAATATTTCTTGGGAAGGAAGAAAAGATGGTTCTGTGAAAGCGGGAAGTAAGATTGTTGGACAAGTTTATGAAAGCCAAAAGCCTATATATATTGAGGATATTAATGAGTTTGAAATCAAAAGATTTAATAATCAAGAATGGATTAAAAATAATCATCTTAAATCTATTGCTTGTCTTCCTTTATATGTCCAAGATGAATGCGTTGGAACTATATCTGTTTATACCCAATATAAACACAAATTTTATCAAGATCATAAAAATTTTCTAGAGCAAATCGCCTTTTTAACAGCAGCAATTATTTCTAGGGTAAAAATTATTCATATACTCAAAAAAATCAATGAAATGCTTAATAATCAGCGAAATATATCTCTTTTGATAAGTATTGATAATTTATCTCATAGGATTTTACATCAATACAAAACCGAATTAATTAACTTTTATCAGGTTTGTCAAAAATTAGTTCATAATGGTAATCTAAGCAATAGAAATAGAGATTTAATTGAAAAACAAATGCAGTTTATCAATCGACGTATTAAAGAAGTAATTAATGACTTAAAAACAGATGAACCTATTTCTGTTAATGTTAATGTAGCCATCAAAGAAGTTATTCAAAATTTTTGGTTTGACTTAAGTAATTTAGACATTGAAGTTAATCTAAAATCTGATGATACAATTCCTGTTATTGCTATTGATGAGAGAAAAATCAAACATATTATTTTCAATTTGCTGACTAATGCTGAAAAAGCTATTCATAAAGCCGCACCCAAAAAAGGAGAGATTTCCATTGAAACCTGTATTGACAGGTCGCAAACAATTGAATATATCTTAATTACTATTGAAGATAATGGAATAGGGATTAGTAATGATATTGGTGAGCGAGTATATGAGAAAGGATTTACAACGAAAAAAAGTGAAGGCGGTACGGGATTAGGTCTATATGTTGTGCGGCAAATACTAAATCAATATGGTGGGAAAATCTATTTTAATTCTACAATTGGAAAAGGAAGTAAATTTTATGTTAAAATCCCTCTGAGACGTTACATAACAACAAAATCTTAGGAAAATGTGTTATCAGTAGTCATAGATAGAAGATTTTGTGTTGGCAAGTGTCAGATCAATTAAGCTTAAACTATTGTCTTGTGCTTATTTCCTGTTCATTGATTTCATAGTTCATGTTAACTTTGTCTAACTACTTATATAAACTTAGTTTCTCTATTTTTAAGGAGGTTTTAAAATGGTTTTTCCTTTGATTCCAAGACCAAGAGTAGAAGTCATTTTAATGGAAAATGATAGTGTAATTCAAAACACGGTCAAAGATATTTTAGAAGAAGAGTTGAATTTTCGTGTTACCTTAATCGATAATACACAAACAGCAGTTTCTCTAATTGATAAGACACAAACAACAGTTTCTCCAGCAGGTGATCAAGAATCGTACTTTTTTCTTCTTGATGTACACATGGGAGAAAGTCGAGAACAAGAAGGATTGAATGCTTTAGAAGAAATCAAAGGAATTAATAGTAATATTCCTGTGTTTGTTCTATCTGCTCATCAACAATATGAAACACTTGCAAATAACTTGAATGCTGATGGTTTTATCCACAAACAAGCAGATTTAAAAGAAGTTATTCGTAGTAAAATAGAACCTGAAATTTTGAAGCATGCACTTGGAGTTTTAGAAGCCCATGAACAAGTTTTAGAAGCGGGTTTACAAGATACTCGAGATGAACTTGAAAAACTTTACAAAAAATTAGATCCTAATGTTCAAGCTTATGAAAATTTGATTAATTCAAAGGAATCATTAAATCAATATAAAGGTCAGTATATTGCTTTTCTAAATGGAAACATTATTGATAGTGATTTGAATAAAACAAAATTACTTCAACGACTACAACACCATCATCCTAAAGAATCCTGTTTTTTAAAAAAAATTCAACAATATAATGATACCATTGAGTTACCCTATTATGAGCTAGTCTAAATTGTTAATAACAACTCAGTTTTGAAATTTATTTGATAATCAAAAAATATTGTCTAACTTACGACTTAAGACAAGGTTTTGATTTTCATTAGAAATATTGTTATCATGGTATTCTTCGTGGTCTTATCATGAAGAATATTTAGTTTTTCACAAAATCATTCCCATGCCCATAAAAGGAAAATATGGAAATCTTCAACATCAAGATTTACCCAGTCCAGATACTGTTATCACAGTCTTTAACCCATCTGATGATTCAAAAAAGATAGATATTGATGCTATTTTTGATACTGCAGCAGTGATGACTTGTTTGCCAGAAAAAAAAATTAAACAACTAGGTGGATTAAACTATAGTTCCGTTAATGTTCGTGGTGTTAACGATACTACTGTTGAAAGAACAACTTATTTTGTTAATATTAGATTGGGAGATGAGAGCTTTTCTAATATTGAAGTGATAGCTACTCCTAAAAGCTATGGACTAATTGGTAGAGATATTCTTAACCAAAATAAAGTAATGTTTGATGGACAAGAGAAAAGATGGATTTATCAGTGTCCAGGATCTTGTGATACCTCTAGTTAGGAGTAATAGGAAATAATGAATAAATTAACAGAGTTTTTCTCTAAATATATTAGGTTTATTTGGTTAGGTAAAACTAATTTTAATCAAGAAAAAGTCAATGTTGATGCAACTAGGATCATTGAGATTAATGAAGTTAATACAGAGGAGCCTTCTGAGAAAGAAATAAAACTTACTGAGAGAGAAATAAAACTTAGAATTATTACTCAGATCAACAAACTATTAATGGGGGTGTGTATCACTTCGTTTGTCTTTATCTTTATTTATTCTTTGGTTTATCCAGATAAATCAACACCTGATTTTATGCAAAACGTATTTTTTACTACTTTAGGTTGGTTTGGTGGAATTTTAGGAGCATTTTTTCAGGTTGATCAAAATAAATAAAATATTATAAATTAAAACATCTCTTTATAATAATCTTTCTCAACTTGTTTTAACAGGTTTAATGATATGACCACATACACTTTAATGAAATGGACAATAGAAGATTATCACCGCATGATTGAAGCTGGAATTATCAATAATCATCATGTAGAATTAATTTCAGGAGAAATTATCGAAATGAGTCCTGAAGAAACCTTTCATCGTTTTCTAAATCATCGAGGGGTTAAATACTTACGATCAATTTTAGGCAATGAAGCAGAAATTATGGAATCTCATCCCATCACATTATTAGATTCAGAACCAGAACCAGATATTACCATTGTTCGCAGTCCAGATACTTTATATCTTAATCGTCATCCCTATCCTGAAGATATTTATTGGCTTATCGAAATTGCAGATAGTACCCTTAATAAAGATTTAATAGACAAAAAGGCTTTATATGCTAAATTTAATATTACTGAATACTGGGTAATTGATATTAAGAATAAAATATTATACGTTTTCCAAAATCCTCAAGCAGATGATTATAAAATCACCAAAACATATCAAGAAGAAATTATCAATCCTCTTGCTTTCCCAAAAGTAGAAATTGATGTTAAAAAGTTGATGGCTTTAGAATAGTTAATTATCTAAAAAATACCTTTATCTAACCAAATATTTTCTAATCTAGTTCCAGCAGATCTCATCATAAACTTTTCTTTCAATCTTTGCTGCTGTTCATCCGAAAAATAATTTTTCCAGTCTCCTATTTCTCCTTTCCTAATAAAAGATGGCATATTTTCAGGACGTTTACTAGACCAACGCTGTTGATTGATTTTCATGTTTTTTAACGAACTATTATCAATAATTTTGTTTAAAATTTGCTCATTTTCTATACAGTTTAAATAATCTCCTCCTAGAAAGTTTGCTATTTTTATAATTATTATCTTAAGATTAACTTTCATGCTTTCGTAGGTAAAAAATAAAACATTTTCATCATCTTTATGTTCATACCAAGGAATTAAATGATCAAAATAATCTCCAAAGTCAACTTCTCCCCTTATAAAACATTCAAAAAAGTCATTAAAACTTCCATCAGCAAAATTATAATGTTTAATAAAACCCCGAGTATGATGATAAAATGATACCGCACAATCAAAAGGATTTCTAGCAACATAAATATACTTTGCTTGTGGATGATAAGGGGTTAAATTATAAGGTAAATGGGTTTTTATAACTCTAGGTTGAGGTAACTTTTCTATAGATTCTTTTCCTACTTCTTCTAAATGAGGGATATAAGTTTCTAATTTTTCTGAGGGGGATAAAGGTTTTCCTTTATGCTGCATTAACAATAGAATATATTGTGTCCAAGTTGTACCACATTTAGGATAAGTAACAAGAAAAATATCTGACGGTTGTGCTTGATATTTTAGTGCAGAAGTAAACCCTTCAACGGGGAATCCCATCGGCATTAAAAATCCGTTATGATTGTAATAACTTGGTTTTTTTCTCGTAATTGACATACTTAATCTAATTTCCTAATAGTGTATTAACAGAGACTTTAATTTCAGGAAAGGATAAGGGAGAAACAAAACCACTATTATAGTCTTTTTTGATTTTATAATCATTATTTTCAGGATATTGAAAGACTTTTAATGTTTTTGAATTGAGAGCAATTACCCAATATTCTTGAATATTAGCGGTAGCATAAATTGTTTTTTTAATACCTAAATCTTTGCCTAAAGTGCTATCAGCAATTTCAATTAACCAGTAAATATCTTCTGGGTAAGGATGATGATTAAGATACAATTTATAAGGGGAACGAACAACAGCAATATCTGGTTCTGGTTCCGAGTCAGTTAAAGTAATAGGATGTCCCTCACTAATAACAGCTTCTGTTCCTAACAGTGACCGTAGATACTCAACAATACTAATATTAAGATAGTGGTGAAAAGGACCTTCTGGACTCATTTCTAGTATTTCTCCTGAGATTAATTCTACACTGCGATCGCTTAAAATTCCCGCCTCAATCATTTTGTGATAATCTGCTACTGACCATTTAGCAACACTATACATAATTATTGTTAATTCTCCTCAAATAATTGTCACGACAATCTTGATCTTTGTCATCTTAGCATATTTGTTTAATTTGAAAATATATGTCTAAAATATATAAAAAAAAGTCAAACCTTACCATAATTTGGTAAAGTATTAATAAAGGCAATTCAAAAAGCAAGTATAATTATGGCCAATCAAGAACATTTAGCAATCTTAGAAAAAGAAAATATATGGATGGTTTGGCGAAAAAATAACCCTCAAATTAGCCCAGATTTACAAGAAATTGATCTAAGAGGAAAAAATCTTAAACAAGGGAATTTTCGCCAAGTTAATTTAAGTAAAGCTAATTTAGAAAGAGTCAATTTCATCCAGGCAAACTTAGAAAAAGCACAGCTAAACCAGGCCAACTTAACCGCAGCAAACCTCAGTTACGCCAACCTCAAACAAGCTAACTTAATGGGAGCAAATCTACGCCAAAGTAACTTAATTCAAGCTCATTTATATCAAGCAAATTTAATTGGAACATCCCTAAGAAATAGTCAAATCCAAAAAGCAAATTTTAGTCAAGCTCAACTCAATCGTACTAACTTAAGTGAAGTTTATGGACAAGAAACTAACTTTTGTGAAGCCAATCTTTCCCAAGCTAGTTTGTATGAAGCTGAATTACAATCATCTTATTTTTATCGAGCTAATTTATCTCAGGCACAATTGATTCAATGCCATTTATGTCATAGTTATTTTGTTCATGCCAATCTACAAGAAATTAAAGGCGATCGCCTGGATTTAAGATGGAGTAATTTAGCCCACGCTAACCTACAAGGAGCGAGTTTACAAGGAGCAAATTTGAGTTATGCTAATCTCAGTTATGCCAACCTAGAAGGAGTCAACCTACGGGGAGCAAATTTAGTAGGAACCAATCTAGAACAAACTAACTTAAGGGGTGTAGACCTATCAGAGACCATTCGAGCTTAATAAAATGTTAAATATAATGGCAAAAAATAGCAGTATTCTAATAGTAATAAACAGTTAATCATGGTTAATAATTGAGATTCAATCCATGCTCGAAAAAATCTTATATACTGAATCAGGAAAAGGAAAAACCCAAGAAATGCTGGAAGTGTTGATGGATCTTCCTGCTATTCAACGAGCAGCTTTGAATATTCTGCACGTTGTCCCTCCTCAGATCACCACCACGGAAATCAGCGATAAATGGGAAGAAGGGGGAAAATTGGTGGCCAGTACCCTCGAAAAACTGGAATTAGATCCCACTCGTGTCTCCACCATGCTACGCCAAGGAGACCCCAAAGACACCGTTTGTAAGGTTGCTGATGAGATCGATGCCGATTTAATTATTATGGGTTCACGGGGTCTACAACGTCTCCAAGCCATCTTAAACCAATCTGTCAGTCAATACGTCTTCCAACTCAGCAATCACGCCATGTTGTTGGTTAAGGATGATGTCTATGTGAAAAAGATTAAACGGGTCATGGTTGCCCTAGATAAGTCTCCTGCGTCCCAATATGCCCTAGATTTAGCCTTGTATCTATTACGAGACTATCAAGGAGCAGAATTAATCCTTGGTAGGGTTAACCCTGATATTAAATCAGACTTACTGCCTCTCTCAAAAGCAGAAATGGAGAATAACCCCATTGTCTCAGAAGCAGCGCAAAAAGTGAAACGGATGGGTATTCCTTATCGTTGTGCTGTCACAGGGGGTCGGCCGGCCGAACAAATCTGTAGTTTGGCAGAAGAATACAACGTGGACTTACTGTTGTTGGGATCGCCCGATCGCCGTCCTTCCATCGCCAAAGCAATACCAGACTTGGATCGCCTCTTAGGAACATCTCTATCAGATTATGTTCGGGTTAAAGCAAACTGTCCTGTCCTCATGGTTCGTAAAGAGGGCCTGTAGACAAGAAAAGTTAAACCTTTGTAACAGAATGTTTCACAAAGAGGCATTGATGATGCAAAGTAAGGATAAAACTAATCCGATTCTAGGAGATCACTATCGATGTTATCTGAAACCCAAATTGTAATTGCTTTACTGATTTCTTTGCTTCCCGGCTTTCTCGCTTTTCGCTTAGCCACGGAACTTTATAAGTAACTGTTTCGTTTAATAAAACAGATAGCTATTCATCCCAATAAAAGCCATTGTTTTCGGTTTTTCTTTGGGGTGGATAGATTGTTATAGAAAAGTTATCTGTTTAACATACATCCATGTCTAGACAACGTCGTTCCCGTCGTCAACCAGTTGCCACTGCTAACTCTGAACATCAATGGGTAGCCACAGAAATCACAATTAAATTAGCAATTAATGGCATTTTATCTGCCGTGGCCATGGTTAGCTTATTTCAATTAATTCCCCATCAATGGTCACAAAAAGCGCAGTTAAAAGAGATTAGAGTAGAAGTAGAAGAAACAGAAAAACGAGTTTCTCAGTTAAGGGATGATTTTCGACACAATTTTGATCCCCATAAAATTGATAAAGTGATGGAAGAACAAAGTCCCCGTTTACACCCAACACAAAGAAAGATTTTTTGGTTGAATTAATGAAAAATCTTAAATTAGATTAATTTAGGGTTTAAAAGTTCCTCCCCGAAGTACCCAACCAACAACACCACTAATACTTGCTGTAATAGCGATAATTACTATTTGTCTCCAATTTTTTAATTCTCCGACTTTTTCAGCTAAATCTGATATTTTGTCAATGGATGGTTTCCAGTCTTCTTGACGAGTTTCGATGACTGCTAATCTTTCTTTTATCTCTATTTGTCCTTTCTCTAAAGCTTTTTGTCCCTCTTCTAAAGCTTTTTGTCCCTCTTCTAAGCGATCAAAACGGTTGTTGATCAATTCCTCCAGTCGTTTGAGATCATTTTCGGTTACTGTTGACATTAATCTTCTTCTCGCTATTCAGGCGTATCGTACATCCATATTAAGACAAAAAATACTCAAATGTCTATGGTCAAGTACCCTAAACGTAGTTAGCGTGCGAGAATGTCACTCTTGTAAGATCCATCGGGGTATTACAATTAAAAAGAACTGAGCGATCGCTCACCAATAATTCTTGAACACAATGAAGTTGTAACCATTGTTGAAATGATCGCCCTCCTGCTTGAATAAAGCTATCTAAGGAAGTTAAACTCGAAGAACGATAAAACCCAGACAAGGGTTCCCATCCTTTTTGATGACGGGGTAAACAAGCGATGGCCTGATCATCAACTTTCTGTAACTGTTTTAACCATTCTTCTACTGCTTGAATGGTTAGATTAGGTAAATCACAGGCTAACAACAAAACCCATTCTGTCTTAACATAAACTAATGCTTGAGCGAATCCGACTAAGGGACCTTGAGTTTTCCCAGAAGGACAATTTTCTCGCAATAACTGACAGTTTGCAGGAACAATCCTTTGATAACGTTCTATCCAAGGGGTAATAATATAAACTGGGTTAGCATATCCTTTAATAAAGGTAGCAGTACGCTGTAATAAGGGAACACCTTGTATCTCTATCAGTGCTTTATCTTTACCCATACGAGAACTTTTTCCTCCTGCAAGGATAATGGCACTAAGATCCCTTTTCAAAGGTGTTTCCATATTATCAAAATATAATCAATTAATTATTTATCAATTGTCCATCATTTAAGGGCTAGAATAATGAAGAATCGCCATAATGATCCATTTCAAGAGCAAAAACTAGAAAAGTTAGCACAAATAACCCGTCTTATCCCTGTAGTTGGTTGGGTTCCTGCGCTTTGGACAGTTTACCATCATCAAGGGAGCAATAAAGTATTGTCGGCCAGTCGTTTTTCCCTCAAACTAACCTTTATTTGGGCAATAGCTTATAGCTTACTCTGGTTAAGCTCTTTACAAACATCGGAAACACTTACATTCCGATTACTATATTTTAACGGCCTGCTCACATCGGGTTACATTTTAGTCTGTTTGGGGTTGATGTTTCGGGTTTGGCGAAGAAAAAATTAAAATAACATTTCCTTAGCATAGAGTCTCGAGCTATAGATTGACCTCCCAACACCCCTTGTCCCTCTTCTGCATTTGCGTAGAAGATAATAGCTTTTTCTACAAGAAAAAAATCTCTACAATACTAGACCTAGTGTCTAGTCTTTATTAACAAACCTTTATCAGTCAAACATTGACTTACCTTGAAATTAAGTGCTAGAATGACTACGGTTACAACAGAGGCTTACTCAGGTTATCCTTCCTCAAATGAGTGAAGACCAAGCTGGAAAAAGTAAAGGAAAGAAACTATCAATAAGTTCTAGAAACCTGTTACTAATCTCGAAAAACAACAATAATTTGTTGAAAACGCCGTTAGCTTATCGATGAACTCCTGTGGACTATAAGGAGTCGTCTACATCGGTCGACATAGGGACTGAGCAGTAAACCCGTGTAGGTTTGTGTAGGTTTCATGAAGCAGAAGCTTGACACGAGATGGAGAATGTCTAATCTAAAGACACTAGAAGAGTTCGTTTTTCATCAAATCTCTGATCAGATTGTCTCTAGCCATGATTTGCTGCATTGTCTCAACTAAATAATCGATGACTTGGTCTCTTTCTAAGTCTTGGAACTCCTTTTGTAAACATTGGAGTTGAAATTGTTGTTCTAGGGACAATTCAAATGCTTTTGCGTCCATAATGACCTCTCTATGTTAATTAAAAATTAGCTCGGTATTAACGGTTAAAAAAGGAGTTATTTGCCCAAATTGCGAATAACATTGGTTTTAACCATTAGTAATCTTGATGCTTGCATTAATAAATCTAATGCTTGCTCCCGACTCATTTGGTTGGCAGCATCACGCATCCGTTTCATTTCAAATTGTTGTTCTAATGTTAAATTACATGAAGTGTTTTCCATAATGGCTCCTTATTTAATCAAAGATTTGCTGTTGCAATACTTGAGTGAGCAGTTAATTCAATAACTTACCTTCAATAATAAAGTAATGTAACAAAGAATTGACAGAATGTCTACCTTGTGTGTGAAATACGGTGACTCATCCTTGTGGGTCAAAGTTCCTTGTTCGTTTTTAGAGTACCCAGGCAAGTTGCATGACTATGCACACAACATCATTTTTAGCAAGTTTTTTAACAAAAAGTTGCTCAAAGTGAACAATAGTGGTAAAAATATACTGAAAAGATAACAATATACAGAAAGTTTAACCCTAGCTTTTAGGCAAGAAACAGTGGATAATAGATAGCAGCGAGTCAAGCTATCTAATTAGCTGATAAGAAAATTATTTTTTTTTTAGAGGATAATTTGACGAATCGTCTATACAATCTGTAATAATCTAATAGGGCATTATCCGTTCAATCCATTTCTATCAATAGAACAGGAAAAAGCCAAGTCTCAATGATGCAATCGTCTGATCTTAGTATCGTTAAAGAAAAAGTGATTTCAATGGCACAAGCCAATAAGGGGCAACTAAGCCTTTCTTATGGCTTGGAAAGTCATAGTAGAGTCGTTTCTTATTTTCTATGGACTTTTAGCCAAACGAGCCCCCAAACAGGCAGCTTGAGCAAGTTTTTTATCAACTCAATTACTGGAGGTATCTCTTAAATGCCTATTCGCTTATATGTAGGTAATTTACCCAAGGACAATCTAGAACGTCAAACCCTAGAAGAATTATTCGTGGATGGGGGCGAAATCGTATCTATTAAGGTCATTAAAGAACGCAAGACCGGCAAATGTCGTGGTTTTGCCTTCGTTACCGTTCCCAATGACGAATTAGCTGACGCATTTATTGAAAAATACAATGGTCAGACTTTCATGGATAATCCTCTCAAAATTGAGAAGGCATTACCTCGTAGCAAAGGGAAAGAGGGTGAAGAGGAAAATGTAGAAAGTAAACCTGCACCAACCAAGTCCAAAAAAGGTGGTGGCAAAAAACGCAATAATCGTTCTACCTCATCCAGTGGCGGTTCTTCTAACGAAAGCTTTCAACCCGATCCCCGTTGGGCTGATCAATTAGCTCAACTCAAAGAAATGTTGACCGCTTCTTCTAATAATTAAGGATTGGACAAAAGATAAGGGATTGACTCAGTGGCCTGAAATAGTTGATTGAAGGCCAACTTATCCCCTATTCTTAATTCTCAAAACTGTATAAAATGACACCATTGATTATTATAGGAAATCGTCCATGTCAGATCCGGTTGTGATGATGAAACAAGAGGTGGGTAAAGCAGCAGCAGCCCGCGTTAAGTCAGATTCGATTGTTGGTTTAGGGACAGGTTCAACCACTGCCTACGCCATACAATATATTGGTGAACGCTTGCAATCGGGAGACTTAAAAAATATTGTTGGTGTTACCACTTCGTTTCAAGCAGAAGTCTTGGCGAGAAAGTATAATATCCCTTTAAGCACCCTAGATGTGGTCGATCGCATCGACGTAGCCATCGATGGGGCTGATGAGGTTGATCCTCAAAAGAATTTAATTAAGGGTGGTGGCGCGGCACATACCCAAGAAAAAATTGTCGATAGTTTGGCAGAAGAGTTTATTGTAGTTGTTGATGGCGGTAAACTGGTGGATAAGTTGGGTTCAACTTTTCTTTTGCCAGTGGAAGTTATCCCTAAAGCCGTTGTTCCTGTGATGCGCAAGTTGGAACAGTTAGGCGGCAAACCAGATTTACGCATGGGAGTTAAAAAAGCTGGCCCTGTGGTAACCGATCAAGGTAACTTAGTAGTTGATGTTAAGTTTGACAGCATCGACGACCCTGCAACCCTTGAAAAAACCATTAATAACATTCCTGGTGTTCTGGAAAATGGTTTATTTGTTGGGGTGACAGATGTGGTTTTAGTGGGTGAAATTATTGATAATAAGCCTGTTGTTCGAGAAATTTAAACCAATATTCTCGCAATATTCTGGGGACAATTATTTTTGTCCTCTTTTTTGGTGTATTTAGTTAATTAGCTATTGACTACGAATATCCTGATATAAACAAAAATTAAAAACATCGAATAAACCGCCAACCATTCCACAAGTTACCCCGATGGTTAAGACTCCTTGTAGGGGATATCCTTCTCCAAAGGTGGAAAGAAACGATAAAACCAGTTCTTGTCCCATTTGACCTAATAAGGCAATTCCTGGAATATAACTGAGGGTGAGTAATGCTCCCAAAACTGCCCCGAGAAAAAAGACAGGGGTAACGAAACTGAGCAAGACACTTAAGAGTAGGGAACGAAATAAGTTAGACACGGTGGTCATCTCCCAATTAATACAGCCTAACTAATCTCACAGTGGGATTAGTTTCACTTGCTATCCTTTTACAATAATTTCTTTTTGTTTGTCTAGGGGCTAATGTGACAAAATCTTAAATCTTTATTAAAAAACTTGGTAAACAGCAATTAAATGATATGTCAATGTGCCTATATTGCTACATTTCATCAAGTTATCTAACCTTAGTGTTAATTTATATGAAGTTTTGTATTCAAATGTAAAGAATAGAGCCTAGTGCCGCTACGCGAAAGTAAAAAGTAAAAAGTCAAAAGGCAAAAGTATCGATTGGTAAGGATTTTAGGCTTTTGCGACTGGTGGGTTATTTCCACCAAGCTACATTAGTCTAATCAAAACCAAGACAAGGAAGACAAGATGTCCTTTTCTCATGGCTTAATCGGCACACGCTTGGTTATCTTCTCATAGCATTTATACTTGAGAATATAATGTAATCTATTCCATTTTATCATTCTTCTGTTTAATTTAAAAAGGAGAGAATCAGCTATGATTCCACCCCATTTCTGTCAAGGTAAAGCATCTTAACCAAACATTGAACATTGAACATTGAACATTAAACATTTTGGTTTCAAACCTCTCCCTTTAGGGAAAAAGAAGTTTGAGAGAGGTTTCAAGCCTACTTTCAAACGAATGATAAATGATAAATGTTAAATGATAAATGAAATGACACAAGTTATTAGATATGGTTTAAATAAATAAGGAGCAGACCATTGCTATAAGTGTATCTCGACGGAGCAACGGCAGATGAAGATAATAAATATCCTAAAATCGTATCATCAGTAAAATTGGTCTGCTCTCAATCAACATGAATTTATCTTATCTTCATTTTCATCAATTTAGTAATAGTAAAAACACGACAATACTTGGGTAAATCAACCACAGTATTTGTATTTAGATAAATCAGGTTAGTAAATAATAACTAATTTACATTTTGAGAGAGATCAACTCCTGTCTTTGGGAGCATCCCATTTTTGCAAAAAACTTATTCTTGGAGTTTGACGGGGAGACGGGGAGATGGGGAGACGGGGGGAAATTAATCAGATCAACTATTATCAATCAAGGACA